>JAJTHZ010000040.1 GCA_021299185.1 Lysobacteraceae bacterium | reverse complement strand
TCGGCCAGCGCGAGCCCGGCGCGCCGATCGCTGCGGCGGTCGAGCGTGCGCAGGTGCGATTCGATGAAATCCGCCGCCGCGGCGGGCGCCAGCGCGATCGCCGCCTCCAGCGCCGCATCGGCCGCCGGCCAGTCGCCCGCCAGCGCGAGCCAGCGTGCGCGCAACAGGTTGCCCTCGGCGCGCGCCGCGGGGTCGCGCTGGGCGGCGAGCCAGGCATCGAGCGCGGTGAGCGCGCGTGGCCAGTCGCGCGCGCTGCGCGCGGCGAGCAGCGACGGCACGTCGCCGGCGTCGGTGCGCGGCAGCGTCTCGAGGTCCCACGAGCCCACCGGCAGTTCGATCGTCGACGCGCTGCCGGCACGGATCCGCTGCAGCGGCACCGCCGCGTGGTCGGCCTGCTCGACTTCCAGCCGGCGCAGGGTGGCGCCGTCGAGTCCGCCGCCGGCGCGGTCGAGGGCATCGCCGGGGCGCAGGTCGACGCCGCGGGCGGCGATCCGCGGCGGCACGTCGACGACCCACTGTCGCGCGGACGCGGACGGCGCCAGCGCGCACCACACCGCGAGGGCCAGCAGCAGCGCGCGCATGCGTCAGTCGATGCGGAACCGCCACGGGCCGGCCAGCGGCGTGCCGTCGGGCGCGCGCACCAGCCACATCCAGTCGCCGGTGCCGAGCCGTGCGCGTGCCTCGTCCGGCAGGTCGAGCGCGCATTCGGTCGCGGGCCCGCGCCAGGCGACCTCGCCGGTGGCGTCGAGGATCTCGACGCTGGCCGAGCGCGCGGCATCGCAGGCCCAGGCGAGGCGCGGTGGCACGGCCGCGAGCCGCGCGCCGTCGACCGGTTCGAGCGCCGCCACCACGGTCCCGCGCACCGCGTCTGGCGTCGGCGTGCGCAGCAGCAGGGCGCCGGCGCCGACCATCACCAGCACGCTGGCGGCCAGCGCGAACACCGCGGGCGGCCGGCGCGGCCGCGCCCGCGGCAGTGGTGTCGGCTGCGCGAGTGCGTCGCGCGCGAGGTCGCGGGCGAAGGCCTCGGCGTCGAGCGCCACCCGCAGGGCATCGGCACACGATGCGCAGGTCGCCACGCGGTCGAGTACGGCATCGCGGCGCATCGGGTCGAGCGTGCCCGCGGCGAGCGCGGCCAGCGTGTCCGCGTCGGGGCAGTCGCGCCCGCCCGCCGGGCAGTCGGGCTGCGCCGCGCGCAGCAGGGCGGACAGGTCGGGATCAGTCATCGACCATCTCCGCCGGCGCGCCGCCGCCGAGCAGGGCCTTCAGATCGTCCACCCCGCGGTAGGCGAGGTTGCGCACCGTGGCTTCCGTGGTGTCCAAGAGGCGCGCGATCTCCGGCGTCGAGAAGCCCTGCAGCAGCAGTGCCGCCGGGCGCCGCCGCCGTTCGGGGATGCGCGCCAGCGCCTCGCGCAGCGCGGCCGCGCGCTGGGCATGTGCCAGCGTGTCCTCGGGTGCGCCGGATTCCTGCGCCGCGGCTGCCATCAGCGGTTCCTCCACCGTGTCCTCGGGTCGCGCCGCCTTCCGGCGCAGGGCGTCGACCACCACCGAGGTGACCACGCGCTGGATGTAGGACGCGAGGGCGTCGACGTTCTTCTCGCGCTCGAGCGCCTTCCACAGGCGGATGCGCGCCTCCTGCACCAGGTCGTCGAGGTCGATGCCCGGGCGCCCGCCCAGATGGCGCGCGAACAGCGCCCGCAGGCGCGGCTCGTGGGTGCGCAGCAGGGCTTCGATGCGGGAATCGCCGGGCGGCATGCCGCGAGTGTGCCGGCTGCCCCGTCCCCGGGCCAGCCCGGCCGCGGCCGGACGGTGAGAAAGGGCCGACGACGCTGCGTCGATGCAGGGTTCGCCATCCTGCCCGTGGAGGCCTTGCCGATGCGACTGACCCGTTTGTCCACTCGCCTTGCACTCGCCGTCGCCGCGCTCGCGGCCGGGCCGACGGCGGCGCAGGACGTGCTGCCCAACCTCGAGTACGCGCTGGTCGACGGCCAGCGCCTGCGGCTCGACCTGTTCCGCCCGGCGCCCGCGGCGACGCCGCCGGCGGTGGTGCTGTGGGTGCATGGCGGTGGCTGGTGCGCCGGGGCGCGCACGCCGCTGCCGGCCGACGTCGCCCCGCTGCAGGCCGATGGGCTCGCGATCGCGGCCGTGTCCTACCGCCTGACCTCCACCACGCCCGACTGCGCGAATGCCAACGGGGCAACCTGGCCCGCGCAGATCCACGACCTCAAGGCTGCGGTGCGCTGGCTGCGCGCCAATGCGGCCACGCTGGGCATCGATGGCATGCGCATCGGCGCCTGGGGCCAGAGCGCGGGCGCGCACCTCGCGACCACGGTGGCGCTCAGCGGCGGCTCGGCCGACCTCGAAGGCAGCGTCGGCCCGCATCCGGGCGTCGACAGCCGGGTGGCCGCCGTGGTCGCCTACTACCCGCCGACCGACCTGCTCAACCTCGGTCCCGATTTCGCCACGCCGCCGACCAATCGTCCCGATCTGGTGGCGGTGGTCGATGGGCCCGGCCAGCCGCACGCGCGCATGCTCGCCTTCGGCGGCGCGGGCGAGGGCATGGGGGTGCTGCGCGCCAACGCCGCCAATCCCGATCCACCGTGGCCCGCGCGCTTGGCCCTGGCACAGTCGGCGAGCCCGCTCACCCACGTCGACGTCGCCGATCCGCCGGTGTTCCTGCTGCACGGCACGGCGGACCTGACGGTGCCGCTCGCCCAGTCGCGCCGGCTGCGCGATGCGCTGTCGCTGGCCGGCGTGGCCACCACCTATCGCGAGATCAGCGGCCTCGGCCACGTGCCGCCCGGCGGCGCGGCCGCGGCCGAGGCGCGGACCTGGATCCGCCAGCAGCTCGAGCCCGCGGCGCTGTTCGGCGACGGGTTCGAGCCGGCCTCGGCAGCGCGTTGACCTCGTTCGGGCTTACTCGAAGCCGTCGGCGAACAGCACCGGCGGCGCGGCCTGCTGCGAGAGTCGCGCGATCGCCGAGGGCAGGCGCACCATGAACTCGCCGCCCTGCTTGCCCAGCGGCAGGTCGGCGGACGCTGCGCGTGCCAGCGCGTGCCGCACGAAGTCGTCGGCCACCGCGCGCAGCGCCGGCTCGGCGCTGAAGTCCGCCGCGCGCGCCAGCGCCGCAGTCATGAAGGCCTTGCCGGTGTCGTACAGGCAATCGTCGAAGCAGGGAATCGGCATCGCGCCCGGCGACCAGCCCGGCGCCACGCCGCTGATGCTGCCGCCGAGCCGCGCGCCCGACCACGCGAAGTCGAGCGTGTTGGGCCAGGTGCCGGCCGCAGTGCCGTTGCCCGGCAGCAGGCTTGCGGTGCGCGAAAGCGTGCGGCCCCAGTCGGCGACCACGGTCGAAGGCGACAGGGCCGGCACGCCGAGCGGCGCGTCCTGCGTGACGACCCGCAGCCGCGCCAGTTGCTCGAAGTCGTAGGCCGAAGCCATCCACAACTGCGAAGTCGTGTAGGCGCCGGGGGCGAGGATCGACAGCCCGTTGCCGACGCCCGACTGCACGATGAAGCCCAGCCGCCGGCCCTGCGCATCCGTGCCCTGCGCCCAGTGCAGGCTCAGCCAGCGCGCGATGTTGCCGCGCCAGTCGTCGAGGTAGCTCGCATCCACGGTCTGCCCGAGCACGCGGAACACCTCGTACCACTGGCTGGCCGCGCGATCGTTCAACTGCACGAAGTCGTCGGCGCCGGGCGTGGTCGGCGCGCACATCGCGCCCGGCGGCGAGCCGCCGCGCGAAGCGCACAGGTAGGCGCGCATCGACGACGCACCGCGCGCCAGGGTGTCCAGCACCCACGGGTCGCCGGTCAGGAAGTGGTAAAGCAGCAGGTTCTCGAAGTAGCCGTGCGAGGAGTTGAAGTTGCTGCGATAGCCGCCGCCGCCGGCCGGCGCCTGCGCGCAGTAGAACCACGGGTCGGACGGCGCGCACTGCATGATCTGCGTGTGCAGCATGCGCTGCGCGGCCGGCACCGACACCTGCTCGAACCAGGCCGGGTCGCCGGCGCGCAGCGCGGCCAGCGTGCCGACCATCGCGGTGTTGTGGTAATCGGTCCACGACGCGCACCAGTACGCGTCGTCCCAGTCGTCGGCCGGCGTGGGGTCGTTGCCGCCGCAGTCGGGCGGTGCATCGTTGGGCGTGCCCCAGTCGGACGGCCACAGGCCGCTGGTCATCAGGCCGCGCAGGCCGAGCGCGTCGAAGCGCGAACGCGTGCTGGCGAGCATGCGTTCGACCACCGCGTCGTAGCGCGCGTAGGCCGCCGGCAAGGGGCCGAGCGGGAACTCCGGCACCGCCTCGGAGGCGGCGAACTGCGCCGGCGCGGCCCACAGCCGCAGCGGATGCGCGAGCGGCGCCCACAGCCGACGCGCCAGCGTGGCGGGCGCGGGCGCGGCGGGCAGGGCGGCGACCGCGAGCGTGGCGTGCACCGCCTGACGGTTGCCGATCCAGATGCCGGGCGCATCGACCCAGTCGATCGCCGCGCGCCCGTCGGCCAGCACGCGCAGCGCCTGCGGTTCGTGGTGGTCCATGCGCGCCAGCGCGATGCCGATCGCACTGCTGCCGCCGATCGACAGCGACAGTGCGCCGCCGTCGGCGGTCGCGCCCTGTCGCGCGATGCTGGGCATCGCGAGGTCGTAGGCCAGCGGCGCGGTGCGCGCCGCGCGCCGCAACTGGCGCAGGTGCGCGGTGTCGCCCGGTGCGAGGTTCGCGAACAGCGGCGCCTGCGCTGACTCCGCCAGCACCTGCACGCTGCGCGTGCCTGTCGCGGCGGGCAGCAGCGCGTCGCGCACGCTGGCGATGCGCAGGCCGTTGACGCCGGCGGCGCAGGTGAGGTCCTCCGCGCTGGCGCAGCGGTTGCCTTCCCAGGCCAGCGCCGAGCGCACGATCGCGGTCGGCGAGCCGGCGTCGAACCGGTACTGCCGGGTCAGCGACAGGCCGCCCCCGCCGACCGGCGGCATGTCGAGGCTCC
Organism: Lysobacteraceae bacterium; assembly: GCA_021299185.1. Classification (GTDB taxonomy): domain Bacteria; phylum Pseudomonadota; class Gammaproteobacteria; order Xanthomonadales; family Ahniellaceae; genus UBA4656. The sequence goes on along the minus strand of JAJTHZ010000040.1, from coordinate 66,286 downwards.
AGGCGACGGTGAGCATCGCCGACAGCGGACCCTGGGCATCGATGCGCGCCAGCCGCACCGCCACCGGCCCGTGGCTGGTGCCGCCCTCGATCGAGGCCTGCAGCGGTGCGCCGCTGGCCAGCAGGCTGCCGTCGCCGGCGCGCACCTCGGCGAACAGCGCGCCACCCGCCGGATCGACCACGAAACGCGCGACGCCGGTGTCGATCGTGTAGCGCCCACCGGCCTGGGTCACGGTCACCGCGACGGCGGGCGCGGGCGTCGGACCGGGCGTCGCATCGGTGCGCAGGCGCAGGCTCGCGCCGGCCGCCGGTGCGGGCGCCTCGGCCAGCACCCACTGGATCGGCGCGCTCGTGTCGTCGCGGGCGGCGTTCCAGCGCGCCAGCACGCGGAACTGCGCCGGAACGACCGTGCCCTGGGCGTCGACCAGGCGCAGCCGCACGGCGTCGACGACCGCCGCCGCGCGCGGCAGCGGCACGCCGCCGCGGGCGATGTCGCCCGCGCGCCCGGTGCCGCTGGCATCGGGCGCGGCCAGCACGATCGTCGCGGGCGCCGGCGGCGGCCAGTCGGACCACGCAGGCGCGGCGGTGGCGAGCAGCAGCAGGCAGGTGGGCAGTCGCATGGGGGTTCCGACGGTGGGCCATCGATCGACGCACGGCGGCCGGTCGTCTTCTCGCCGTGCGGCCGGCACGTGCGTGCACGCTGCGGCCGCGCTAGGTTCGCGGGCCAGGGTGCAGGAGCCGTGCCGTGAAAGCCGTCGACGTCGTGCGGGAATGGGTCGAGCGCTTCAATCGTGCCGACATCGAGGGGCTGGCCGCGCTGTATGCCGAAGACGCGGTGAACCACCAGGTGGTGATGGCCCCGCTGCACGGGCGCGCCGCGATCCGCCGCATGTTCGAGGTCGAGTTCGGCCGCGCGACCATGGTGTGCATCGTCGAGAACCTACTCGATGCCGGAGAATGGGCGTGCCTCGAGTGGAGCGACCCCAAGGGATTGCGCGGTTGCGGGTTCTTCCAGGTGCGCGACGGCCGGATCGTGTTCCAGCGCGGCTACTTCGACCAACTCAGCTTCTTCCGGCAGCAGGGGCTGCCGGTGCCCGACTCCTACCTCGGTTAAGCGCGGGCGCTCAGTCGACCGCGCGGCCTTCGCCCTTGTAGACCACGCCGCCCTTCATCACGAACGGCACCGACTCCAGCACCGTCACGTCGGCGGTCGGGTCGCCGTCGACCGCGACCAGGTCGGCCAGCCGCCCGGCCTCGATCGCGCCGAGGTCGTCGCGACCCAGCGCCTCGGCGGCGTTGAGGGTCGCGGCGCGGATCGCCTCGGCGGGCGCCATGCCGTACTTCACCATCACCGCGAACTGCTTCGCGTTCTGCCCGTGCGGGTAGATGCCGGCGTCGCTGCCGAACACCATCTTGGCCCCGGCGCGGTGCGCGCGGCGGAAGTTCTCGCGCTGCAGGTCGCCGATCTCGCGGTCCTTGCGCAGGTTGTCTTCCAGCACGCCGTTCTTGCGGCCTTCCGATTGCGTGTAGTCAGTGTTGTAGATGTCCATGGAAAGCCACGTCCCGTGTTGCTTCGCAAGCCGAATTCCCTCCTCGTCGATCAGGCTGGCGTGCTCGATGGTGTGCACGCCGGCGCGGATCGCGTCCTTGATGCCGGCCGTGCCGTGCGCGTGCGCGGCCACGCGCAGGCCCCACATCGTGGCTTCGTCGACCACCGCCTTCATCTCCGCGTAGGTCATCTGCTGCTGGCCGGGCTCGGTGTTGCGCGAGAACACGCCGCCCGTGGCGCAGATCTTGATCACCTGCGCGCCGTACTTGCGCAGCGTGCGCACCGCCTTGCGCGCCTCGTCCGGGCTGTCGGCGTTGAAGCGGTTGCGCTGGTCCATCGACGGCGGGAAGAAGGTGCTGTCGCAGTGCCCGCCGGTGGCGCCGAAACCGTAGGCGGCGGTGACCACCCGCGGACCCACCACCTGGCCGGCGTCGATCGCCTCGCGCAGGCCGACGTCGTTCCACGCCTGTGCGCCGACGTTGCGCACCGTGGTGAAGCCCGCCATCAGGGTGCGCTCGGCCTGCGGCACCGAGATCGCCGACCAGAACGCATCGCTGAACTGGAGGCGCGAGTAGCCGCCGTAGCGCGGGTCGGAGGTGATGTGCACGTGCATGTCGATCAGGCCCGGCAGCAGGGTCTTGCCCGGCAGGTCGATGCGGGTGGCGCCCTCGGGCACGGCGTCGCCGGCCTGGCCGACCGCGACGATGCGGCCGTCGCGCACCAGCACCTGCGGGTCGTCGACCAGCTTGCCGCTGCGCACGTCGAGCAGCCGCGCCGCGGTGAGCACCGTATCGGCGGCCGCCACCGGCGCGGCGAATGCGAACAGCAGCGGGACGACGGCAGCGGTGCGAAGCAGCGACATGGGCGGTCCTCCACGGGAGCGGATGGAGGATACGCCGATCGCGGCGGCGGATCAGTCCCCGATGTGGTAGTCGTAGGTCTTGCCGTTGATCGTGGTGCTGTGAGACAGCGAGCCATCGCTGCCGATCCAGGTCGAGCCCTTGTTGTCGCCCGAGCCCCAGGTGCGCCAGATCGAATCGCCGCCGCCGCCGCCGCCGCCGCGCGAGGCCGCGGCCTGGCGCGCGACGGCGAACACATTGAAGGTCGCCGGGAAACCTTCCGGGCCTGCGTTGCCCCAGGCGTCGACCCACCAGCGGCCGCGCTGCGCCGGGATGCCGAGCGACCACAGGCCGGCGACATCGCTGTCGGCGAGTTCGCGCCCGTTGATGAACACGCCGGTGCGGCCGTTCGAGGCATCGGCGCGCAACGGCCCGCCGAGGGCGAGGCCCGGCATCATGAAGCCGGCCGTGCCGTGGCCTTCGAGGCCCCACGCACCGGTCGCGACGTCGTACCAGTAGCGTCCGGGCCGCGGCGTGTAGCCGAAGCGTTGCGCGAGGGCATCGCGCGTGGCGCCCGCCATCGGCGTGCCGTTGACGATGATCGCATCCGGCGGCGGCGCGGCGCCAGCGGTGAGGGGCAGGACAGAGGCAACGGCGAACAGCCAGGGCAACACGTGACGCATGCAGGACTCCTGAGCGAGGACATGGTTGAGCCCGGTGTTGCGACGACCGCACCGGGGATCAGCGGGGCAGCGGCGAACCGGGCGGCGGCTGCGCGCGGGGCTCGCCCGGCAGCCTGCGGCCGCAGCGGGCCGTGCGGGCCGAAGCACGCGGTCGCAGCAGTGGCGGGCGCCACCCACGGCGGGCTCGGGACGCGGCACCGCTGGTGCGGTGCGCGGGTCGATTGCATTGCTTCAAGCGTCGCCGCATCCGGCATCGCCGTCCGGGGGGCCGGGCGGTTCGACGCGCGACGGCGGGGATTCCTCTCGCGCCGGCGTGCCGCGCTCAGTCGGCGCCCGGCTCCAGGGCCAGCGTGTGCCGTGTTTCGCCGGGCAGGAACGGCGTCGGCGCGCCCGCTTCCCAGTCGGCATGTCCCGCCAGGTAATGCGGCGACAGCGGATGCCCGCTCTGGCCGCCGGGCATGTGGAACAGGCCCGAAGCCTCGTGGCCGGGCGAGACCACCATCCGCTGCGAGGCGCCGAACGAGGGGCCCTGCACGCGCGGCATCGCGGTGTCGCCGGGCAGCGCGCGCGCGGGTGCATCGAGCAGCCATCCGAGGCCCGGCACCGCGCGCGACAGCGGGTGGCGGATCGCCGTGGTGTTGCGTTCGCCCCAGGTGCGTGCGGCCAGCCCGCCGCGCTGGCCGCCGAGTTCGTCGACCACGCGCCGCGCCGCGGCGCGCAGCAGGGCGTCCCAGTCGGCGTGCGGCGGCGGCAGCAGGTGCGGCGGGCGCGCGCTGACAATGCGCCACACCGCGCCCTCGCCCTGCTGCAGCGACGGCAGCCGATAGGCGGGATCGGCCGCGCCGCGCAGCGGTGCCGCCAGGCCGTCGAGCACGCTTGCCGATACCGCGAGCCGGAAGCCGCGCACCAGGCGGTAGGCCACCGCGTCGGGCACGGCGCGCGGATCGAAGGTCGCGGTCAGTCGATCGAGTTCGGCCAGCGCGGGGTCGTCACCGGCGGTCGCCAAAGTGGCGCGCAGCAGTTCCCACCAGCGCTGCAGGAACAGCGTGCGATCGTCGAGCTGGATCGCCTTCAGGTCGGCCGGCGCGAAGCGTTCGCGCGCCCGCAGGCCGTCGCGGATCTGTCCGGCGCGCGCGCCGAGCGCGTAGCCGCCGTCGCCGATCAGGCGCAGCGCCTCGCCCGACACCACGCGGGCGTTCGCGGTCCACAGGCGGCCGTCGGGTGGGTCGACGATCCGCGGCTGCGCGGCCTGGTCGAGCCAGCCCTGCCAGCCTGCATCGGGCGCGCTCCAGTCGGCGGGAACGGTCGGGTCCGCGGTGCCGCGGCGCGGGATCGCGCCCGCGATGGTCCAGGCGATGCGCCCCGCGCGGTCGCCCACCAGCAGGTTCTGCGCCGGCGAACCTGCGCGATGGGCCAGCGCCAGCGCGCCATCGAGGTCACGCATCGATTCCAGTTCGGTCAGCCCGAAGCCCACCGCTTCCGGCCGGTGCGCGGTCCAGGCCAGCGCGAGGCTGCCGAGCGCGTGGCGTTCGTGCACGATCGGGCCCCAGAGGGTCTCCCGCACCAGCACCTCGACCGGATCGCCGCCGGCGACCTCGATCGTCTCGCGGTGCTCGACCACCGCAGCCTCGCCGCCGGGCGCGCGGTAGCGGGTCTGCGCGCCGTCGGTCCACTGCACGGTGATCCAGTCCAGCCAGTCGCCGTAGGAATTGGTGAAGCCCCATGCGACGTGGCCGTTGCTGCCGACCACCACGCCCGGCACGCCGGGCAGCGTCACCCCCTGCACGTCGACCGGCGTGCCGTCGGCGGCGGGGAAGCGCAGGCGCGCGCGGAACCAGATGTTGGGCACGCGCAGGCCGAGGTGCATGTCGTCGGCCACCAGCGCCGCGCCGTTGTCGCTGAGCGCGCCGGACACCGCGAAGTTGTTGCTGCCGATGCCGAGGTCGCCGCCGACCGCCGCGCCATGGCCGAAGCGGTCGGCCGGCAGCCGCCGCAGGTCGACCTCGTCGGCCGTCGGCAGCGGCGGTTCGGGCACGCTGCCGCCGTCGAGCGGCGCGTCCCAGGTCGTGCCCTCGGCGAGCAGCAGCGCGGCCAGCGCGGGCGGGGCGTCGCGCAGGATGCGTGCGCGCTCGAGCTCGTGCGCGTTGTCCTCGTCCTGCAGGTCGAGGTACATCGCGTAGACCACCAGGCCGGTGTCCTCGGCGGTCCACGGACGCGGCGCCTGGCGCAGCAGGAGGTAGGGGAAAGGGCGCGCCGCGAGCGCGGCGAGGCCGGCGTTGACGCCGGCGACGTAGGCGTCGAGATCGGCGCGCGCGGACGGCTCGGCGCGCGCCAGCACCGCGCCGGCGCGCGCGCGGAAGCGGTGCAAGCGGCGACCGCGATCGAGGTCCAGCGCCGCGGCACCGAACAGCGCGGCCAGTTCGCCGGCCGCCGCGCGGCGCGCGAGGTCCATCTCGAAGTAGCGTTCCTGCGCGTGCACGAAGCCGAGGCTGCGCATCGCGTCCGCGCGCGTGGCGGCGTCGATGGTGGCCACCCCGAGCGCATCGCGGGCGACCTGTGCCGGCGCCGAGAGACCGGCCAGCGTCCGCGTTCCGTCGAGGGCGGGCAGGCTCTGCCGCAGCGCGAACCAGGCGCCCGCGGCGGCCAGCAGCGCCAGCGCAACGCCGGCAACCAGGATCCGGACCGCCCAGCGGCCGATGCTTCGCACGATGCCTTCCCCAGCGCAACGCCGGCAACCAGGATCCGGACCGCCCAGCGGCCGATGCTTCGCACGATGCCTTCCCCCGTCGGCCGGCGGCATGCCGGCGCGGCGGGAGTCTATCCGGGTCGCGCGACCGCCGCCGGGGCGGCGTACGGTCGCGCCTTGGCGCGCGTCAGCGCGCGGTATCGAGCGACGCCACCTGCACCGCGGCGCGGCCGACGCGGGCTTCGAGCTTGGCGCGGGCCTGGCGCGCGGCCAGCGAATTGGGGATCGCCGCTTCGAGCAGGGCGATCACGCGCAGCGCCTCGGCAGCGTTGCCGCGCGCGATCTCGCGGTCGATCGCGACCACCACCAGCGGGTAGAGGTCATTGAGTCCTTCGCGGACGCGCTCGCTCTCGGGCTCGACCGCACGCGCGGCCAGCGTCCATTCGAGGGCGTTGTCGCCGGCCGGCGCGACCATGCGGTCGGCGGCGAAGGCGGCATTGGCGCGCGACAGGTAGGTCGATGCGCCGTTGGTGTCGGCCGCGGCGGCGCCGGTCAGCGCGAAGCCGAGCAGAAGCGCGGCGAGCAGCCGCTGGGCGGTGCGGGGGAAGGCGGTCATGGCGAAAGTCCTCCAGATCGTCGAACGCGGGTTGGTCCGCGCTGCTTCCCCTGTTACGCGCAACGATTACAGGTCGGATGCCGACGAAGTGTGCGGTGCGTCCCAAGCCTCCCGCCTGGTTTGCCGCGCATTCAGGTTCGTGGCCGCGGCGCGAAAGCGGGCGGCGGCGTCCGCGCTGTAGCGAGCGGCCTGCGGGGCGTTCGGCGTCGCGGGCCCGCGAACGGCGCAGCCTCGTGGCGACCGACCGGGCCGGTGGCTCAGGGCGCGGCGCCCACCGCGCGCCCCGCCATGCGGTCCTGCAGCGCGCGCACCGGGATCGAGTCGGGCGAGGCGCGCTGCAGCAGGGCGATGATGCGCGCCGCCTCGGTGCGGTCGCCCGCGGCCAGCGCCTGTTCGGCGGCGGCGACGCCGAGCGGGAACACCTCGACGAGCGCTTCCTTGGCGCCGACGTGCCCGGGATCGATCTGGAGCGCGGCGATGTAGCGCTCCAGCGCGTTGTCGCCCGGCGGCGCGACGAAGCGCGAGGCGGCGAAGGCCGCGTTGCCTTCCGCCACCAGCCGCGCGACCTCCGGGGCCAGCGCTTCGGCCTGCGAGATCGGCGGCCGCGCGGGTTGCGGCGCGGCGGGCTGCGGTGCAGGGGGCTCCGACCCCCCGCAGCCGACCAGCAACAGGGCGAACAGCAGGGGCACCGCCGAGCGCGGCGTCGACGACCGGGTCATGGGCATGGCGGATCGGGCAAGGGCGCAGGGGACGCCCGCGGCGCAAGTCTAGCGGCGGCAACGCGCGCGCACACGCGTCGTGCGCCGCCGACGCAAGGGTTCACGCCCGGGACCCCGCCTCGATCCGTTCCACGCGCTGGAACCCGCGCGGCAGCACGCCGCCGCGCTGCGCGCGTGCGCCGCCGTAGCCGACCAGGTCCGACCACTTCAGCGTCATGTGGCGGGAGCCCGCGTAGACGACCACTTCACCGCCCTCGGGGATCACCGCGATGCCGGCGCACAGTTCCTCGCCCTTCTCCAGCGCCTTCTTCGGGATCTCGATCAGCTTGTTGCCCTTGCCCTTGTCGAGTTCCGGCAGTTCGGCGACCGAGAACATCAGCAGATGGCCGGCGGTGGTGGCGACCACGATCCGGTCGCGCGCGGTGTCGGCGGCGATGCCCGGCGCGAGGATGCGCGCGCCGTCGGTGAGCGAGACCACCTGCTTGCCGTTCTTGTTGCGGCTGACCAGGCTCTCGAACGGCGCGACGAAGCCGTAGCCGTGGCTGGTGGCCACCACGATCTTGGCCGCGTCGTCGGCCACCGCGACCGCGTCGAAGCGCGCGCCGGCCGGCGGCGTGAAGCGGCCGGTCAGCGGCTCGCCGTGGCCGCGCGCCGAGGGCAGCGAATGCGCGACGGTCGAATACGCGCGACCTTCGGAGTCGAAGAACACCGCCTGCTGGTTGGTCTTGCCGCGCGCGGCCATCAGCAGCGAATCGCCCTCGCGGTAGGACAGGCCCGCCGCGTCCACGTCGTGGCCCTTGCCGGCGCGCACCCAGCCCTTGGCGGACAGCACCACGGTCGTGGGCTCCGAGGGCACCAGGTCGGCCTCGGACAGCGCGGCCGCCGCCTCGCGCTCGATCAGCGGCGAGCGGCGCTTGTCGCCGTACTTGTCGGCGTCGTCCTTGATCTCCGACTTGACCAGCGAGAGCAGCTTGGCGCGCGACTTGAGCGTGACGTTGATCCGCGCGCGCTCTTCCTCGAGCGCGTCCATCTCGCCGCGGATCTTCATCTCCTCCAGGCGCGCCAGCTGGCGCAGCTTGGTCTCGAGGATGTACTCGGCCTGCACCTCGGACAGGGCGAAGCGCGCGATGAGCTTCGCCTTCGGCTCGTCCTCGGTGCGGACGATGCGGATCACCTCGTCGAGGTTGAGGTAGGCGATGCGCAGGCCTTCCAGCAGGTGCAGGCGCTTCTCGACCTTGTCCAGCCGGTGCTGCAGGCGCCGCTGCACGGTGTTGGTGCGGAAGGTGATCCATTCCGACAGCAGGGTCTTCAGGTCCTTCAACTGCGGTCGGCCGTCGAGGCCGATCACGTTGAAGTTGGCGCGGAACGACTTCTCGAGGTCGGTGGTGGCGAACAGATGCCCCATCAACTCCTCGGCATCCACGCGGTTGGAGCGCAGCACCAGCACGATGCGGCAGGGGTCGCGGTGGTCGGACTCGTCGCGGATGTCCTCCACCATCGGCAGCTTCTTCGCGCGCATCTGCTGCGCGATTTGCTCCTGGATCTTCGACGGCGAGACCTGGTGCGGCAACGCGGTGATCACGATGTCGTTGGCTTCGCGGCGGTAAACGGCGCGGGCGCGGATCGACCCGTTGCCGGTCTCGTAAAGCGCGCGCAGCTCGGCCTTGGGCGTGATGATCTCGGCCTCGGTCGGGAAGTCCGGGCCCTTGACGTGCTCGCACACGTCCTTGACGGTGCAGTCCGGTTCGTCGATCAAGCGGATGCAGGCCGCGGCCACCTCGCGCAGGTTGTGCGGCGGGATGTCGGTCGCCATGCCGACCGCGATGCCGGTGGTGCCGTTGAGCAGCACCTGCGGCAGGCGCGCCGGCAGCCACGAGGGTTCCTCCAGGGTGCCGTCGAAGTTCGGCGCCCAGTCCACCGTGCCCTGGCCGAGTTCCGACAGCAGCAGTTCGGAGAACCGCGTCAGCCGCGATTCCGTGTAGCGCATCGCGGCGAAGGACTTCGGGTCGTCGGGCGAGCCGAAGTTGCCCTGGCCATCGACCAGCGGGTAGCGGTACGAGAACGGCTGCGCCATCAGGACCAGCGCCTCGTAGGCCGCGCTGTCGCCGTGGGGATGGAACTTGCCGATCACGTCGCCGATGGTGCGCGCGCTCTTCTTCGGCTTGGCGCCGGCATCCAGGCCCAGTTCACTCATCGCGTACACGATGCGCCGCTGCACCGGCTTGAGCCCGTCGCCCACGAAGGGCAGGGCGCGGTCGAGCACCACGTACATCGAATAGTCGAGGTAGGCGCGCTCCGCGTAGTCGCGCAGCGGTACGGTCTCGAAGCCGTGGAAGGTGGGGCGGATCGGGTCGGCCATGGGGGAAGGGGCGGCGCAGGGGACCCGCCATTATGCGGAGGACGGCGGCGAGGGCAACCCATGCGGTCGCGGCGTTGCGGGACAGGCTCGCCGCCGCAGGCGCCGGCGGAGCGCGGGCGCGGGTCCAGCGTCCGACACGCGCCGCTGGACCGCGCCGACGGGCGCCGGAAAAGAAAACGCCGCGGCGGTCCTGCCGCCGCGGCGTCAGGGACCGCGATCGCTCAGGGCTCGAAGCCGTTGGCGAAGATGCCGGTGCTGCCGGAGCCGGCGATGGTGACCGTCATGCGCAGGACCGGCAGTGTCGCGTCGCTGGGTGTGAACACCACGGTGCCGAAACGCGCCGCGGCGATCGTCGTCCCCTCGGCGATGCGCGCCTGCACGGTGATCGATTGCGTCTGCATCAGGTTGCCGGTGAAGGCGATGCTCGACGCGCTCGGAATCAGGGTCACGCCGGCCGGCTCGACCACGCTGACCGTCCAGGTGACCGCGTTCGGGCGGGTGTTGCGCAGCGTGCGGGTCCAGGAGCATTCGCCGGCGCACGTCGTGTTGCGCATGCTGGCGAGATTCAGCGTGCGCGGATCGCCAGCCGGCGTCGCGGCGGGATTGGCGGCGAGGAAGTTGGCCTGCGTCTCGTTGAGGACGAAGCCGGCGCGCGCCGCCCTGGTCAGGTCGATCATGCCGCTGCCCACGTCGTCGGCCGTGGCGGGCGTGGTGCCGTCGGCGAGGAACTGGTTGGCGCCGCTGGCGGTGAGCATCAGCGCGGAGTGCACCTCCATCGCGGTCCAGTTCGGATGGATGGCGCGCAGCAGGGCGCCGCCGCCCGCTACCTGCGGGCTCGCCATCGAGGTGCCGGTCAACAGGCTGAACTGTTCGGGGTCGCGGTAGGCGTCGTAGTTCGACGTGCCGGGCGCGGCCACGTTGGGCTTGGCGAGTTGCAAGGTCGCGAGGGGGCCGCGCAGGCTGCCGGCGTTGAGGCGGTTCGCGGCAGCGGCATCGATGATCACATTGCGGCCGAACGGGATGGTCGCGGTCGCACCCGGTGTGGTGGCCAGGAACTGTCGCACCGCCGTGCCCTGCACATCGCTGATCATCAGGGCCGGCACGGTGGGGGCCGGCGGGTCGGGCGGGTTGACCTCGGCCTCGAGCGCACCCATCGGGATCGGGAAGCCGGCGACGTTGTTGCGCACGATTACGCCCACCGCGCCGGCGGCCTGCGCGTTCTGCACCTTGTCGCGGAACGAGCAGGTGCCGCGATCGATCAAGGCGATGCGTCCGGCGAGGCTGTCGGCCGGGAACCCCGGGTTGCAACCCTGGGCGTTGCTGAGCGGTGCGGCCGAGGTGTCGGTGACCGGCGCGGTGAGCCCTCCCGGCGGCACCGGGATCACGCCGCCGAACAGCAGGCCCTGGTCCTGCGGGCCGCCCGGATTGAAGTCAGTGAGGTTGAACAGGCCGGCGCGGTCGTTGCTGCTGTTGGCCACCGTCATCACCCACGGCGCGACGTTGACCACCGCCCCGACCGGGTTGGTAACGTTCTGGTTGGTGTTGCCGGCGGCGAAGGCGACGAACACGTCGTTGGCCACCAGAGCGCGCGAGGCGCCGTCCGCGCCGGACGTCCAGGGGTTGGCCACGAACAACGGACCGAGCGAGAAGTTCGCCACGTCGATCTCGCCGTCGGCCACCGCGCGGTTGATGCCCGCGATGATCGCCACGCCAGGGCAGCCGCCGTTGCAGACCTTGTAGGAGACCACGCGCGCGCAGGGGGCCACGCCGGATACGTCGGCAGCGGGCGTCGGCACGGTCGCGCCGGTCAGCCGGTTGCCGATGGCGGAGCTCGCCACGTGCGAACCATGGCCGTCGCTGTCGTTCGCGGTCGTGCCTTCGACGCAGTTGCCCGCGATGCAGTCGAAGGCGCGGACCAGCTTCGGCGCCCCGGCCGTGTGTCCGCAGGACGCGTCGTTGGCGAATGCGGGGTGGTCGAGGTTGATGCCGGAATCGAAGATGCCGACCACGATGCCGCGGCCGTCCGCCGGTGTCGGCGGCGTGGTGCCGGACTGGCTGCCGTCCCACAGGCTCGGCGCGCCGAGGAACTGCGGCGAGCGCTCGTCGAACAACTGGTACATCTGGTCGGCTTCGACGTCGACGACGCCCGGCACGCTGCGCAGGCGCTGTGCCTCCGCCTCGGTCAACGACACCGCGATGCCGTGATGCGTCATCTCATAGACGAAGGGGACCGGCACCGCGCGCCCGAGCGCCGACTCGATCGCGGCCAGCATCTCGCGGCGGCGATCGGCGAGGTGGGCGATATAGGCGCGCGATTCTGCGCTGCGCACGTCGACCCGGCGGCGGCCGTTTTCCACGATCGACGGCGCAGTGCCGCGAAGGCCGTCGATGCCGCCGCGGTAGTCGACCAGGCCGGCTTCGCTGAAATCGACGAAGTACATCGCCATGCCGGTGGTGGCGACGGCTTCCCGTGCATTCGCATCGTCCCCGGGCAACGACCGGGGTGCTGCTTGTGCGGCGCCGGCGAAGGCGGTGGCGATGGCGATGGCGATCGCCGCGCGGCGAACAGGTTTCATCAGTAGGCTCCCCGAGTCCGGCGCGTGGCGCGCCAAAGCCCGGATTCTGTTGCAGCGATCGCGATGTCACAACCTCCTGTCACACGCGGCAGGCCTTCACGTTCGTCAAGAGCCCGGCCGTTCGCGGCCGCGGCCGGCGCGCCGCGCTGCGCGGCGCGAGATCGGCACGCGGCCGTACCGCGAAAGCTTGGGCGCCGACCCGCGGCCGCGAGCATCCCGCGAGTGCGACTGGTCGATCGCCGTGACGCCTGGCGTGAGCATCCGGGAGGCCGGGATCCGGTTCCCGGCCGTCGTGCGCCGGCCCTCCGGAGCCCGGCCGCGCCCGGGCCCGATCCCGCACCTGGGCGCGCTGCCCGCCTCCGGTCGAACCCGCTATGGTGTCGCCCCCGAATGGCATCACCGACCCATGTCCCGCCCGCTGCCCCCGCCCGACGACCCGATCCTCCACGCCGCCCGCTTTCCCGAAGACGCCGAGCCCGGCGAGACCCGCGAGTGGCTGGAGGCCCTGCACGCGCTGGTGCGCGAAGCGGGGCCGGAGCGCGCGCGCTTCATCCTCGATGCCCTGCACGACGAGTCGCGCCGCCAGGGCCTGGCCTGGCAGCCGCGGCGCAACACGCCCTACGTCAACACCATCGCGCTGGAGGACCAGCCGCCGTTCCCCGGCCAGTTGGAAATCGAGCAGCGCCTGGCGGCGATCATGCGCTGGAACGCGCTGGCCATGGTGGTGCGTGCCAACGCCAAGCACGGCGAACTCGGCGGCCATATCGCGTCCTATGCATCCGCGGCCGATCTGTTCGAGGTCGGCTTCAATCATTTTTTCCGTGCGCGCCACGAAGGCTTCGGCGGCGACCTCGTCTACTTCCAGCCGCATTCCGCGCCCGGCGTCTACGCCCGTGCCTATGTCGAGGGTCGGCTGAGCGACGCCGACCTCGACCACTACCGGCAGGAGATCACCGCCGCGGCATCGGGCACGGCGCGCGGGCTGTCCTCGTACCCGCATCCGTGGCTGATGCCGGACTTCTGGCAGTTCCCCACCGGCTCGATGGGGCTGGGGCCGATCTCCGCGATCTACCAGGCGCGGCTGATGCGCTACCTCGACGCGCGCGGGCTGCTGCGCGACGAAGGCCGTCGCGTCTGGGGCTTCTTCGGCGACGGCGAGATGGACGAGCCGGAGTCGATCGCCGGCCTGTCGATCGCCGCGCGCGAGCGCCTGGACAACCTGACCTTCGTGGTCAACTGCAACCTGCAGCGCCTCGATGGCCCGGTGCGCGGCAACGGCCGCATCGTCGACGAACTGGAGACCCTGTTCGCCGGGGCCGGCTGGCACGTGATCAAGCTGCTGTGGGGTTCGGACTGGGACGCGCTGTTCGCGCGCGACCGCACGCACGCTCTGGCGCGCGCCTTCGCGCGCACCGTGGACGGCCAGTTCCAGACCTTCTCCGCCAACGACGGCGCCTACAACCGCGAGAAGTTCTTCGGCCAGAGCCCGGAGCTCGCGGCCCTGGTCGCCGCGATGACCGACGACGAGATCGACCACCTGCGCCGCGGCGGCCACGATCTGGTCAAGATCCACGCCGCGTTCCACGCGGCCGCGAACCACCGCGGCGCGCCGGTGGTGATCCTCGCCAAGACCAAGAAAGGCTACGGTATGGGACCGGTCGCGCAGGGCCGCATGACCACCCACCAGCAGAAGAAGCTCGACGCCGACGACCTGCGCGGCTTTGCCCAGCGCTTCCGCCTGCCGCTGGGCGACGACGACATCGCGCAGCAGCGCTACTTCCGTCCGGCGTCCGATTCGCCGGAGTCGCGGTACCTGCACGCGCGCCGCGCCGCGCTCGGCGGCTACGTGCCGCAGCGCACTTCGGCATGCCCGCCGCTGCCCGTGCCGCCGATCGAGGCCTGGGGCGGCTTCGCGCTGGAGGGCGGCAACAAGGAGATGTCGAGCACCATGGCCTTCGTGCGCATGCTTTCAGGCCTGCTGCGCGACGGCGTGCTGGGCCCGCGCATCGTGCCCATCGTGGCCGACGAGGCGCGCACCTTCGGCATGGCGAGCCTGTTCCGCCAGGTCGGCATCTACGCGCCCGACGGGCAGAACTACGAGCCCGAGGATGCCGGCTCGATGCTGGCCTACCGCGAGGCGCGCGACGGCCAGATCCTGGAGGAGGGCATCACCGAGGCCGGCGCGATGGCCTCGTGGACCGCGGCGGCGACGAGTTACAGCACGCACGGGTTGTCGCTGCTGCCGTTCTACATCTACTACTCGGTGTTCGGCTTCCAGCGCGTGGGTGACCTCATCTGGGCCGCCGCCGACCAGCGCGCTCGGGGCTTTCTGCTCGGCGCGACGTCCGGGCGCACCACGCTGGGCGGAGAAGGCCTGCAGCACCAGGACGGCAGCAGCCACCTCGTGGCGGCGACCGTGCCCAACTGCCGCGCCTGGGACCCGGCCTACGCGGGCGAGCTCGCCATCCTGCTCCAGCACGGCATGCAACGCATGCTGGTCGAACAGGTCGACGAGTTCCACTACCTCACGGTGATGAACGAGAACCACGCCCAGGTCGCGGTGCCGGTCGAGAATGGCGACGCGATCGTGCGCGGCATGCGCCGGCTGGCGCTCGCGCCGCCGGCGAAGAGACCGAAGGCGCGCTGCGTGCTCGCCGCGAGCGGCGCGATCCTGCACGAAGCGCTGGCCGCGCGCGAGCTGCTCGCGGCCGACTACGACGTCGAGGCGACCGTCTTCAGCGTGACCTCCTGGTCCGAACTCGCCCGCGACCACGCCGCCTGGGAGCGCCGCCGGCTGTTCGGTGCCGAGGGCGACGCCCTGCCGCACGCCGCCGCGCTGCTGGCACACACCGAGGGACCGATCCTCGCTGCCAGCGACTACGTGCGCGCGGTGGCGGAATCGATCCGCCCCGCCGTGCCGCAGGGTCGTCGTTTCGCGACCCTGGGCACCGACGGCTTCGGGCGCAGCGACTCGCGGGCGGCATTGCGGCGGTTCTTCGAGGTCGACCGGCAGGCCATCGCGGCGCACGCCCTGCGCCTGCTGGCGGAAGACGGCGTCCTGTCGAGCGGGGTCGTGCGCGCTGCATTCGACGCGCTCGACATGACCGAGCGTGCCGCGCCATGGACGCGCTAGGTGTGGAGCTCCGGGCACGTCGTTCCCTGACCCCGCGTTCCTGTTCGTGGATTCCCAATGACTCGCTGGCTGCTGGGCTGCTCAGCAGCCCGAGGCCGGTGTCGCCGGTGCGGTGGGCGAGGTGATGTGGCTTCGACGGGGGCCGCATCGACGCTCGGCAGATGCGCATCGCATGGCCTGCGGCTGCCCCCTGGTTGGGCTTACCAGAGGTTACCGTACCCCTCGTCGACCACGTCCCGCGCGTTGTTCCAATGCATGTTGAGCTGCCCGTTGTTTTGATTCGCGCAGGCCTGGAAGTAGATCCCGATCGTGTTCGACTCGAGCGTGTTCTCGCGCACCACGCTGTCCGACATCACGGTGCCCGGCCGGAGTGACGGGTGCTTGCACAGAAAGCGCACGCCGCTGCCCTCGCGGAAGCCCAGGTCGCCCGCCACCTGGTTGCCAAGGACTTGGGCACGCTGCCCGGCAATGCCGACGCCGGTCTCGAAGCCGACCAGCACATTGCCGACGATCGCGATGTCGTCGCCCACCGCGACGACGCCGGTACCGCCGGGGCTGCGCTGCGCCGCGGCGAGGTGGTTGTCCGCAATTACGCTGCGGTGCGTCGAGCGCCAGCCGTTGAATTGCGCGACGCCGTCTGCAAGGTCGATGCCGCTGTTGCCGATGACCCGGAGGTCGAGCGTTCCTGCCGACAAGGCGACCAGCGTGCCGCCGGAGACGCCGCGCAGGGTGTTGCCCGCGACCTCGACGTTCCGCACGCAGCAGTATCCGGCAGCGAAAAAGTGGCCGATCAACACGCCGGTTGCGGTGTTGAATTCGGATTTGACGACCCGTGCCCGATCGGAAATCCCGGTCTGCACTGCCACCCGAAAGCCGCTGATCCGCAGCCGTTCGACGACCAGACCCGGGCTGTCGAAGGCGGTGACGCCATAGTGGGCGGAAGACCCCATGGCGGTGCTGACGATTGCGCCGTTGTGGACCCGGACGCCCTGCACGCCGTAGTAGGTGTAGACGCCGATCGTGTTCGCGGGATGCGGCAGGCGGATGGCGAAGCCGGCGAGGTCGAGTTCGACCCTGCTGCCTGCGATCGCCAGTGCGAAGGTGTCGTTCGGGCCGCACACGAGGTCCTGGGCCAATGCCGTGCTTTGCGTGATGACGTCGCCGCATTTAAGGCTGGTGGCGCGTGCGTCGTTGCCGCCAGAACCGAGGATCGCGAGGGCGACGAGGAACAGGGTGGCGCGGAAGCGATTGGTCGCGGTCGGCATGTCGTGCGCTCCGGATCAGGACGGTTGAAGGCACTCACGCCATGCAGCCAGCCTTCCTATCAGCACTGCCGGCGGGTCCGGAATGCGCTGCGCTTCGAGGCTCTTGACGCGCCGGCACGGGCGGCAGCGTCGCGAGCAAGGCCGGCGAGCGGCGGCTGAGCCTCCGGTTTTCGCCTGCGGGCGGGCCAGGCGCGCAACTGGCGGCGTCGAACTACAGTGGCCTGGTCCCGCAGGACGTGCAGCCGGTCGCGGGCAGCGCGCTGGTCGGTGCCGCGGCGGTCGCATTGGCACCGGCGCAGGACTTCGACGCCATCGTGCGCGACGCGGCACCGGACATCGGTGCGCTGGAACGCGGCGGCGATCCGTTGGCGCGCTGGACGCCGACCCCTGGCTTCAAGCGCGCCACCCTGGTGTTTCGAAACGGCTTCGAGGATTGAGCGCTCGCCTGACGGCACCTCGGTCACGCTTGGTGCCGTGGAGTCGCCGGCAATCAGGTTCTGTCGTGGCGCTGCCGCGAGCACGGACTGCGCCGGACCGACCGTGTCGCCGCGGGCGTCGCCGAACAGGGGCGACGGCGACGGAACACCGGTCGCGGACCTTGCTGGAACTTCCGGGCCCCCGGTCCTGCTAGGCCTCGGTGTTCGCAGGACCGGGGCGTAAGCGGCAGGCGGCGCTGTGCTGTGGCCGTGGATTGGCCCATACTGACGCACGCATGGCCAACGACCGCAACGCGCCGACGCGACTCACGATGGCCGACATCGCCCGGCGGGCGGGCGTCGCCGAGTCGACCGTGTCGCGCGCGCTGGCCGACAACCCGCGGGTGGCCAAGAGCACGCGGCGTCGGATCCAGCAACTCGCCGCGATCGCCGGCTACACGATCAATCCGGTCGCGCAGAGCCTGCGCTCGCAGCGTACACGCACCATCTCGGTCGCCATCCCGCTGGTCCACGAACGGCGCCAGCCGCTGTCGGATCCATTCCTGATGAACATGCTCGCGCACCTCGCCGACGCGCTGTCCGAGCATGCGCACTCGATGCTGCTGTCCAAGGTGCCCGTGCACGAGGACGGCTGGGTCGATCGCCTGCTGCAGTCCGGGCGCGCCGACGGGGTGATCCTGATCGGACAGAGCCACGAGCACGCGACGATCGACCACGCGGCCCGTTCAGGCCTTCCGCTGGTGGTCTGGGGCGCGCGCATGGAGCGCCAGGCCTACGCGAGCATCGGCAGCGACAACCGCTGCGGCGGCGAACTCGCGACCCAGCACCTGCTCGCACGCGGACGCCGGCGCATCGCCTTCCTCGGCGATGAGCGGCTGCCGGAGGTCGGCCATCGCCACGAAGGCTATGCGCGTGCGCTGGCCCAGGCTGGCCTGAAGGTGGACCCGAGGCTGTCGATGCGCACGCACTTCTCGGCGCATGATGCCTATCTCGCGGCGATGCGGCTCATCGCGCGCAGCCCGCGCCTCGACGCGGTGGTCGCCGCGTCCGACGTGATCGCCGCGAGCACGCTGCGCGCGCTGCTCGAATCTGGGCGCCGTGTGCCGCACGACGTCGCGGTCGTCGGTTACGACGACACCGAAATGGCGAGCTACACCTCGCCCCCGCTCACGACGGTGCGGCAAGACGTGGCCCGCGGGGCCGCGCTGTTGGTCGAGCGCGTGCTCTCCGGCCGAGCCACGGCGGCGGATTCGGTGGAGATGTCGCCGGAACTTCAGGTGCGCGCGTCGACCTGAAGGCGCGTTTCAGCGGAACCACCACACCAGCACCGCGGTTGCAGCCAGCAGCGCGACCGCCTGCACGCGGTAGTTGGACCACCAGGGCTGCCCCGCGAGCGCGCGGGTTTCCGCATTGAAAGAGGCCGGGGTCCATTGCAGCGCGGACCGGTCGCCCGGGTCCGGCGCGCTGAATGCGCTGACCAGCACCAGGACGAACACGCACGCGGCGAACAGCAGCGGCGCGACCAGCAGGAAGTGCAGGCCCAGCGGCTGCGCCGCCAGCACGTTGGCATGGAACAACGCGGCGCCGCCGACCAGTCCCACGATGATCGTGGCCAGGGCGCCACGCGCGTTGGCCCGCGTCCAGAACAGCCCGACCACGAACAACGCGACGACCGGAGGAACGGCGTAGGCGAGCACCGCCTGCAGGTATTGCCGGAGCGAATCGAAACGCTCGATCTGCGGTGCCCAGGCAACCGCCACGAGCATGAAGCCGACCGTTGCCACCCGCCCGGTGGCGACCAGCGCGCGGTCGTCGAGCCGTGGCGCCGCGGGACGCACGAAGTCCATCGTCACCAGGGTGGCGGCTGAATTGAAGGTCGAGGCGATCGACGACATGATCGCGGCGAGGAAACCCGCCAACGCCAGTCCGAGCAGCCCCGCCGGCAGCAGGTCGAACAGCAGCGTGGGATAGACGAGGTCCGGGTCGGAGAGCTCCGGGTAGAGCAGGATCGCGCAGGTCCCCGGAAGCACCATCAGGAACAGGACCGGCAGCTTCAGCAGGCCGGCGAACAGGCTTCCCCAGCGGCCGTGGTTCTCGTCGCGCGCCGAGAGAACGCGCTGAACCATGAACTGGTTGGTGCACCAGAAATAGAACCCCAGCAGCGGGACGCCGAGCACGAGACCGGTCCAGGGCACGCCGGGATCGTCCGCCGGGCGGATCAACGACAGCTTGGCTGGACCCACGTTCGCCATCACCTGCGACCAGCCGCCGGCCGCGTCGAAAGCCAGCCACGCGACGAGTACCGAAGCGCCGAGCAGCAGCACCGCCTGAACGACCTCGGTGATCATCACCGCGCGCAGGCCGCCGACCACCGTGTAGAGCCCGGCCGACGCCGCCAGCGCCGCGACGATCTGCCACAGCGGAACTTCGGGCATCACCAGCTTGAACATGAGCGCGCCGCCGTACAGCGTGCCTGCGGTGTCGACGAACACGTTGAGGAACAGCGTCAGGCCGGAGAAGTAGACGCGGGCGCCCCGCGAATAGCGTCGTTCGAGGAACTCCGGGAGCGTGTACACGCCGGACCGCAGCAAGAACGGCAGGAAGAAGACACAGAAGAACGCCAGCACCACGGTGGCCATCCACTCGTAGTTGTAGACCGAGATTCCCATCGCGTACGCCGCGCCGGCCAGCCCGACCAGGGTGGTCGAGGAGATGTTGGACGCCAGCAGCGCGAAGCCGATCGTCGGCCAGCGGCTGGCGCGCGAGGCGAGGAAGAAGCCCTCCGCACCCTGCGCGCGCCGCGCGGCCCACAGGCCCAGCGCCACCACGCCGACGAGGTATGCGGCGACCACCGCCAGATCGAGATCGGATATCGAGAACTGCGCGCCGTTCATGCCCCCTCCCGAGCGTCCACGAGCGTCTACGGTCCGGCCGTACAGGCCGGTCGATGATGCAGCCTTCGATGCCGCGTTGCGGAGCGGTATTCCGCAATGCAGCATCAAAAGTGATTGCAATCGATTGCACAAACTACCAAACTCCGCATCCGCCGTGACCCGCCGCTCGACGACTGGGATCGGGTGGCACGAACTTGGGCGGGATGCAGCAGAAATGAACGCAAAGCAGATGAACCGCAGATTGCTTTCCGTACTGATCGCCGCTTTGGTCACGTCGACAATCGTTTGCGCAGCAAAAACCGCCGAGTTGGCGGAAGAGCGCGACGCGAAGAAGGACGACGACTCGCCGCTGAGCCTGGACGAAATCCTGGTGACGGCATCGACCGGTGACACCACGGTGTTCCGTTCCTCTGTCTCGGTCACCGTCGTCGAGCCCGACCTCGTCGAAAAGGCGGCTCCGCGGTCGACGGCGGAGATCTTCCGCAACATCCCCGGCATCCGCTCCGAGTCGAGCGGCGGCGAGGGCAATGCCAACATCGCGGTGCGCGGCCTGCCGGTCGCGGCCGGCGGTGCGAAGTTCCTGCAGCTTCACGAGGACGGTCTGCCGGTGATGGAGTTCGGCGACATCGCCTTCGCCAACGCCGACATCTTCCTGCGCTACGACTACAGCGTCGAACGCATCGAAGCGATCCGTGGCGGCTCGGCGTCCACCTTCGCCAGCAACTCGCCGGGCGGCGTGATCAACTTCATCAGCCGCACCGGCGAAACGGACGGCGGCAGCCTCGCGTTGACCACCGGGGTCGGCTACGAGTCCTCACGCGGCGACTTCGAGTACGGTGGCCGCCTCGGCGACGATTGGCGCTTCCACGTCGGCGGGTTCTGGCGCGAGGGCGACGGTCCGCGCAATGCTGACTACCGCGCCGAATCCGGCGGCCAGATCAAGGGTAATCTGACCCGCGAATTCGAAGGTGGTTACGCGCGCCTCTACTTCAAGCACCTCAATGATCGCGCCATCGGCTATCTGCCGATGCCGGTGCGCGCCAGCGGCAGCAACGACGATCCCGACATCGGCTCGCTGCCCGGGTTCGATCCGCGCGTGGACACCCCGCACAGCCCGTTGTTCCTGTCCGACATCGGGCTGGATGGCGCCAACAATCGCCGCACCACCGACATCCGCGACGGCATGCGTCCGAAATCCACCGCGGTCGGCGCCGAATTCTCCTTCGATCTGGACGGCGGCTGGTCGCTGCTCGACCGTTTCCGCTTCGCGGACAAGTCCGGGCGCTTCGTGTCGCCGTTTCCGGCCGAGATCGCAGCGGCGTCCGCGATCGCGGCGGAGGTCGCGGGAGCGGGGGCGACGGTGGTCTACGCCAACGGGCCGAATGCTGGCCAGGCCTATACCGGCACCGCGATCCGCACCCATCTGTTCAACACCGAACTCAACGATTTCGGCAGCTTCACCAACGACCTGCAGCTCAAGCGCAGCTTCGACGTCGATGCGGATTCCGCGCTGCACGCCACGCTGGGCTACTACCTGGCCCGACAGGACGTCGACATGGATTGGGTCTGGAATTCCTATCTCATGGAGCTTCGCGGGCGCCGCGCGGCGCTGCTCGACATCCGCGACGCGCGCGGGGCGCTGCGCAGCGACCGGGGCCTCTATGCGTATGGTGTTCCGTTCTGGGGCAACTGCTGCACGCGCAGCTACGATGTGCGCTACGACGTCGCCGCGCCCTATGTGTCGCTGCGCTGGACGTCGGGCCCGCTCGATGTCGACGGCAGCGTTCGCTTCGACTCCGGCGAGGCCACCGGCAACTACGCGGGGTCGACCCAGGCCACGAACTTCGACGTCGACGGCGACGGGACGATCTCCGGTCCGGAACGCAACGTGTCGATCATCGACAATGCCAATCCGTCCCTCGTCGACTACGACTGGGACTACACCTCGTGGTCGCTCGGAGCGAACTACGTGCTCGACGACGATCTCGCGCTGTTCGGCCGCGCGAGCCGCGGTGGTCGCGCCAACGCCGACCGCCTGCTGTTCGGGCGTGTGCGGCCCGACGGCTCGGTGCGCGACGAGGATGCGGTCGATCAGGTGGACCAGTTCGAGTTCGGCGCCAAGTGGAGCGCGGGGGACTTGAGCGTGTTCGCCACTGCATTCCTCGCCCGTACGGACGAGCAGAACTTCGAAGCCACCACCCAGCGATTCTTCGACCGCAGCTACGAGGCGAGGGGCCTCGAGTTGGAGGCGGTCTGGCGGCGCGGCGGCTTCTGGTTCAGCGGCGGCCTGACCCTCACCGATGCCGAGATCACCGAGGACAACATCACGCCGGAGAACGCGGGCAACACGCCGCGGCGGCAGCCGGACGTGATCTACCAGCTCACCCCGCAGTACACCACCGAAAGCGGTCGCGTGAACTTCGGCGCGAACATCGTCGGCCAGTCCGACACGTATGCCTCCGATGCCAACCAGTTGGTGCTTCCCGGGTTCGTGCAGGTCAATCTGTTCGCGAGCTACCGGATCAGCGACAACATGCAACTCGGCGTGAACGTGAACAACGCGTTCGACGCCCTGGGCCTGACGGAGTCGGAGGAAGGCGCGATCGTCGAAGGCGTGGACAACATCATCCGGGCGCGCCCGATCCCCGGCCGGACCGTTTCGGCCACGCTGCGCTACGAGTTCTGAACGCCGCGCGCCGCCGGGCCCGGCCCGGCGGCGCGGATCCCGAATGAAGCCCACGATCGAACCGACCCCCGGCGCCACGGCGCCGCCGTTGCCGTTGCCGTCGGGACTCGACCCGGCCCTCGCAGCGACCCTCACCGCGCGCTGGGAGGCTGGGCCCGGCGCCGTCCTGGCGCGCGAGTTCACCAACCTCTACGGGCATCGCGACGGCGCGGCCGACGCATGGAATGCACTGCTGTCCACGGCGGCCGGCCTCGCGGCACGGCGCGATCCCGAACTGCACGCACTCGATGCCGAACGCGCGCAGCGGCCCGACTGGTTCCTCGACCCCGGCATGCTCGGCTACTCGACCTACGTCGACCGCTTCGGCGGCGGTTTTTCCGGGGTCACGGCACGGATCGACTGGCTGCAGGGGCTCGGCGTGCGCTACCTGCACCTGCTGCCGTTCCTGCGTCCCCGCGATGGCGACAACGACGGGGGCTTCGCCGTCTCCGACTACGACGAGGTCGACCCGCGCCTCGGTACGATGGACGATCTGGTCGGACTCGCGAGGCGACTTCGCGCGTCGGGCATCAGCCTCGGCGCGGACCTCGTGCTCAACCACACGGCCGACGACCACGCCTGGGCGGTGGCCGCGCGGGCCGGCGATCCGCGCTACCGCGCGTTCTACCACGTGTATCCGGACCGTGAGGTGCCGGACCGCTTCGAGGCGACGCTGCCGCAGATCTTCCCGCTCACCGCCCCGGGAAACTTCACCCACGATGCTGCGCTCGACGCCTGGGTCTGGACCACGTTCTATCCGTTCCAGTGGGACCTCGACTGGAGCAATCCGGACGTATTCGTCGCGATGGCCGCCACGCTGCTGCGCACGGCGAACCGTGGAGTGGAAGTGCTGCGCCTGGACTCGATCGCGTTCCTGTGGAAGCGCCAGGGCACGGACTGCATGAACCAGCCGGAGGTGCACGCCATCCTGCGCGCGCTGCGCGCGCTGGTCGACGTGTTCGCGCCCGGCGTGCTGCTCAAGGCCGAGGCCATTGTGCCGATGCGCGACCTGCCGCCCTATTTCGGTGGCGCGCAGGGTCCCGAGTGCCACCTCGCGTACCACAGCAGCCTGATGACGGCGGCATGGGCCAGCCTCGCACTCGGCGACACCGCGATGCTGCGGCGCGTGCTGCGCGACACGCCGACGCTGGGCCCGTGCTGCTCCTGGCTGACCTACGTGCGCTGCCACGACGACATCGGCTGGAAGGTGCTCGCGCCGGAAGCGGTCGGTGGCGACCGCGAGCCCCCCGTGGACCTCGGCTGGGTGGCGGGATTCTATGCGGGCTCCCGCGCCGACAGCTTCGCCGACGGCCGTCCGTTCCAGTCCGCCGACGGCGGCGTGCACGGCACCAGCGGCATGGCGGCGGACTTGTGCGGCATCGGTCGCGCACAGCGCGCTGGGGACCCGCGCGCGATGGCGGAAGCCGTGGACCGCCTGTTGCTGCTGTATGGGGTCGCGATGTGCTGCGGCGGATTGCCGACGCTCTACATGGGTGACGAGATCGCGCTCGGCAACGATCTCGCGTTCGACGACGATCCGGGGCGGCGCCACGAGGGCCGGTGGCTTCATCGCCCCGCGATGGACTGGGAGCGCGCCGCGGATCCGCATGCGCACGCTCCCGCCGGCGTGGTCCTCGCGCGACTTCGCGCGATGGTCGCGGTACGCCGGGACCAGTCGGCGCTGCATGCGGCAGCGCCGCGGCGCGTGCTGGATGCCGGCAATCCGTCCCTGCTGGTGCTCGCGCGCGGCGATCAGTTCATCGGCGTGTTCAACTTCGGGCCGCGGGCGGTGCGCTTCGCGCCGCCGGTGGACAGCTGGCACGACCTGCTGGATGCTTCCGTGCGCGGCATGTCGTTCGTCGTGCGGCCCTGGGGCCAATGCTGGCTGGAGCGTGGATGAGCTGGTACGGCTGCATCGAGGCGGGCGGCACCAAGTTCATGGTCGGCGCGGGGCGCGCCGAGGGCCGCATCGACGATCGCCGGCGCATCCCGACGGGTACCCCGGGCGACACTCTCGCCGCCTGCGTCGAGCACCTGCGCGAGATCGCGCACCGGCTCGGTCCGCCGGCTGCGATCGGCATCGGCGCCTTCGGCCCGCTCGACCTCGACGAGCGATCACCGTTCCACGGCCGCCTGTTGTCGACCCCCAAGGCGGGTTGGCGCGACGTCGACCTCGTGCGTCCCTTCGCCGAGGCCTTCGGCGTGCCGGTGGCCATCGATACCGACGTCAACGCAGCCGCGCTCGGCGAGCATCGGCACGGGGCCGGACTCGGGTTCGACACGCTGGCCTACGTGACCGTCGGCACCGGCATCGGCGGTGGCCTGGTGATCGACGGACGTCCCCTGCACGGCGCGCTGCATCCGGAGATCGGCCACCTGCGGCCGCGGCGACCGGCCGGGGACCTCGACTTCGCCGGCGTATGTCCGTTCCATGGCGACTGCTTCGAGGGCGTGGCCAGCGGACCCGCGATCCACGCGCGCTGGGGCGCGTCGCTCGACGCCCTGCCCGCGTCGCATCCTGCGCATGCGCTCATAGCGGACTATCTCGGCCAGCTCTGCGCACAGTTGGTGCTGGCGGCGTCGCCGAGACGGATCATCCTCGGTGGCGGCGTGCTCGGCGACCACCGCTTGCTGCCGGACATCAGCGCGAGCCTGCAGCGCTGGCTCGGCGGCTATCCCGTGCGTATCGCCGACAGTCCCGGTGCGCCCCCGCTGTTGGTGGCTCCGGGACTCGGCACCGACGCCGGGCTGGTCGGTGCGCTCGTGCTGGCGCAAACCGCGGCGCGCTGAGCGCGCGGAACGACCAGGAAGTCGCGGCGCACCCGGCGATGGACGATCGCGTTCCATCGAACGAAACCCGCGTGCCCGAACCACGCGGCAGCGGCCCTGCCGGCAAGCCAGCCGGCGACGACATCCCGCCGCGCATGCCGTCCCGGCACGAGACGCGAGCGCGCCACCGCGGGCGCGAGCAGAGTCGGCGTCACGCGAGCGGTGAAGGGCGGCCGTGACAGCGCGGCTGCGATCGCCTCCGGAACCGCGCGCAGCGCCAGCACAGCGCGCGGGCGATCGCCGTCCTCGGTCTCGAGGCCGAGCAGGCTGCACGCGGCGTGGACCTGCCGCCCGCACGCCGACTGCACGGCCGTGGCTCGTGCCAGCACTTCGCCGGCGGCGGGTTCGATCTCCACCTGGTGCGCGCGGGCGAGAGGGCTGCCGAGCGCGTCGCGCGTGCCCTGCACCTGGACCGCCGCGCCCTCGGGCGCGGCCTGCTCGGACTTCTTCGCACAGCCCGCGTCCAGCGCGAGCAAGGCGACGACGACGGGGCGACCGCTACAGCGGGAACGGGGGCGCAGGCATGGAAACAGTCTGGCGCGTGGCGGGCCAGCATGGGGACCCGCTGCCCCGGTCCCTCGCCGCGTGCTGCCGCTGCGGCGGGCGCCATTCAGGGCACCCAGGTCACGCTCAGGGTCGCCGTCGCACCGCGGTCGATCCACAGGAAGTTCGTGGCGGTCTGGTTCGCAGCGAAGCGTAGCCGGAGCTGGGTGCGGCCCGTGCGGTGGATCGCGGCGAGCCCGGCGGCGCTGAACAGCGTGCTGGCCTGGCTGCCACCGGTGAACGGTGGGATGGTCGCGGCCGCCGGCGCGGTGGTCGCGGCGGCCCAATCCGTGGTCGCGATGGTGCACGCGCCGATGCAGCCGGTGTTCGCGTCGACCACCAGGGTGTTGCCCGCGGGATTGCCCCAGGGGTTGCCCGAGGCGCTGCGATAGCGCACGGTCAGCGTGGCCGCGGTGATGGTCGCGGTGTCGGGGATCGACGCGGTGTCGAAGGACAGCACCGCGCGGTTGAACAGCCCGTCGGTGCCGCGGCCGATCGCCAGCCCGAAGCTCGACTCCAGCGTGCCGACCGCGGCCGAGCCGCCAGTGGCATTGGCCTTGACGTAGCCGTCGTTGGCGTCCTCGTTGGCGAAGTTCGCGGTCACCGGCGTGCCGCCGCCCCCGCCGCCGCCGTTGGCCACGGTCACGCCGACCGCCGCCGAGGTCCCCGTGTTGTCGGCGAGGTCGACCGCGCGCGCCTGCAGCGTGTGCGCGCCATTGGTCGTGGTGGTCGTATCCCATGCGATCGCATACGGCGGACTGGTGTCGCTGCCGAGCAGGGCGCCGTCGAGCAGGAAGTCGACGCGCGCAAGGCCGACGTCGTCGCTGGCCGTGGCCGACACCGTGACGCTCCCGGACACGGTGCTGCCGGGCGCGGGCGCGGTGACGGTGGCGGTCGGCGCCGTCGGGTCGAGGTTGTCGAGTCCGAAGAAGCGGCCGATGTACCAGCTCGAGCAGATGTTGGCGTCGAGGATGTAGGCGCCGGCGGTGCCGCACTGGCTCTCGCCGGTGCCGGGGTCGACCGGCGTGCCGTGGCCCATGCCGGTGATGGTCCAGGTCTCCACCCGCGGCACGCCGGCGGCGTCCTTGTAGACGCGGCGCGGGTAGCCGGCCACGGTCTCGACCACGTCGGCGGTCTGGTCGACGCCGAGCACGTTGGTCCACTGCTCCATGCCCTCGCTGAGGTTCAGCGGGCGCACCACGAAGTCGGCGTCGCCGTGCCACAGCGAGACGATCGGCCGTGGCCCGGCGTAGGAGAACGCCGCGCGCACGCGGTCGCCCCACTGTGCCGGCGTGAGGTCGGTGCCCGGGTTCATGCACGAGAACGCCGCCGACTGCGAGGTTGCGCAGCGGTACGGCAGGCCCGCGACCACCGCACCGCCGGCGAACACGTCCGGATAAGTCGCCAGCATCACCGCGGTCATCGCCCCGCCGGCCGACAAGCCGGTCACGTAGATGCGTCCCGCGGCGCTGCCGTGATCGGCGATCATGCGATCGACCATCTGCCTGATCGACAGCGGCTCGCCCTGTCCGCGCGTGGTGTCGCCGACCTCGAACCAGTTGAAGCAGCTGCTGGAATTGTTCGCGCTCTGCTGCTGCGGCAGCAGCAGGGCGAAGCGCCAGCGGTCGGCGAGCAGGACCCAGCCGGTCTCGGCGTCGTAGCTCGACGCGCTCTGCGCGCAGCCGTGCAGCGCGACCACCAGCGGCGCGCCCGCGGGCAGGCCGGCGGGCACGTACTTGAACATGCGCAGGTTGCCGGGATTGCTGCCGAAGCCGGTCACCTCGGTCTGCGCGGCGGCGGCGCCGGCGACGCCGAGCGCGAGCAGGAGCACGGCCGCACGCAGGCGGTGGAAGGGGGCGGGCGGCATGTCGCGGCTCCTACGGCTTCGGCGTGCAGGCATTGCGCCACGCTGCGCCGCGCGCCGGCAGTGTCCGATGGGGCAAGCTGCAATGCAGCACGCGATGCGGCCCGGTCGTCGGCCAGCGCGTGCGTTCGCGGCGCGCTTCGGCATGCGGCATCGACGATGCGGCGTCTCCGGGGTGTTCGATCCGCGCCTGTTCCGGCATTCCACCCGGTGTGAGGCGAGCGGTCGGCGCTGCCTCGCACCCGTCCGTCGTGACCCCGCGGCCGACGGCGTGGCGGCGCGGACAGGGTAGCGATGGCCGCATCGAGGCGTATCCGGCATGGCGTGGCACAAGTTGGTCTACCCGGTGGTGATGGTGGCGTGGGCGTCGTGGATGTACGCCCGGCACGGCTGGCGCGCGGGATACGCGATGGGCCCGCGCGGCGAGGTGCCGATCGCGCATGACGGCCATGCGACCGTGGTGACTGAGATGCGGACCCGGATCGGCTGGCCGGTGTGGGCGCTGCTCGAGATCCCGGGCACGCGCCGTCGGAACTTCCACCTGCGGCCGCAGCCGCGGCTGCGCTGGCGACGCGAACTCGCGGTGGGACGCCCCGGGTTCGATGCCGCGTTCTGGATCGAACCCGGCTCAGAAACGTTCGTGCAGGCCCTGCTGGAGCGCGACCCGGCACAGCGCCATCTACTGGCCCTGCGCTGCTGGCTCGCGGCCGAGCGCTCGAAGCTCTCGCGGGTGGTCGCCGAGGACGGAAAGCTCGTGGTCGAAGTCCACGTGCGCTGGGTCGAGGACCGACCGCGGCTGTATCGACGGCTTCTGGCGTGGATGGTGGAACTCGACCGCCTGCTCGCGGCCGGGCCGTGACGGCGGACGTGGCGTCCGGCGGGTGACGGCGCACGGTCGCCGGCGGCGCTGAAGATCGCGGGCGCGTCGATGCGGGCCGCGATCGGCGCGATGTCGTGCACGCCGGGTCGCCGGCGCGTCATCGTCGGGCAACAGGACGGCCATACGCTGCGTCACTCGTCGTTTCGGTCGTCGCCGGAGGGTCCTGGATGCAGCAGCGCGCCACGCCGATGCGCGCGATCCCGTCCGCGCTGCCGGTCCGCGCCAGCGGCGGTCGCAGCCTGTGGGCCAGCGGCCTGTTCATCGCCTGCGTCGCCGCCGTCGCGGTGGTGGTGGGTGGCCTCGGATGGGCCGTCTACGCGCTCGCCTTCTGGCACTACCTGCTGTATGCGCTGGCGTTCCGCTACGGCGCGGTGCCGCTGCGGGTGTTCCGGCGCGATGCGGTGCTGATGAAAGGCCTGTCGCTGGCCGGCCTGGGCGTGGTCTACCTGTCGGCGCCGATCGATGGCCTGTCGCTGATCGTGGTGGGCGCCGGTTTCCTGCTGAACGCGACGGCGGCGACCGTGCTCGGGTCGGACCGCACGTACTACGGCCATGAACTCGCGGCGCTCGCACCGCTGCGCGTGGTGCGCTTCCCCTATTCGGTGCTGGCGCACCCCATGCTGGTGGGCAACATGCTCGCTTTCGGTGGAACCCTGCTCAACGAGGCGTTCCGTGCGTCGTGGTGGCCGCTCGCCTGCGCCCACGTGGTGGCCAATCTCGGCCTGCTGCTGATGGAGCGGCACGTGCTGCCGCTGCGGCTGGCGGTCGCCGCGGTACCACGACCGCCGCGCCGCGGAACGTGGCGCGGCGCGGTCGCCTGCGGTGTCGCCGGCGCGTCGATCGGCGCCGCCGCCGCCGTGCTCGCCGCAGAGCCCACGGCGCCGTGGGCGGCCGCGCTCGGTGCCGCCGCCGGCCTCTATGCCCACGCGCTCTACATCGCCTACACGGTGCCCGCCGCCCGCCGCGGCAGCGCACCCCCACCCGACACGGAGGACCTCCCATGCGCCACACCGCCGGGCTGACCCGCACGCAGGACCCGCCGCAACCCGCGCGATCGCCGGTGCGCGGCTTCCCCGCCACGCTCGGCGCGTTCGAAGCGGCCGAGCGCGCGGTGGTGGACCGCCTGGCGGACTGGGTCATGGACCGCTACCGGGAGGACCTGACGTTGCGGCCCTCGAAGCACGTCTACGTCGACACCCTGCCGGCCGATGCGGCCGCCCTGGTCGACCACCTGCGCGACAGCCCGGTGATCCGGGAGGCGATCGCGCGGCGCTTCGCGGCCGACGCGGTGATCACGCCGATGAAGCACACCGACGAGCTTTACCTGTCGCACTACAACAAGGATTTCGGCGGCGACCACGGCCTGTTCGCCAGGCACTACGACGGCAACCTGCGCTTCGTGCCGGTGGGTGCCGTGGTGCGTGCGCTGATCTACCTGCGCTCGGACGCCAGCTACACGGTGGTGTTCGGCGACAGCGGCGTGCGCAAGGCGTTCCAGACCTACGACTTCGGCCTGCTCGACTTCCACCGCGAACTGCACTGGGTGGAAGGCGAGTACCGGCCGAGCGGCGAGCCGCGCATCCTGCTCAAGTGCAACTACCTGGTGTCGCCGCCGGATGCACCGCTGACCCGGCGCCTGCTGCTGGCGGCGAACACCGGCGTGTTCTACGTGGTCAAGGCGGCGATGGAGTATTCCAAGAGCCCGCGCAACCCGCTGCAGCGCGCGGTGGGCCTGTTGTGCAACGTGGCCCGCGTGCTCAACAACATCCACCCGCTGGCGCCGATCGCGCTGCTCGGCGCGTTGCTCGCGGCGGCAGCCTACGGCGTCGTGCGCGCGCTGGCCTGAGCGCGGCGCGCGCCCGGTCGCGGCGCTGCGCCGTGCCCTCAGGGCAGCGGGGGCAGGGTGGCGATGACGTAGTAGCGACCGGGCCCGTGGGTGAGGGTCGGCTGGTGCGGCGCCAGCACCGCGGGGTCGAGCGGCGCGACGTGGAACAGCGCCAGCCAGCGGCGCAACATCGCGCGCGGGATCGACGGCAGGCCGGCCAGGTCGCCGAAATCCACCACCACCACGCGCCCGCCAGGCGCCAGCGAGCGTCGCGCATGGTCGAGCGCGCGCCGCGGGTCCTGCACCATGCTCAGGCAATAGCTGAACAGCACCACGTCCGGGCGGGCGCCGAGCAGCGTCGTGTAGTCCGCATCCTCGGCGAAGCCGTGCACCAGCGTGGCCCACGGCAGGCGCTTGCGCGCGTGCCCGAGCATGGCGTCGCTGGCCTCGACGCCACCGAAGTGGGCGAGCGGTCGGGCCTCGCGCAGCCGCTGCAGGTTGCGCCCGGTCCCGGGCCCGATCTCGACCAGTCGTTGCCAGTTGCCGTCGAGGATGTCGCGCAACGCGGCGTCACGACCGAGCAGATAGAACTTCCGGGTCGCGTCGTACACGTGCCGCGTCAACCGGTAGTAGCGGTTGAGGAAATCGCGGTGTGCCTGCGCCGTGCCCGCCATCAGTGCGCGACGCGGTAGAAGTTGACCCGCCGATACTGCCGCGAGCGGTCCTCGGCGGTGGCCGCGTCGGAGACCTCGTCGAGGCGCCGGAAGTGACGGTCCATGCCCGTGCGTTCGACCATGCAGGCCCCCTCGACCGAGCGCGCCAGCACGATCGCGCCGTCGCGGCTGGTGCGCAGGATCTCCGCCAGCAGGCGCTTCTGCGCTTCCGCCGGCAGCCAGTCGGGGGCGTCGCACAGGGTGTAGTGCGACCAGGTGCCGGGGCCGGCCTGCGAGAGGACGTCGAACAGGTTGCGCTTGTGGTAGCGCACCGCCGTCGGCGCGCCGCGCGAGCGCTCGAAGCGGTCGCGCCGCAGGTAGGGCGGCACGGCGTCGGGATTGTCGTGGTCGTAGTGGCCGGCCACCACGTACCAGCCGAACCAGTTGGTGGCGAGGTCGGTCGAGGCCACGCGCTTGATGTGCTCGACGAAGTAGTCGACCATTTCGAGGCCTTCGGCCTCCACCAGTCGATCGCGCTGCTGGAAGTTGATGCCCAGCGAGACGAGCTGGATCGGCGACTTCAGGAACGCCTTGAAGTGCGGCTTGGCGAGCACGGGCGCGATGCGCGCGTCGACCGCGCGGCGGCGCTCCTCGGCCGGCAGCCGGATCACGTCGCGCAGCCAGGGGCCGTCGACGCCGACTTCGCGCCGCAACAGGTGCAGCATGCGCGCGGTGAGTCCCTTGTGCAGCATGGTGGTCGCGAAGCGCGCCCAGTGGCGGCGCCAGTAGCGCTGCATCCAGTCCGGCAGGCCTTCGGCGAGGCGCGGCACGGTCATCTCCGGGTCCGGGCTCCAGCCGCGCCCGAACAGGTCGTAGAACTCGTGGTAGGTCGGGCTGCGCGTGGCGGCGTTCACCTTCAGCGCGGTCAGCGCGAGGTGGTGCGGGTTGATGTCCACCGCGTCGATGCAGACCGGGCGGCGGCTGAGCATGCCCGCCACCGTGCAGCCGGCGCCGGTGATCGACAGCACCGCGGCGTGCTCGTCCACGCCCAGGTAGCGCTCGTCGACCTCCGAGTCCTCCCACAGGATATTGTAGACGAACAGCTTGGAGAACGTGCTTTGGAACAGTTTGTCGCGTAGCGCCACGGCGCACCTCGGGAAGCGCAGGTTCGGAACCGCGCGGCGCAGTGCATCGGGGACCATCCCGCCAGCGCGCCGTGCCAGGCGACGAGCATGCGACGGCTGTGTTGCGGGACCATCACAACGGTGTGGCGGTCCGTGCTGCCGGGGCGGGCCGCGCGGCGCGGCGGCGCAGGCGATCCGCCAGGCGCCCGCACAGTGCAGAGGCGGGGCCGCCGGGTGGGGGCGACGAATCGCAGCCGTGCATGCACGGATCGAGGGCCATTCGACGCAGGAGGTGGTGATCGGGGAGGAATCCGTGCCTTCCGCCCCCCAACGCCCCCCGCCCTGGATGGAAACACCATGCTTCGCCATGCCTGCCTGATCGCTGCGCTTGCTCTGCTGCTGACTGCCTGCGGCGATGCCGCGACGCCGCCTGCCGACGCGCCACCCGCCGCGCGCGCGGCGCCGGTCACCGACCCCGAACTCGAAGCCGTGCAGGGCGTCACGCCCGTCGATGCCTGCGCGTGGCTGACGCCGGAGATGTTGCGGACGCTCCACCCGGACCTCGTGTTCGAGGTCCGCCAGCGGCTCGAGCCGCGGCTGAGCGGCTATGCCTGGGATTCCCGGTGCACCTACTGGGCCGGCGTGGGCACGATCGAGTTCGCCAAGGACACGCCGACCCACACGGTCGAGATCTTCGTCAACACGCCTGCATCGGAGGCGAAGGCGCTGGCCAATCTGGCATCGCGCAGGGAAACGGCCACGTCGACCACCGGCTATCAGCCGCGACCCGAACTCGGCGCCGACGCCTACGCCGTCACCCAGACCGGCATGGCGTCGCTGTTCTTCGTCAAGCAAGGTTCGGAAGTGCAGATCAACGTGTCCGACCTCGACTCACCCAACGCGGACAAGATCCGCCGCGCGGTGGCGCTCGCGCAGTCGTTGTGAGGCGCGCATCGGGCCGGGCTCAGTTCGACGGGCTCCACACGAACGGGATCGCGTTCGCCTGGCGGTCCGGCAGGAAGTCGTCCAGCGGCGGGTCGGTTTGTGGGCGCGGGCGCCAGACCACTTCGAGCGTCTGCGGTCCGGGCGTCAGCCCGCGCAGGTCGATGAATCCGGCCAGTCCACGCAGGCCGAGGTCGGCGCGCTCGGCGACGACGAAGCGATCCAGCGCGACCGGCGCGCCGTTCAGCGTCACCGACCACAGCGTCGCGAGGCAGGCGGAGGCCGCGGCGGTGCGCGCGCGATCGGCAGGGTAATCAATCCGGCAGGCGCCGTACACGCTTGCGCGCAGGCCACGGCCGGCGCCGCGCGCGTCAGATCCGGCCGAGGTCGCACCTCATGGCGGTGCGGCGAGCCGCCGCGCCATCATCCAGGTCATCCCATGTCCCGCATCCGCATCCTGTCGTCGATCATCCTCGCTGCCGTCGCGGGCGGCGCTGCCGCCGTCGGCACGTCGCCGCCCGCCGCCGATCCCGCGCAGTCGCTGCGCACGCTGCAGGGCCGCTACACCAGCGTCGCGCCCGAGCCGTGGGGCGCGGCCTACGGTTTCCGCGATTTCGCGTTCGACCGCGGTCGCTGGTCGCTGCGCTTCACGCTCTCGCTCGACGCCGCGGGCCGGCAGCCGGTGTTCACCTTCCGCACCGGCGGCGGCTATCGCGTGCTCGACGCAAGCACGCGCGTGCCGGGGGCGTTCGACGCGGTATTCCTGGAGGAGGCGAAGCGGGTCACCCTGCACGCCGACGATCCCGCGCTGGCCGCGGCTTTCGGACTCGACCGCTGCGGCCTCGCGGTCGGCGTCGAGCAGGACATCTCGGTGCGCGGCTGCGCGGGCTGGAAACCGGTGGTGCAGTGCGGCGAGGACCACGACCTGCTGGCGCTGGATGCCGACGGCGGCCTGCGCTTCGGGGTGCGGCCGGCGGACAACGACCTGTGCAGCGCCGACAAGCGCCCCACCGCGTTGCTGCCGGCCGTGCGTCGGGTCGATTGAGCCGCGCCGGTGCCTGCGGGCGGCCGCGCGTCGTGCAACCGCGTAGTATCGACAGCCGGCGCGGTGGCGGCATCCCATGCACGGGGGATGCGCCGCCGGCGCCGGGTGCGTATCACTCGCGCCTGGCGGGCGGATGGGGAAGGGGCGACGGTTGGGCATCGCGATGACCACGACCTGCGGTGCGGTGCGGCGCGCGCGTGATCGCGCGGCGGTCGCGCGTGCGCGGGCAGGCAACCCGGCATGACGCTGCGGGTCGCGATCGTCGAAGACCAGGCCGCGGTGCGCGACACCCTGGTGGCCTGCCTGCGGGACGTCGACGGCATCGACGTGGCGTGGGCGGCGAACAGCCTCGCCGATGCGCGCGCGCGTCTCGCCGCGCCGACCGACGTGGTGCTGCTCGACCTCGGGCTGCCCGACGGCCGTGGCACCGCGCTGGTGCCGCTGCTGCGCCAGTGCGTACCGCCGCCGGCGATCGTCGCCTTCACCGTGTTCGGCGACGAGGCGAGCGTGGTGGAGGCGATCGCTGCGGGCGTCGACGGCTACGTGCTCAAGGCCGCCTCGGCCGACGTGCTGGTCGATGCGGTGCGCGGCGCCGCGGCCGGCGAATCACCGATCTCGCCCGCGGTCGCCGGCTACCTGCTGCGCCGCCTGCGCGGCACCGCGCGCGATGCCACGCCGCCGCCGCCCGTCGATCCGCTGCTCGCGCTGACGCCGCGCGAACTGGACGTGCTGCAGGCGCTGGCGCGGGGCCTCTCGTACCGCGAGGTCGCGGTCCAACTCGGCATATCGCCGGGCACGGTGGCGCACCACGTCAAGAACCTCTATCCCAAGCTGGCCGCCGGGTCGCGCTCGGAAGCGGTGTTCCGCGCCGTGCAGCAGGGCCTGATCACGCTCGGCAAGCCATGACCGCGCGCGCCGCCGGACGGCCGTGCTGGCCGGTCGCCGCGGGATGGGCGGTCTCGGCGCTGCTCGCCTCGCAGGTGCTGTTCTGGCTGGCGATCGCCGCCGCGGAAAGCGCGGCGCGTCCGTCGACCATGCAGGCGCGGCCGTGGGTGGAGTACGTGGCGCTCGACGCCGCCGGGCGCGCGCCCGCCGATGCACCGCGCCTGCGCGCCGGCTACGAGCCCGACCCCAACTACAAGGCGCGGCTGGACGGTTCGCCCTCGCAGGTGCGCTTCGAGATCCCGTTCGAGGTCGACGATCCGCGGCGCGACCTCGCGCTGTACCTCGGCGCGCGCCGCTCGATCCAGGAGATCCGCCTCAACGGCGCGATCGTCAAGCCCAACGTGCCGCTCGACAACTTCAGCGGTGGCGCCGGCAGGGAGCCGGTGTTCTACATGCTGCCGGCGGCCGAGCTGCGCGCCGGCGAGAACCTCGCCACGGTGCTGGTCGCCAGCGAGGGGTTCGCCCACGTGTTCCCCGAGTTCCAGGTCGGGCCGGCGGAAGCGGTCGCGCGGGCCTTCGGATACGGCAAGCTGTTCAACGTCGACCTGCCGCTGGTCGCGGTCGGCATCCTGCTGTTCACCGCCTTGCTGTGCCTGGTCGTGAACTGGCCGGCCGAGGACCGGCCCCGCGTGCGGGCGCTGGTCGTGCTGCTGGTCGCCTGGGCCATCGGCAGCTACGCGGTGGCGTTCTCGCCGCCGTTCGCGATCTCGCGCGAGGCCACCATCCTCGCCTACTACTCGCTCGCCAATGCGCTGCCCTGCGCCGCGGCGTACTACATCGCGCACCAGGTCGCGGCGCCGCAGAGGCTGCGCCGGGCGCTCGGCTGGGGCTGGTTCGCGACGCAGGCCTTCATGGTCGCCGCCACTGCGTTGGCGATGGGCGGCTGGGTCGATCCGCGGCAGTGGCTGGGGACGTTCCCGACGCTGAGCCTCGCCACCACCGCGCTGGCCGGCATCGGCGGCGTGCTGCTGCTGATGGGCGCGCTGGCGCGCGAAGGCGGGCGCCACTGGCTGGAGCGCGTGGTGCTGATGGTCTGCCTGACCGCGCTGCTGGTCGACGCCGCCGATGCTTCGCTCAAGCTGCACGTCCCGTTCCTGCCTTCGCTGCCACTGACCTTCTATGCCGCGCCGCTGGCCGGGCTGCTGCTGGGGTTGGGGATGGTGGCCGCGCTGGCGCGCGAAGCGACGCTCGCGCGGCGCGTGGTCACGAACGCCAACGCGGTTCTGGCCGAGCGCCTGGCCGCGCGCGAGGCGGAGCTCGCCGCCGTGCACGAGCGCGAGAAAGCCCTGCTCGCCCGGCACGCCGCGTTCGACGAGCGCCAGCGCATCGTGCGCGACATGCACGACGGCGTCGGCGGCAGCCTGCTCGGCCTGCAGATGCAGTTGCGCCACGGCGGTCCGCCGCGCGAGCGGATCGAGCAGGCGGTCGCGTCGAGCCTCGCCGACCTGCGCCTGATGGTGGATGCACTGGATGTGCCGGAAGCGACGCTGTCGGAGGCGCTGCTGGCCTTCGAGCGGCGCCTGCGCGAACAACTGCAGGGATCGGGCATCGCACTCGAATTCGACGCCCCCGCGGGCGATGGCGAGGTCGCGCTCGGCACCCGCGCCACCCTGCACCTGCTGCGCCTGCTGCAGGAGGCGGTGAGCAACGCCTGCCGCCACGCGCGCGCGCGCACGATCGCCGTGCGCCTGCGGCGCGGCGCGGGGGCGCTCGAACTCATGGTCGAGGACGACGGGGTGGGCATCGATCCGCTCGCGGCGCCGGGGCGTGGCCTGGCGAGCATGCGGGCGCGCGCCGCGGAGCTGGGCGCGCAGGTCGACATCCTGCCGCTGTCGCCCGGCACGCGGGTCCGGGTCGTGCTGCCCGCGCGCACGCGGGAGCCGGTCGACGGCGCGGCCTGAACACCGCGCGCGGGGCAGCGTCGCCGGTTGTGCCCAGGCAAATGGCTTCCGGCTCCAGCCACCCGGCTCGCGTGGCGTCAGCCGCGCAGCGCTTCGCGCGGATCGATGCGATAGGCGCGCAGCGCCGCGGGCGCGATCGCCAGCGCGAAGCCACCCAGCAGCGCGAGGACCGCCAGCGCGGTGGTGGCCAGGCTCGTGCTGCCGGCATCGGGAACCAGCGCGGTGAGCGCGCGCGCGGCGAAGGTCGCCTGCAGGAGCAGGCCACCGACCACGCCCGCGAGCAACAGCGCGCCGTAGCGCGCGGCGAGGTCGCGCGCGAGGCGAGCCCCGCTCGCGCCGAGCGCCGCGCGCACCGACAGCGCGTCGCGCTCCTGCACGATGGTCTGCAGGCTGGCCAGCAGCAGGCCGCCGAACGCGCTGATGGTGGCGGTCAGTCCGAACAGCCACACCGCCAGCACCAGGAAGCGGTGGTCGGCGACCTGCCGGTCGAGCGCCGCCGTCATGGTCTCTTCCAGGTACACCGGGACGCCCGGATCGATCGCGCCGATGGCGGCGCGCACGGCCGTGCCGATCGCATCCACGCCGCCCATCGTGTCCACCACCAGCCCGAGTTCGATCACCGACGGATAGGCATTGGCCGGCACGTAGAACTCCGGCGCGGCGGGCGCATGGATGCCGCCCTGGCGGATGTCGGAGACCACCCCGATCACTTCCGCCGAGCGACCATCGAAGGCGAGGCGCGCGCCGATCGGCTCGCGGCCGGCGAACCAGGTGCGCGCCATCGACTCGTTGATCAGCACCACGCTGCGATCCTCGGTCGCCAGCGGACGGAACATCTGGCCCGCCACCAGCCGGATGTCCATCGCCCGGAAGAAGCCCGGCGAGGCGAACTGCAATAGCGCGGTGCGCGCGCTGCCGCCGTCGCCCGGGCGGGCCTCGCCCTCGATGTCGACCTCCGCCACGTTCGGGCTGCGATCGACCACCGGCAGCGTGAACGCGAAGCCGGCGGCGGACACGCCGGGCACGCCCTCGATGGCGCGCTCGGCGGCATCCAGGAAGGCGCCGAACCGTTCGCGCTGTGCGGGCTCGAACGCCGTCACCCCGGTGGCCAGCACCGATGGCGGGAAGGCGACGTTGGCGGTCCAGCGCGTGGCCGGATCGAAGCCGAGGTCGATCTCGAGGCGCTGCTGCAGGCTGTCCACCACGTGGACGCAACCCAGGACCAGGCTCGCCGACAAGGCGGTCTGGGCCAGCAGCGCCGCGCGTCGCGGGGCCGCCGTCGAGCGGCTCGCCGTGGCGCTGCGGGTGGAAAGCACCCCGGCGAAGCCACGGCACTGCCGCGCCACCACGGTGGCGGCCACCATGCCCCCGACCCATGCGGTGCACGCCGCCGCGCCCAGGGTCCACGCCACCGAGGCGGCGGACACACCCAGCCGTTCGAGGCGCGGGATCCAGTCCGCGCCGGCCAGCGGCAGCAGTTCGACCAGCCCGAGCGCCGCGAGGATCGCGACCAGCGTCGCGGCTACCACCGCCATGCCGGCTTCCGCCGCGGCGCGCAGCGCCAGCCGCCGCGGCGTGGCGCCGATCGCGAGTTCGGTGGCCAGGCGACGCTCGCGGCGCACCGCGGCGAGCACGACCTGGTTGACGAAACTGGCGGCGGCGGCCAGCAGCACTGCCGCCAGCGCCACCAGCAGCGCCGTCGCTACCGGCTTCACCGGCTGCGCGAGCAGTTCGACGGTCGGGCGCACGCGCAGCGCGCCGATCGTGGCGAGTTCCGGACGTTCGCCGGCGAGACGAGCCTGGGTGGCCTTGGCGAGCGCATCCAGGGTGGCGATGTCGTCCGCCCCTTGGACGCGCATCACCGGGTACAGGCCGTCGTCGGCGCCCGGCGCGGGCCGGTAGGGTAGCGCGACGTCGGCGCGGAACTGCAGGTCGAGCCCGTCCGGGGCGACCCCGACGACCCGGTAGCCGACGCCGTCGAGCGTGACATCGCGGCCGACGATGCCGGGGTCGGCATCGAACAGTGCGGTCCAGCCGCGGTGCGACAGCACCACCGGAACCAGGCCGGAGGATGCGTAGTCGTCGGCCACGAAGTAGCGGCCCATGTGCGGCGCCATGCCGTGCAGTTCGAACCAGCGCGCGGAGACGTGGGCCCCGATCACGCGCCGCGCACCGTCGTCGCGGCGCAGCACCAGCGAGTCCATCCGGGTGGCGGCCAGCACCGCGCGCGAACCGACTTCGGACTCGAAGGCGGTGTACAGGGCCGCGGGCACATCGGCACGGCGGCCGTCGCGCTCGACGAACACGGTGGCGATGCGGTCGGCGTCCGGGTAGGGCAGCGGGCGCCAGATCGTGTGGTCGACGATGCTCAGCACCAGCACGGCGCCGGCCAGCGCGGTGGCGAGGATTGGCATCGACCATGCGATCAGAGCGAGCGGCCGGGAGGCCTTGATCGCGGCGACGATCGATGATTCCGGCGTTCGCATGCGGACTCCAGGATGCAGTGCCCGGGTCGATCGTGCAACGCGCATGCCAATCGCGCGACGCGTGTTTCGCGCGGCGTGCGCGGCCATCGCGCACGCCGCGCGTCCACCCGCGGGCTGTTCGCCGGACACGGTTGTCCGCACGCGGACGGTCGTGCGCCGCCCGGCGGCATGGCCGGGGTGGCGGCGTGGCTCCGCGGGCGCGGCCGCGTTTCCCCCGACGGGACCCGGCGCGACGCCCTCGCCGGACGCTCCCGGTCCGGGCACGCGCCGCGGCGCCGCCGCTTCGCGCGCGATAGACTGGCCGCTTGAACCCGCTGCCGCCCTGGTCCGATCGTCCCGTGCACCCGGTGCGCCTCGCCGCGCTGCTGGCGCTGCTGTCGATGTTCGGGCCGTTCACCATCGACGCGTTCTTCCCCGCCTACCACGCGGTGGCGCAGGAACTGCGCGCCTCGCCGTGGGCGATGCAGCAGACGATCAGTATCTACCTGCTGGCCTATGCGGTGATGGCGCTGTTCCACGGGCCGCTGTCGGACGCCTATGGGCGACGGCGCGTGGTGCTGTGGGGCGTGGTGCTGTACCTGGTCGCGTCGGTCGGCTGCGCGCTGGTGACCAGCATCGAGCAGTTGCTGGCGATGCGGGCGCTGCAGGGGGTGGCCACCGGCACCGGGCTGATCGTCGGCCGCGCCATCGTGCGCGACCTCTACGACGGCCCGCAGGCGCAGCGCGTGATGAGCCTGATCACGCTGTTCTTCGGCGTGGCACCGGCGGTGGCACCGGTGATCGGCGGCGTGGTGTACGCGCTGGCGGACTGGCGCGCGGTGTTCTGGTTCCTCGCGCTTTACGGCGCGGGGTTGTGGTGGCTGTGCCTGCGCGTGCTTCCGGAGACGCATCCGGCGGAACGCCGCATGCGTTTCGCGCCGCGCCCGCTGTTCGACGTCTACCGGCGGATCGGCCTCGACGGTCGCTTCGTGCTGCTGGTGCTCGCCACCGGCTTCAACTTCGGCGCCAATTTCCTCTACATCGCCTCGGCGCCGGCCTTCATCGAGAAGATCCTCGGCCTCGGCACGCTCGGTTATCCGTGGTTCTTCGTGCCGATGATCGCGGGAATGATGGGCGGAGCGGCGCTGTCGAACCGGCTCGCCGGCAGCGTGCTGCCGCGGCGCCAGGTCGCGATCGGCTATGCGGTGATGGGTGTGGGCACCCTGCTCAGCCTCGGCTACAACCTCGCGGTCGAGCAGCCGACGGTGCCGTGGGCGGTGCTGCCGGTGCTGGTGTGCGCGTTCGGCATCTCGATGGTGTTCCCGGTGCTGTCGGTGAAGATGCTCGACCGCCATCCGCAGTTCCGCGGGTCCGCCTCGTCGATGCAGGCCTTCATCTGGGGCCTGTGCACCAGTTCGATCGCGGCCTTCCTGTCGCCGGCCCTGCAGCACGGCCACCAGGCGCTCGCGCTGGGCGCGGCGGCCTTGATCGCCGCGGGTTACGGCTGCTGGTGGTGGTTCGTGCGCATCACGCCCGCGCCGGCGGCCGAGCGCGACCCGCACCGGGTGGTGATCGAGCCGCCGTGAGCCGGGCGGCTCAGAACGACAGAACGCCGAGGTGGCGCAGGCCCTGCACCGCGGCCACCACCAGCAGCACGGCGAACAGCGCGAGGCGGAACTTGGTGGCGCCGGACATGGTGGGCGCGGGCGCCGCCTTCGCCGCCGGCGTGTAGCTGCCGAGGTCCACGCCGCGCGTGGTCGGCAACAGCACGCCGGCTTCCTTCAGCACCCGCCGCGCGTCGCCGTACTCCCCGGTCTTGACCACCCACACGGCCGGCCACTTGTAGCCGCTGCTGCCGCTGCGGTCGCTGTAGGAGTAGTCGCGCTTGGTCGCGCGGTTCCACGACTGCGCGTCGGTCAGCCGGGTCTCGATGCCGGCGTCGGCGAGGATCTTGGCGACGGCTTCGACGTTTTCGAGGCGGGGGGAGGTGAAGACTTGGCGCATGGGGCGTGGGGCTGAGAGTCTGGCTCGGGGTGGAGGGTGGCGCTACGGCCCAGGGCCCAGGGCCCAGAAAGCATCAGTGACCGCTCTTGGCTGGGCCCTGAGCCCTGGGCCCTGGGCCCTCCAAAAAAGGGGCGCAGACCCCTCAGGTCGAGACGCGAATCAACCCCTCCTGCGCAGTGGACGCCACCAGCCGTCCGTCCGCGGTGAAGATCATCCCGCGGGCCAGGCCGCGCGCGCCCTGGGCGCTGGGGCTGTCGCAGGAATACAGCAGCCATTCGTCGGCGCGGAACGGGCGGTGGAACCACATCGCATGGTCGAGGCTCGCCATCTGCACGTTCGGCTGCAGGTAGGAGATGCCGTGCGGAAAGGTCGTGGTGCCGATCAGGTGGAAGTCGGACGCGTAGGCGAGCAGCGCGCGGTGCAGGGTCGACTCGTCGCCGATGCGGTCGATGAGCCGGAACCAGACGTGCTGGTACGGCGGGCGCTTGGGCACCTTGATCTCGTCGCGCGGGTAGACGTGGCGGAACTCGAACGGCCCGCTCTGCGACAGCCAGCGCTGCAGCTTGGCGCTGATGTGCGAGAACTTCAGCGGGTCGATCGCCTCCGGCGGGTCCAGATCCTCCGGCCGCGGCACCTCGGGCATCGACAGCTGGTGTTCGGCGCCGGGCTCCTCGAGGTGGAAACTGGCCGACATCACGAAGATCTGCTGGCCGTGCTGGATCGCCGACACGCGACGGGTGCCGAACGACTTGCCGTCGCGAGTGCGCTCCACCTGGTAGACGATCGGCGCCTCGATGTCGCCGGCGCGCAGGAAGTAGGCATGCAGCGAGTGCACCGTGCGCCCGGGGTCGTCGACCGTGCGCTGGGCGGCCGACAGCGCCTGGCCCAGTACCTGGCCGCCGAACACGAAGCGCGTGCCGATGTCGCGGCTCTGGCCGCGGAACAGGTTCTCCTCCAGCCGTTCGAGCTGGAGCAGGTCGATGAGTTCGCCGACGACGGGGTGGGGCATCGGCCGATTGTAGCGGCCGGCGCGGTTTCGCTCAGCGGGCGGCGGGCGGCGGGTCGGCGCGCAGGCGCTCGAGGCCGCTTGCATCCAGCACCCGCGCCCAGGGGAACATCGGGCCCGGGTCGCGTTTGCGCGGCACCTGCACGTCCGGGCGATCGCTGGCCGGCACGTGGGCGAGGTCTAGGTCCTCGTGGCCGGCGATGAAGCGCAGGTTCGGCAGTTCGACCTTCAGCGTCGCCAGCAGGGCCAGCAGCGCGGCGACCTGGGCTTCGGGATAGGGCTCGGTCATGACCTGGTTGTCGTGCCGGAACCAGTCGGGGTAGCGGCCGGTGTTGACCAGTTCGATGCCCACCGAGCGCGGGTTGTAGCCGCGGGTGTGGTTCGCCACCCGCGCCGGCGGCACCCAGCGGTGGATGCGTCCGTCGCGCTCGATGTACCAGTGCCCGCTGGCGCCGGTGCCGGCATCGGCGTACAGCACGCGCTCGCCGTAGTCGCGCGCCATCGCGAGGTCGGGCAGTTCCGTGCAGTGGATGACGACCAGGTCGACGTCCTCGATGCGCCGCTCCTGCAGCCGTTCGACATAGGGCAGGGGCAGGTCGTGGACGGGCAGGTCCATGCGGATTCGCGGATGCGGCGTGCGGACGGCGCACGGTACCATGCGTGGATGCCGAATCGATTCGCGCTCGAAGCCGCCACCCTGAAGTCGCTGATGGCGCGCCACGCAGCGCCAGGGCGGCTGGAATGGATCGGCCTGCGTCCCGCGCGCGAGGTGCCGATGGTGGCCCGCGGGCACGCGGCTGCCGTCGTCGGCCACGGGCTGGAGGGCGACCGCTACGCCCACGACGGCAAGCGCCAGGTCACCCTGGTGCAGGCCGAGCACCTGCCGGTGATCGCCGCCCTGTGCGGCCGCGGCGCCGTGGTGCCGGAACTCCTGCGCCGCAACCTCGTGGTGTCCGGCATCAGCGTGCTGGCCCTGAAGAACCAGCGCTTCCGCATCGGCGCCGCGCTGTTCGAGGGCATGGGCCCCTGCGAGCCCTGCTCGAAGATGGAAGCGGCGCTCGGCGCCGGCGGCTACAACGCGATGCGCGGCCACGGCGGCATCTGCGCACGCGTGCTGGTCGGCGGCGGGATCGCGCTCGGCGATGCGGTGGTCGCCGAACCGCCGGAGGCCGCATGAGCCGCGGGCGGGTGATCCTCTCCCACGGCCTCGAGAGCGGCCCGCAGGCGACCAAGGTGGCGGCGATGGCCGAGGTCGCGCGCGCGCTCGGCTGGGACGAGGTGCGGCCGGACTACCGCGACCTCGACGCCAGCCAGGACGTGCGTCGCATCGACGACCGCGTCGCGCGCATGCTCGCGCAGGTGCCGGCCGACGGCAGCCCGTTCGTGCTGGCCGGCTCCAGCATGGGCGCCTTCATCTCCGGCCTGGGTTCGCTCGCGCGCGCGCCGCGCGGCCTGTTCCTGCTCGCCCCGCCGCTGCGCATCCCCGGCTATCCGCGCGCGCTCGACGCGGCACCCGTGCCCACCGCGATCGTGCACGGCTGGGACGACGAACTGATCCCGGCCGCCGACGTCATCGCCTTCGCCCACGCGCGCCGCGCCGCGCTGCACCTGGTCGACGACTCGCACCGCCTCACCGCCCACGTCGACACCATCGCGCGCTGGTTCGGCGACTGGCTGGCCCGCCTGTGAGCACGCGCTGGTTCGCCGCCTGCCCGAAGGCGCTGGAGTACCTGCTGGTCGACGAGTTGAAGGCGCTCGGCG
This sequence comes from Lysobacteraceae bacterium, assembly GCA_021299185.1. Classification (GTDB taxonomy): domain Bacteria; phylum Pseudomonadota; class Gammaproteobacteria; order Xanthomonadales; family Ahniellaceae; genus UBA4656. Next base: position 22,019 of record JAJTHZ010000040.1, on the reverse strand, counting down.
CCAGCGAGGCGCGCGAGCAGCTCGCCGGCGTGCGCTTCGAGGGCGACGCCCTGCTCGGCTACCGCGCCTGCCTGTGGTCGCGGCTGGCGAGCCGCGTGCTGATGCCGCTGGCCGACTACGAGTGTGCCGACGCCGATGCGCTGTACGCCGGCGCGATGGCCGTCGCGTGGGAGGACCACCTCGCGCCCGGCGCGACCTTCGCCGTGTCGGCGCATGGCCGCGCGCCGGGGCTGGACCACACGCAGTTCGTGGCGCTGAAGGTCAAGGACGCGCTGGTCGACCGCCTGCGCGAGGCGCACGGCGCGCGGCCGGACGTGGACCGCGCCGATCCCGACGTGCACGTCGACGTGGTGCTGCGCCGCGGCCGCGCCACGCTGTCGATCGACTTCGCCGGTGGCGCCCTGTTCCACCGCGGCTACCGCCGCGACCAGGGCGAGGCGCCGATGAAGGAAAACCTCGCCTGCGCGATGCTGCTGCGCGCGCGCTGGCCCGAAGTGCATGCCGCGGGCGGACCGCTGGTCGATCCGATGTGCGGCTCGGCGACCCTGCTGATCGAGGGCGCGTGGATGGCGGCCGACGTCGCGCCCGGGCTGCGGCGCCCGCGGTTCGGCTTCACTGGCTGGCGCGGCTTCGATGCGCCGGCCTGGGAAGCGATGCTCGCCGAGGCGCGCGCGCGGGCGGAGGCGGGGCTCAAGGCGCTGCCGCCGAAGTTCTTCGGCTTCGATCGCGACAACCGCGTGCTGAACGCCGCGCGCGCCAATGCGCAGGCTGCCGGCCTGGCGGGCTTCATCCAGTTGGCGCAGCGGCCGGCGTCCGCGCTGGTGGCGCCGCCGCACGACGCGCCGGGCCTGGTGATCTCCAACCCGCCCTACGGCGAGCGCATGGGCGAGTCGGAGGCCCTGCGCGGGACCTGGCGTGAACTGGGCGACGCCCTGTCGCGCGGCTTCGCCGGCTGGCGCGCCGCGCTGATCACCAGCGACGAATCGCTCGGCCGCGCCACCGGCCTGCGCGCCGACCGCACCTACACCCTGTTCAATGGCGCGCTCGAATGCCGCCTGCTGTGCTTCGACGCGCTCGGCGCCCCGCGCGAGAGCGCGCCGCGCGAGGCGAAGCCGTTGTCCGACGGCGCGATCGCGCTGCGCAACCGCCTGCAGAAGAACCTGAAGCACCTCAAGTCCTGGCGCCAGCGCGAGGGCGTGACGTGCTTCCGCGCCTACGACGCCGACCTGCCCGAGTACAGCGCGGCGATCGACGTCTACGACGGCCACCTGCACCTGCAGGAGTACGAAGCGCCGAAGGACATCCCGGCCGAGGTCGCGAAGCGGCGCTTCGGCGAGATCGTGCGCGTGTGCGGCGAGGTGTTCGAGGTGCCGCGCGAGCGCATCGCGATCAAGCAGCGCCGCGTGCAGACCCGCGACGACCGCTACGGCCGGCAGGACGCGCGCGGCGACGTGCTGCTGGTCGACGAGGACGGCCTGAAGTTCGAGGTCAACCTGTTCGATTACCTCGACACCGGGCTGTTCCTCGACCATCGGCCGATGCGCGCGCGGCTGCGCGGGATGGCGCGCGGCACGCGCTTCCTCAACCTGTTCTGCTACACCGGCACCGCCACCGTGCATGCGGCCGCCGGCGGCGCGCGCAGCACCACCAGCGTGGACCTGTCGCACACCTATCTCGAGTGGGCGGGGCGCAACCTCGCCCGCAACGGCTTCACCGGCGACGCGCACCGGCTGGTGCAGGCCGACAGCCTGGCCTGGCTGGCGGCCAGCCGCGAGGCCTTCGACCTGGTGTTCGTCGATCCGCCGACCTTCTCCAACTCCAAGCGCGCCGACGATTTCGACGTGCAGCGCGACCATGTGCGGCTGCTGTCGCTGTGCGGCGAGCGGCTCGCGCCCGGCGGCGTGGTCGTGTTCTCCAACAACTTCCGGCGCTTTCGGCTCGACGCCGAGGCGCTGCCGCAGTTCGAGGTGCGCGACATCACCCGCGCCACGATCCCGCCGGATTTCGCGCGCGATCCGCGCATCCACCACGCCTTCGAACTGCGCCACCGCGGCTGAGCGCCGGCGCCTAGCCTGAATGGCGGCCATCGGCTGCGCGCGTGCCGGCGTCGCTTAAGTGCGCATTCAACGCGCCGGGCCGAGGATGTCGGCACACGCGAAGGAGGCGTGCATCATGAAGACGATCCTGCGTTCGGCCGCTCGCGGCCTGTTGTGGGGCGTGGTGCTCGCCAGCGGTGCGCTGGTCACCCTTCCGGCCGAAGCCGGCGGCTGGCGCGATCGCGATGGATGGCGTCACGACGACGGGTATCGCGACGCGGGCGGGTACGACGGGCGCCATGGCGGCGATGGCTACGGCTACTCCTACGGCGATGGCTACGGCTACGGCGATGGCTACGGCGATGGGTATGGCTACGGCCATGATGACGATCGCGACTGGCGCTGCGACCGCCGCTGGCACGGCGGGCGCTGGGACGATCACGGCCGGCGCGGCTACCTGGGCGGGTCCCACGGCCGCGTGTGGTGTCCACAGCGCCGCGCCTACGTGCTGCCCTGGGAAGCGCGCGGTTGGCGCGGCGATCGCAACCCGCGCTGGCGCCACCGGGAGCGCCGCCGGCACTGGCCCCATCACTAGCCGACCCGCGGCCCGGGCCCGGCGGAGCGTCGCCGCTCCGCCGGACCGGTCGGTCTACGTTGGATTTCGTACCTATCTCCCGGTTGCCGGGCCTGTGCTAGGTTCGGTCTTCACGCTTGGCCGTCCCGGCCGGGCCCTGGCAGGTGGCGTGGCGCATGGGCATCGGCGGACGCAGGACCCGGGAACGCCCGGATGACGGCTGGACCTTCTTCCGCCAGTGGCTGAAGAACCCGCTGGCGATTGCCGCGGTGTCGCCGTCGTCGCGCGAACTCGCGCAGAAGATGCTGCGCGAACTGCCGCCAGGCGCCGACAAGGTGATCGAACTCGGCGGCGGCACCGGTTCGGTGACCCGCGAAACGCTGGCGCATGGCATCGCGCCGGACCGGTTGCTGGTGCTCGAACTCAACCAGGAATTGCACACCCACCTCGCCCGCGAGTTCCCACAGGCGCACGTCGCCTGCGGTGATGCGCGCGACCTCAAGCTGGTCGCCGATCGCATCGGCTTCCTCGATGACGCGCCCGCGGATGCGGTGATCAGCGGCCTCGGCCTGCTGTCGATGTCGCGGCCCACTCAGCACGCGATCCTCGAAGCGGCCTTCTCGGTGCTGGCCCCGCAAGGACGCTTCATCCAGTTCACCTACGGGCCGACCAATCCGGTCTCGCGCGACGTGATGCGCGACCTCGACCTGAGCAGTCGCCGCGCCTCTTTCACCCTCTGGAACATGCCGCCAGCGACGGTCTACGTCCTGTCGCGCGCGAAGTCGCGGCGGGTGGCGCCGGTGCGCGCGCGCTGAGCACCGCATTGCTCGCGTGACCGCCACGTCTCGACCGCGCCGCTGGCATCCATCATCGCGCCCTCGCCCGTAGGAGCGCGCTTGCGCGCGACCGCCACGTTTCGATCTTGCCGCTGGCGTCTTGCGTCGAGGCAGCCGCTGTAGGAGCGCTGCGTGCAGCGCGACCGCCACGTCCCGATCTTGCGGTTTGCATCTTGAGCGCGTGGTTGTGTTGTTGTCGCTTGCGATAGCAAGGCAATCTCGCATGCAAGACGCATGCGGCAAGATCGAAACGTAGCGGTCGCGCGCAAGCGCGCTCCTACGGTCGAGGTCTCGCGCGCAAGATGTTGGCGGCAGGATCGGAACGTGGTGGCCGCGCTGCGCGCAGCGCCCCTGCAGGAGATCGCGACCCGAAACGCGCTGCCGCTTGCGACGACAAGGCGATCTCGCGCACGCCAAGTCGACACAGACCGCAATGCGGCAGCACCACGGCCGTCCCCCGGACCCGACCGCGCGCGGCGTCCCTCAGCCCGTCGCCTTCCCCTGCCGGTGCAGCATCCACCCGGCGATCGTCACGCCGGCGGCGACGAACAGGATCACCAGGGTCGCCAGCGCGTTGATCTCCGGCGTGACGCCGAGCTTGACCTTGGAGTAGATGACCATCGGCAGGGTGCTGGCGCCGGGGCCGGAGGTGAAGCTGGACACCACGAGGTCGTCGAGGGAGAGGGTGAAGGCGAGCAGCCAGCCGGCGAGCAGGGCCGGTGCGATCAGCGGCAGGGTGATGACGAAGAACACCTTCCACGGGCGCGCGCCGAGGTCCATCGCCGCCTCCTCGACGCTGTGGTCCATCTGGACGAGGCGCGAGCGCACGATGACCGTCACGTAGCAGATGCAGAAGGTGACGTGGGCGATCGTGATCGTGGTCAGGCCCCTGCGCTCCGGCCAGCCGACGAGCTGCTCCAGGCTGACGAACAGCAGCAGGGCGGACAGGCCGAGCATCACCTCCGGCATCACCAGCGGCGCGCTGGTCAGCAGCGACAGCAGGTTGCGGCCCGAGAAGCGACCGAAGCGCGCCAGCGCCAGTCCGGCCAGGGTGCCGAGGCACACCGCGAGGGTGGCGGTGAGCGCGGCGATCAGCAGGCTGCGCTGCGCGGCATCGAGGATCTGCGTGTTGCCGGCCAGCTCTCCATACCATTTCAGCGAGAAGCCGCCCCACACCGTCACCATCCGCGACTTGTTGAACGAGTAGGCGATCACCGCCACGATCGGCAGGTAGAGGAACGCGTAGCCGAAGGCCATCGCGGTGTAGAGCACGAACGGTTTGCGGCCGTTCACCGTCGATCTCCTTCGAGCCGCTTGTCCTGCACGTACTCGAAGACCAGCATCGGCACCACGATCAGGGCCAGCATCGCGATCGCCACCGCCGAGGCCATCGGCCAGTCGCGGTTGGAGAAGAACTCGGTCCAGATCGCGCGGCCGATGGTCAGTGCGTCCGGCCCGCCGAGCAGGTCGGGGATCACGAACTCGCCGACCGCCGGGATGAACACCAGCAGCGAGCCGGCGACGATGCCCGGCACCGACAGCGGCAGGGTGATGCGCAGGAACGACGTCAGCGGGCGCGCGCCGAGGTCGGCCGCGGCCTCGAGCAGGGTGAAGTCCAGCCGCATCAGGTTGGCGGTCAGCGGCATGATCATGAACGGCAGGTAGTTGTAGGTGATGCCGATGTACACCGCGAGGTCGGTGTGCAGGATCACCAGCGGGGCATCGGTGATGCCGAGGCCCATCAGCAGCTGGTTCAGCAGGCCGTTGGTGCGCAGGATGCCGATCAGTGCGTAGGCGCGCAGCAGCGACGAGGTCCAGAACGGCAGGATCACCAGCACCAGCAGCACCGCGCGCGCCGCCGGGCTCGCGCGGGCGATGCCGTAGGCGATCGGATAGCCGAGCACGAGGCAGCCCAGCGTGGAGACGGTCGCGAACACCAGCGAGTTGACGTAGGCCGTGACGTACAGCGAGTCGGTGAGCAGCAGCTGGTAGCCGGCGATCGCGAAGCGCAGGGTCAAGGCGCCGTCCTCGGCGGTGCCGATCATGTCGCTGTAGGGCGGCTGCGCGCCGCTGACCGCGCTGGCGAAGGAGATCTTCAGCACCAGCAGGAAGGGCACCAGGAAGAACGCCACCAGCCACAGCATCGGCAGCGCCAGCACCACCCAGCGCCCGCGGCTGGACGACAACTCGCGGCCCAGCACGCCGATCCAGCGGAACAGGTCGGTGAAGACCTGGTGCCAGAGCTGCCACAGCGAGGAATGGCTGGCGGGTCGGGCCACGGCTCAGCTCGCCAGCACGATGGCGTCGGCGGCGTTCCACACCAGCCACAGGGTCTCGCCCCATTGGTAGTGCGGGTCGGCGGTGCGCGCCGCGTGCGTTTCCTGCACGCGCAGCACGTGGCCGCTGTCGGTCCGCACGTGGTAGATCGAGACGTCGCCGAGGTAGGCGATGTCGGCGACCTTGCCCTGCACCACGTTGTCTTCGCCCGACGGCGGCTGCTCGCGCACGTCGATCTTCTCCGGCCGGATCGCGATGCTGACGTCGGTGCCGACCGGGATCGGCTGCGGCGCGCGCGCGACCACGTCCTGGCCGAGCTCGTGCGCGCGCACCACCACTCGGTCCTCGCCGGCATCGACCACGGTGCCGGCGATCGTGTTGACCGCGCCGATGAATTCCGCCACGAAGCGGTTGGCCGGGTACTCGTAGAGCGCCGACGGCGTCGACACCTGCACGATCCGCCCGGCGTCCATCACCGCGATGCGGCTGGACATGGTCATCGCCTCTTCCTGGTCGTGGGTGACCATGATGAAGGTGGTGCCGACTTTCTCCTGGATGTTGACCAGCTCGAACTGCGTGTGCTCGCGCAGCTTCTTGTCCAGCGCGCCGAGCGGTTCGTCGAGCAGCAGGATCTTGGGGCTGCGGGCGAGCGCGCGGGCGAGCGCGACGCGCTGGCGCTGGCCGCCGGACAGCTGGTCCGGACGCCGGCGCCCGAGCTGCCCCATGCGCACCAGGTCGAGCATCGCGGCGACCCGGTCCTCGATCTCCGAGCGCGCGCGACCGTCCTGCTTCAGGCCGAAGGCGATGTTCTGCTCGACCGTCATGTGCGGGAACAATGCGTACGACTGGAACATCATGTTGACCGGCCGCTCGTACGGCGCGACGCGGGTGACGTCGACGCCGTCGATCAGCACGCGGCCCTTGTCGGGGATCTCGAAGCCGCCCAGCACGCGCAGCAGGGTGCTCTTGCCGCAGCCCGAGCCGCCGAGCAGGGAGAAGAACTCGCCGCGGTAGATGTCGAGGCTGACGTCGTCGACCGCGTACACCTTGCCGAAGGTCTTGGTGACCCCTTCGATGCGCAGGATCGGTTCGGCGTTGGGGTCCTGCCAGGGTTCGACCGTGGCGTGGGGGCGGGCTGTGGCCATCGTGCGTGCGGTCCGCTGCGTCGGGGACCGGCGCGCACGGGCGCGCCGGCGGTACGTCGCGATGCCGCGTCGCGCGCGGCGCCGCGCGGGTCAGGACCCGCTCTTGATCGAGGTCCAGGCGCGCACGCGCGCGCGGCTCTCGTTCTCGGGCAGCTTCTTCGGGTCGACCAGGCGGGCGAGGACCTCGGGCGCTGGGTAGATGCCCGGGTCGTTGCGCACGGATTCGTCGACCAGCGGCTTGGCGGCGAGGTTCGCACTGGCGTAGGACACGTAGTCGGAGATCGGCGCGATCACGTCCGGACGCAGCAGGAACTCCAGGAACACGAGCGCGTTGGCGGCGTGAGGAGCGTCGGTCGGGATGGCGGCGGAGTCGATCCAGCGCAACGCGCCTTCCTTGGGGATGACATAGGCCACCTCGACGCCGTTGGCCGCTTCGCTGGCGCGATCGCGGGCCTGCAGCACGTCGCCGTTGTAGCCCATCGCGACGCAGATCTCGCCGTTGGCGAGGTCATCGATGTACTTGCTGGAGTGGAAGTAGCGGATGAACGGGCGCACCTTGCCGAACAGCTCGGCGGCCGCCTCGATCTCGCCGCCGCCGACGCCGTTGGGATCGCGCCCGAGGTAGATCAGCGCCGCGCCGAAGCCTTCCTGCTCGTCGTCGAGCACCGCGATGCCGCAGTCGCCGAGCTTGGCCGCCACGGCGGGGTCGAAGATCAGGTTCCAGGAGTCGATCGGGAAGTCGGCGCCGAGGCGCTCGCGCACCTTGGCCACGTTGTAGCCGATGCCGGTCGTGCCCCACATGTAGGGCACGAGGTGCCGGTTGCCGGGGTCGACGTCCTCCAGTGCGGCGAGCACGGCAGGGTCGAGGTTGCCCCAGCCGGGCAGCTTCGCACGGTCCAGCGGCAGATAGAGGTTGGCGAGGATGTGGCGCTGCGCGAAGGGACGCGCCGACGGGAAGACCACGTCGTAGCCGCTGGAGCCTGCCAGCAGTTTCGCCTCCAGCATTTCGTTGGAGTCGTAGACGTCGTAGACGACCTTGATGCCGGTTTCCTTCTCGAAGCGCGCGATCGTGTCCTCGGCGACGTAGTCCGACCAGTTGTAGATGTTCAACTGGCGTGGTCCCTGCTGTGCCGCCGCGGGGTCGGCGGGGGACGCGGCGTCCGGGGCCTTGCCACCACCACAGGCGGCCAGGGCGAGGGCGAGCAGGGCGAGGGCGGGAAGGCGTGCTGGGGGCATCGGTCGCGGCTCCTGGACGGGGACCCTGCGAGGCTCCCCCGGACACCCGACGCTGTCAATTCCCCCTTGATTGTTGCATCGCATCAAACCGTGTATGTTGCGGTTTCAGGACAGCCATGTTGGCGGTCCGACCATACCTATTGGGGGCTTCATGACCAAGCGCGCAATGATGTTCGCCGGCCTGCTCGCCATCTCGGGCGCCGCGGCGGCGCAGGACAGCCCGCACTCCTTCACCTGGCGCGCGTGGGCGACGACCGACTACGTGTTCCGCGGCGTGTCGCAGAGCGACGAGAACTTCACCCTCCAGGGTGCCTTCGACTACGCCCACGAATCCGGCTTCTACGCCGGCGTCTGGGCCTCCGGCGTGGACTTCGGCAGCGAAGGCCCCGACGCCGAGGTCGACACCTACCTGGGCTTCGGCTTCCCGATCGGCGACTCGCTGAAGGGTGACATCCAGGTGCTGCGCTACAACTACGTGGGCGGCAGCAACGGCTCCGACTTCGCCTACAACGAGGTGATCGGCAAGCTGACCTACGCCGACTTCATCACCGGCACGATCGGGTACTCGAACGACGTGTTCGCCACCGACGAGACCGGCATCTACTACGGCCTGTCGGCCAAGCATGGCTGGGATTCCGGCCTGTCGGTGTTCGGCGGCGTCGGCTACTACGACCTCGATGGCATCTACGAGGCCGCCGACGGCTACATCGACTGGAACCTCGGCGTGGCGCAGGCCTTCGGCCCGGCCGAAGTCTCGCTGACCTACTTCGACACCGACAGCGACGGCAGCGACATCTTCGGCGGCATCGCGGGCAACCGCGTGGTGCTGGCCGCCAAGGTGGCGTTCTGATCGATCGCCGCAGCGATCGATGATTCCGAAGGGCGCCGCGAGGCGCCCTTCGCGTTTCCGGACCCGGTGGTTCCGCCCCGCGCGCGGGATCAGGACGCGCCGTGCAGCGCGCCGGCCCCGCGGCCGCGCTCCAGCAGGCGCAGCACCGCGTTCAGCAGCGCCTCGTCACTGAACGGCTTGGTCATCATCTCGTCGACGCCGGCGTCGATCGCCAGCCGGCGGTGGGTCTCGGCGGTGCGTGAGGTCACCATCACGACCGGCAGTTCGCGCGTGGCATCCTGGCTGCGCAGGTAACCGGTCAGGTCGAGGCCGTTCATGCGCGGCATCTCGAGGTCGACCAGCAGCAGGGCCGGCGCGCGCACCCTCAGCGCGTCGAGCGCCTCCAGGCCGTCGCGCGCGACGCGCACGCGGAAGCCGCTGTCTTCCAGCAGTTGCTGCAGCGCGCGGCGGACCGACAGCGAATCGTCCACCACCAGCACCTCGGGCGCCGGTTCCGGCTCGGGTCCGGCGACCACCGCCGCGCCGCGGCCGGCACCGCGCAGCAGCGGCGCAAGGTCCACCACCGGCGCCACCGCGCCGCTGCCGAGGATGGTCGCGCCGCGCACGCCGGGCAGGGCCGGAACCCACGGTCCGAGGCCGCGGATGATGACCTCGCGCATGCCCTCGACCTCGCGCAGCAGGATCGCGCTCTCGACGCCCTCGTCGTCGACCAGCGCGGCGACCCGCGGCGCCACGTCCCGGCGCGGCGCGGCCAGGTCGAACAGCGACTCGGCCCAGCGCGCCGGCAGTTCGCGGCCATCGACGCGCAGCCGCGCGCCCTCGTCGTCCCGCTGCAGGTCGCCGTCCAGCACCGGCACGAAGCGCCGCACGCCGGCGGTGGCGAACGCGGCCCAGCCGTCGCCGACCCGCGCGATCGCCGCGTGCGCGGCGTTCATCGAGGCCGGCAGTTCGATCCGCAGCGTGGTGCCGCGGGCGGCCTCGGTGTCGATGCGCAGCGTGCCGCGCAGCTCGCCGATCCGCTGGTTGACCACGTCCATGCCGATGCCGCGCCCGGAGACCTGGGTCACCTGGCTGCGGGTGCTGAAACCGGGGCGCAGGATCAGGCGCGCGAGCGACTCGGGCGGCAGGTCGGTGCCGGGCTGCAGCAGGCCGAGCGCCTCGCCGCGCGCGCGGATCGCGGCGAGGTCGAGGCCGCCGCCGTCGTCGGCGACGGTAATGTAGACGCGGTTGCCGTCGCGCGCGGCGGCCACGCGGATGTGGCCGGCCGCGGGCTTGCCGCGCGCGGCACGGGTGTCCGCGGCTTCGATGCCGTGGTCGACGGCGTTGCGCACCGCGTGCAGCAAGGGCTCGGCGAGGCGTTCGAGGACCTCGCTGTCGACCGGCGTCGCGCCGCCCTCGATCACGACCTCGACCTCCTTGAGCACCGTGCGGGCCGCCTGGCGGGCGGCGCGCTGCAGGCGCGGGCCGATGCTGCGGAAGGGCAGGGTGCGGCTGCGCAGGATCGACTGCTGCAGTTCGGCCTGCGCGCGCTCCTGCTGCGCGAGCAGGTCGTCGAGGCTCAGCAGTTCGCGGTCGACCGACTGCAACTGCGTGCCTTCGTCGCTGTCGGCTTCCAGCAGGCGGCGGCTGACCACGTGCAGTTCGTTGTACTGGTCGAGTTCCAGCGCATCGACGCTGCCGCCGGCGGCCATGCGCGCCGACTGCAGCGCCGCGCCGCGCAGGGCGACCAGGTCGTCGAGCTGCGAAAGCAGCTCGCGCGCGCGGCCGCGCTGGGCGAGCAGGTCGCGGTGCGCCGTGGCGACCGACTGCACGCGCTGCTCCACCTGGCGCGCCATCACGATCGCCTCGCCGGACAGGCGCAGCAGTTCGTCCAGCAGCGCCACCGGCACGTTGAGCGTCGCCCCGGCGGACGGTCCAGCGTCCGCGGCTGGCGCCGCGGTAGCCGGCGTGCCGGTCGCCTGCGGCGGCACCGGCTCGGGCTCGGTCGACATCGTCGGCGCGGTCGCGGCGGGCAGGTCTTCGCCGTCGTACAGCGCGCGCGCGGCGTCGAACAGGGACTGCAGCAGTTCCAGCACGTCGGGCGGCGCGGGCGCGCCGGCGACCAGGTGCTCGGCGATCGCCTCGATCACGTCGCCGGCGTGCGCCAGCACCGCGGCGAGCGCGCCCGACGGTGCCTCGCGGCGGCGGGCCAGTTCGTCGAGCACGTCCTCCAGCGCATGCGCGACCTCCGCCAGACCGCGCACGCCGACCGTATTGGCGTCGCCCTTGATGGTGTGCGCGAGCCGCCGCGCGATGTCGCGGGCGGCGTCGTCGCCGGCGTCGGCGCGATCGAGCGACTGCAGCACCGCGTTGAGCGCGGTGGCGCGGTCCGGCAGTTCGCGCAGCATGCCGGCGAGGACGCCGGGCGCGACGTCGTCGGGCACGCGCAGGTCGGCGTCGGCGGGCCCGGCGATCCGCTGCCGTGCGCTCGCCAGCGCGGGATCGGTGCCGACCCGGATGCGCGCCGCTTCCGCCAGCACGGTGGTTCGAAGCGCTGCATCGAGCGGCCGCGGCCAGCGCGGATCCTCCAGCGTCTCCACCAGCAGCGCCGCGGCGGGCTCGCCCGGCTCGGTGAACACGCCGAGCGCCGCCGTGGCGGTGGCGGCGAGCAGGGCTGCGCGATCGGCGTGCGGTGCGCCCGGCAGGCCGTCCGCTGCGATCGCGATCGCGTCGGAGAGCGCGGGCAGGTTCAGCATGCCGAGCGCATTGGCCAGCAGGCGGACGTTCCATGCGGCGTCGTCGGCCTGGGCCTGGGTGTGGGCCGGGTCGGAGCCGTCGTCGGCTGCGAGCGCGTCGACCTGCGGCAGCAGCCGCTCCATCACCGCGGCGGCGGCGAGTTCCAGTTCGGCCGGGGCGATCCACAGCGCCTCGCCGGGCGATCCTTCGGAGGGCGGCGCCGACGACGCGGGCACCGCGACCGCGGCGTCGCGTCCGTCGGCTGCATCGGCGTCGCCTGCCGTGGGCGCGACGTCCCCGGGCAGTCCGATTTCCGCCTGCGCAGTCTCGGCGGGCGACTCGGCGGGTGCCGGGGCCGCCGACGCGAGCGATGCGCCCGCCACGCCGCCGCCGGCGGTCGCCGCGAGGCGGCGCACCAGGTAGTCGTTCAGTCGTGGCGTCAGCCCCGGTATCCACGGCAGGTCGCGCACGCCGGCGACCAGGGCGTGCGCGCGGGCCTCGTCGCGGTCGCCGCCCGCGAAGGCCAGCGCGTCGCCGGCCCAGCCCAGCAAGGATGCAGCCTCGGGCGCGTCCAGCGGTTCCCCGTCGCGCGCGGCGCGGCCGCGCAGGCCGGCGGCGACCAGGCGCAGGAGTTCGGGCAACCCGTGAACGCCTTCGAGCACGGCGGCGCGATCGGCGTCGATGCAGGCCTGCGCGCCGTCGTGCAGCGCCGCGGCGACCGGCGCGCCGGCGTCGGCGATCGCGGCGTCGCCGATCGCCTGCGCGAGGCGTGACAGCGCCGCTACCAGGCCGGCCCCGGCCTGGTCCTCGCTCGTGGCGGCCGGCAACGGGAGCATCGCTTCAGCCGCCCGGGAGCTTGAACACGCGCACCGCGCCGAGCAGGCCCTCCGCGTACTGCAGCAGGTTGCCGGTCTCGGCCTTCTGCTCGGCGGTCTTGGCCAGGGTTTCCTGGTTGGCGGCCATCAGTTCCCGGGCGCGCGTGATCAGGACGTCGGAGGCCTCGGCCTGCGCGCTGGTGGTGCTCGAAATGGTGCGCACCGCGTCCACCAGCAGGCTGGTCGCGTCGCGGGTCTGGCCCATCTGTTCGCCGGCGGTCTCGGCGAGGCGCGAGATGTCGACGACCTGGCTGATGGTGCCGTTCATCGCCTGCATGGTCTCGACGGTGTCGGCCTGGATCGCGTTGACCAGGGTCGCGATCTGCCGCGTGGCCTGGCGCGCGTTCTCGGCCAGTCGCTTGACCTCGTCGGCGACCACCGCGAAGCCGCGGCCGGCATCGCCGGCGGCGACCGCCTGCATGCTGGCGTTGAGCGCGAGCACGCTGGTGCGTTCGGCGATCTGCGAGATGATGCCGACCACCGAGGAAATCTCCTGCGAGCGCTCGCCCAGGCGCTTGACGCGCTTTTCCGTCTCGCGGATCTGCTCGCGCGAGGACGAGATGCCGTTCACCGTCGCGTCCACGATGCCGAGCGCGGCGCTGGTGGCCTGGATCGCGCGCTCGGCGTTCTGGTTGGCGCGCGCGGCCTGGTCGGCGATCCCGCGCAGCGCCAGCGCCGCGGTGGACAGCTCCTGCGATGCCGACTGCGCCTCGGCGCCGGAGCGTTCGGCCACCGCGCCCACTTCGTCGGAGCGTTCGCGCACCTTGGCCGACGCCTGCGCCACCAGGTTCGAGTACGACAGCACCTGCTTGAGCGTGCCGGCGGTCTCGGAGGCCATCAGGTTGATCGCGTCCGAAATCGCGCCGGTGACGTCCGCGCGCACCGGCGCCTTCACGGTCAGGTCGCGCATCGCGAGCCGGCCCACCGCCTCCATGATGTTGATCACCGAGTCGTTGAGCTGCTCGTTCTCCTTCTCGGCCTTGACCAGGGTGGAGACGCGCTCGTCGAGCAGGTTGTCGAAGGCGCGGCCCAGCACGCCGAGTTCGTCGCCGGACTGCATGCCCGTGCGGGCTTCCGTCTCGCCGGCGGCGACGCGCTGCACCACGCCCTGGATGTGCGCGATCGGCGCGTTGATCGAGCGGGCGAGGCGGTTGGCGATGAGCAGGCCGAGCAGCAGCAGCACGCCGGCGGTGGCGGCCGCGCCGAGCGCGATCAGGCGACGCTGCTGCGCCACCGGCCCCAGCGCCTCGGCCTCGTCGATCTCGGCCAGGATCGCCCACTGGTTGCCCAGCACCTCGATCGGCGCGTAACTGCCGAGGATCGGGACGCCGCGGTAGTCGGGATAGAAGTCGACGCCGGTGCGGCCGGCCAGGGCCTCGGCGACGCCGCGCGTGTCGACCGCCTGCAGGCCGATGTTGGACTTGCGCAGCAGGATCTCGTCGATCGTCGCCTGCGCCACGCCGGCGGCGCGCAACTGCGCGGCGTAGTTCTGCGCGTCCTCGACCAGGAAGCGGGAGATCGAGCGCGCCACCTTGTCCGAACCCACGAGGTAGGCCTCGCCCGAGCTGCCCATGCCGGATTCGGCCCACTGGCGGTCGAAGGACATCACGGCGTTGAGGCGGTCGACCGGCAACTGCGCGACCAGCACGCCGAGCAGCACGTCGCCGTCGGTGACCGGGGTCGACACGAAGGCGGCCTGGTCGTTGTAGGACGGCGTGTAGGGCTTGAAGTCCGCCATCGTCACGCCGCGGCGGTCGGCGTTGTCGCGCGCCAGCGCGAAGGCTTCGGCGAGGCCGGTCTGGGCCCAGGGGCCGGTGGTCAGCGAGGTGGCGTAGTCCAGCTCCTTGAAGTAGGTGAACACCACGCGCCCGCCTTCGGGCTCGACCAGGAACACGTCGTAGTAGCCGTAGCGCTCGATCAGGTTGCGCGCGTAGGGCTGCAGCACGGCGTGCAGTCGCGAGTAGGCCGAGCCGTCGCCGGCGTCGTCGAGGTTGTTCTTGCTGCCCAGCGGGTTCGGGTTGGTGGCGATGTAGAGGTACTGCGCGGCGACGGCGTCCGCCGGCAGGCCATCGACCTGGGCCGCGATGCCGGCCTCGGCGTCGGCGTTGCGGCGCTTGTACTCGCGCTCGAAATCGCCGCTCCAGTAGGCCTTGAGCGCGGCTCGCCGCTCGGCATCGGTGGTGGCGATGGTGCCCGGCAGCGCGGTCAGCGCGTCCGGCAGTTCGCGCAGCGCGTCGCGGATCGTCGGCGTTTCGGCAACCACGCGCAGGTTGCTCGCGACTTCGCGGAAATAGGCCTCGATCGTGCTGCGCTTGACCGTCGCGATCGCGTCGAGCTGTTCGGACGCGCGCTGGGTCAGCGACTGGGTGGCGCCGCGGTCGGCGAGGAAGCCGATGATCGCCGTGGCGAGCAGCAGCGGGACCGCCACCAGGCCGAGCGAGCCGAACAACAGGCGGGAGCGGATGGTGGCGAGGAAACCGGGGCGATTGCTCATGGGGTGGCCTCGGCGGCGCGTGCCGCCGTTTCGGGTCGGGTTTCTGGAGGGCGCGCGGCGACCGCGAACCATGCCTCGTGGTCGAAGCGCCACAGCGGGGTCCCGTCGGCGTCGCGGGCCGCGCGCACGAAAGGCGCCAGGGCGGGCGGCGGTGGCGCGGCGTCGTGAGCGTCGAACACCTCGACCACGCGCGGCTCCCCGCCGGCCAGCAGCGCCGCCGCGCGCTCGCCGCGACCGATCGCGACCACCCGCGACGCGGCCTGCGCGCCGAGGCCCAGCCAGGCGGCGAGGTCGAACGCCGGCAGCAGGGCGCCGCGCAGGGCGATGATGCCGCGCAGTGCGCCCGTCGCGCCCGGCAACGGACATTCGATCGGCTCGAACACCACTTCGACCAGGGTGGAGCGCGCCAGCGCCAGCGCCGGCATCCCAGGCGCGACGGCGATGGCCACGCAGCGGTCGCCGGATGCGGCGGCCGGCGGTGCGGCGACGGATGCCATGGGAAGGTCTCCGCGGTGGCCGTCAGCCGAAGGCCTTGAGTACCTCGGCGATCTGTTCCTGGGTGTACGGCTTGCTGATCAGCATGCGCGCACCCTGCATCTTGGCCCACATGTGGTCGGCCCGCTGGTTCTTGCTCGACACGAACACGACCGGGATCGTCTTGGTCGCGGGGTCGGCCTGCAGGCGGCGACAGGCCTCGTAGCCGTCCATGTCCGGCATCACGATGTCCATCAGGATCAGGTGCGGCTTCTCGGCCGTCGCCTTGTCCAGCGCCTCGGCGCCGTTGGTCGCGGTAACCGTGTGGTGGCCTGCGGCCGTCAGGATCGCGCGCAGGTTCGCCAGTTCGGCCGGCGAGTCGTCGCAGACGAGGATCTTGCTCATGGTCGGATCGCGTGTGGCTGGAAGGATGGTCGGCTCAACCGCCGTTGCCGGCGCGGTAGCCGCGCGCGGTCATCAGCGTGCGGTCGTTGCGGAAGTGGCGGATCAGGACCTTGTCGACCTCGGCGCTGAAGGCGGCCCAGGTCACCGGCTTGGTGAGGTAGCTGTCGCAGCCCGCCAGGGCCCCGCGCGCGCGATCGAACGGCGACGAACGGCTGGTGAGCATGATCACCGGCGTGCCGCGGGAGTAGGCGTCCTGCTTGATGCGGCGGCACAGCTCGTAGCCGTCGATCCCCGGCATGACCACGTCGAGCAGGATCAGGTCGAACGAGCGCTCGCGCATGGCGTTGATCGCGCCCTCGGCGTCGGGCGTGGCTCGCGACTGCACGCCCACGCGCTCCAGCGCGGCCACCAGTTGCGTGCGCACGGTCTCGCTGTCGTCGACCACCAGCGCGACCAGCGGCCGCCGGTCGTCGGCCGACGATGGCTGCGGGACGTCGGCCACGGCGCGGGCCTGGGTCGCCACGGGTCGCGCCGGCACGGCGGGCGCCGCGCCTGCGTTGGTCGGATGCGCGCGCACCTTGTTCGACTCCAGGGCTTCCTCGGCCACCAGTTCCAGCATGCGCTGCAATTGCAGCAGGAGTGCGCGCGCCGGGATGCGGTACCGCGAATTGCCACCGGTGCCGTGCTCCGACACGTACACCGGCACCACGTCCGGCCGGGCGGCGCGCAGGCGCTGGTAGATGCCGTCGCCGTGCGGCGAACTGAGGTCGATCACTGCGATGTCGGCCTGTGCCGTGTCGGCACCGGACACCGTCGTGAAGCGTCGCGTCGAACCCGGCAATGGACGCGACAGGACGATCTCAGCAAGGCGCGCATCCTTGGCCGAAAGTCCACACAGCGCCACCACATAACCGCGGTTCATCGGCGGGCCCTCAGGGTTTCGACAGCTTCAATTGTGTGCGGACCTGGGCTGCCCTCCCGGACCGCGGGGCAGATTATGCGCCTGTAACCAGGATGTAACGCTGCAACATCTCTGGACTTTTGTGTCCGCGAGGCCGGCGCCGCCGTGCCGCGGCCGTCAGCCCGGGGGACGCGCCAGTACCGTCAGGACCTCCCCCGCCGTGCGCAGCCGCTCCGCCGCCCCGGGCAGTTCCAGCCGGATGCGGACCTTGTCCTGGCCGTCGAAGGCATAGACCTTGGGCAGGCGCTGGACCATCTTGATGACCGTCAGCGGGTCGACGTTGGGCCGGGCCTTGAACACGATGCGGCCGCCGTTCGCGCCGAGGTCCAGCTTGCGGATGCCCAGCGCGGCGGCGCGCTGCTTGAGTTCGGCCACCGCGAACAGGTGCCGGGTCGGTTCCGGCAGCACCCCGAAGCGGTCGACCATCTCCACCTGCAGGTCGGTCAAAGCCTCGGCATCCCTCGCGCCGGCGATGCGCTTGTAGAGCATCAGCCGGGTGTGGACGTCGTCGATGTAGTCGTCGGGGATCAGCGCCGGCAGGTGCAGCTCGACCTCGGTGTGGCCGCGGTCGTCGCCCTCGAGGTCCGGCACGCGCCCTTCCTTCAGCGCCGCCACCGCGCGCGCCAGCAGGTCGGTGTAGAGCGAGAAGCCGACAGCCTGGATCTGGCCGCTCTGCTCCTCGCCGAGCAGTTCGCCCGCGCCGCGGATCTCGAGGTCGTGGGTGGCCAGCGCGAAGCCCGCGCCCAGTTCCTCCAGCGACGCGATCGCCTCCAGGCGCTTCTCGGCGTCGGCCGTCATCGCCTTGCGGTCGGGCACCACGAGGTAGGCATACGCGCGGTGGTGCGAACGGCCCACGCGGCCGCGCAGCTGGTGCAACTGCGCCAGCCCGAAGCGGTCGGCGCGATTGATGATGATGGTGTTGGCGGTCGGCACGTCGATGCCGGACTCGATGATCGTGGTGCTGACCAGCACGTTGAAGCGGCCGCGGTAGAAGTCGAGCATCACCGACTCGAGTTCCTTCTCCGGCATCTGGCCGTGGGCGATCCGGATGCGCGCCTCGGGCACCAGCGCCTCGACCTCGCGCGCGGTCTTCTCGATGGTCTCCACCTCGTTGTGCAGGAAATAGACCTGGCCGCCGCGCGACAGTTCGCGCTGGAAGGCCTCGCGCAGCAGCGCCGGGTCCCACGGCGTGATGAAGGTCTGCACCGCGAGGCGATGCGCCGGCGGGGTGGCGATGATCGATAGATCGCGCAGGCCGGCCATCGACATGTTCAGCGTGCGCGGGATCGGGGTGGCGGTGAGCGTGAGCAGGTCGACCTCGGCGCGCAGCTTCTTGAACTGCTCCTTCTGCCGCACGCCGAAGCGCTGCTCCTCGTCGACGATGACGAGGCCGAGGTCCTTGAAGCGGATCTCGTCGGACAGCAGTTTGTGGGTGCCGATCACCACGTCCACCGCGCCGGACTCGATCCGCTTCAGCGTCTCGTCGACCTCCTTCTTCGAGCGGAAGCGCGACAGCAGCTCGACCTTCACCGGCCAGTCGGCGAAGCGGTCGGAGAAGTTGCGGAAGTGCTGCTGCGCGAGCAAGGTGGTCGGCACCAGCAGGGCGACCTGCTTGCCGGCCTGCGCCACCGCGAAGGCGGCGCGCACCGCGACCTCGGTCTTGCCGAAGCCGACGTCGCCGCAGACCACGCGGTCCATCGGGCGCGGCTTCTGCAGCTCGGCCAGCACGGCCTCGATGGCGGTGTGCTGGTCGGCGGTCTCCTCGAACGGGAACGAGGCCGCGAACTGCTCGTACAGCGGGCGGTCGAGCGGGATGGCCCTGCCCTGGCGCGCCTCGCGTCGGGCGTAGATGTCCAGCAATTCGGCCGCGACGTCGCGCACGCGCTCGGCGGCGCGCAGCTTGGCCTTCTCCCAGGCGTCGCCGCCCAGCGAGTGCAGCGGCGCCAGTTCGGGTGCGCTGCCGGTGTAGCGGCTGACCAGGTCCAACTGCGCGACCGGCACATAGAGCTTGTCGCCGCGCGCGTATTCGATCGCCAGGAACTCGCCCGGCGCGCCGCCGACGTCGAGCTTGATGAGCCCCCGGTAGCGGCCGACGCCGTGGTCGGCGTGCACCACCGGCGCGCCCTCGGCGAGTTCGCCGAGGTCGCGGATGATCGCTTCCGGGTCGCGCGTGGCGCGCCGGCGCCGGCGCGCCTGCTGCGCGCGCTCGCCGAACAGTTGCCGCTCGGCGAGCACGCAGACCTGCGGCGCGTCCAGCGCAAAGCCGTCCTCGACCGGCAACACCGCGATCGCGAAGCGCTCCGCGCCGTCGGCGAACCCGCGCCAGTCGCCGACCACGGCCGGGCGGCTGGCGAAGGTGGCCAGCTGCTCCAGCAGGGCCTCGCGCCGGCCCGGTGAATCGGCGGCCACCAGCACGCGCCCCGGGTAGTTCGCGAGGAAGCCGCGCAGGGCCGCGCCCGGCTCGGCCTCGCGCAGGTTCAGCGGCACCGCGGGCGCGGGCTGGGTGCCGAGCGCATGCGCCTCGCGCGGATCGTCGGCGGGCACGACGTCGACCCGCGGCAGGCGGTTCAGGTGTTCGCGCAGGGACTGCGGCGCGAGGTACAGCTCGGCCGGCGGCAGCACCGGGCGCTCGACGTCGTGGCGGCGCTGTTCGTAGCGGTCGCCGGTGGTGGCCCAGATCGCCTCCGCGGCGTCCAGCACGTGTTCGGCCAGCACCACCAAGGCGCCGGGCGCCAGGTAGTCGAACAGAGTCTCCGTCCGCTCGAAGAACAGCGGCAGGTAGTACTCGATGCCGGCGGGCGTGGCGCCCTCGCGCAGGTCCTGGTAGATCGGGCAGCGCCGCGGGTCGATCTCGAAGCGCTCGCGCAGCAGCGCGCGGAACGCGCGCGTGGCCTGCTCGGTCACCGGGAACTCGCGCGCGCTGAGCAACTGCACGCGCTCGACCTTCTCCTGCGAGCGCTGGGTCTCGGGGTCGAAGGTGCGGATGGTCTCGATCGTGTCGTCGAACAGCTCGACGCGGTACGGCTCGCCGGCGCCCATCGGGAAGATGTCGATCAGCGCGCCGCGGGTGGCGTAGTCGCCGGGCTCCAGCACCTGCGGCACGTGGCGGTAGCCCGCGCCGTCGAGGCGCCGCCGCTCGGACTCGAGGTCCAGCCGCTGGCCGACCGCGAGCGCGAGGTTGGAGCCCTGGATGAACGCGCGCGGGGCCAGCCGCTGCATCAGGGTCGCGATCGGCACCACCAGCACGCCACGCGCCACCGACGGCAGGCGGAACAGGGTCGCCACGCGCTGGCTGACGATGTCCGGATGCGGCGAGAACACGTCGTAGGGCAGGGTTTCCCAGTCCGGCAGGTGCAGCACCGGCAGATCGGCGCCGGCGAAGGCGCGCAGTTCCGCTTCCAGCGTGTGCGCGGCATGGGTGTCGCGCGCGACCGCGACCACCAGGCCGGCGTGCGTGCGCGCGGCGGCGGCGATCGCCAGCGCCAGCGCCGACCCGTGCGGGCGGCGCCAGGCCGTGCGCAACTGCGGCGGGCGCGGCAGGACGGGGGCGAGCACGCTCGCGGGGGGCGTCGTGTGGGGGTCGGTCATCGCGCGCGGGGGAGGCCGCGCCGGGTGGTCGCGCGGGGCGCGGAGTATAGCCGCGCCGCCGTCGCCGGGGTGCGCCTCAGGACGCGCGTGCGCCGCGGCGCCGCAGGTCGAGTCGCACGTGGACCACGCCGCCCTCGCCCTGCACGTGGCTGCGGCGGAAGCCGAGCTTGTCGGTGATGTGCAGCATCGCGGCGTTGTCGGCCAGCACGTCGCCGTACACCTCGTCCAGGCCCTTGCGCCGGCACCAGTCGATGATGCGCTTCATCAGCAGCGTGCCGAGCCCGTGGCCCGCGAGCGGGCGCGAGACGATGAGCGCGAACTCGGCGCCACGGCCGTCAGGATCGATGCTGGCGCGGCCGACCGCGCCGACCAGGCCCTCGCCCGGCGGCTCCGGTTCGGACACCGCCAGCGCAAACGAGACCTTGGGGTCGAGCACGGTCAAGTCGCGCGCCATGCGCGGCGACATTTCCTTGATCGGGTGCATGAAGCGGAAGCGCACTTCCTCCGGCGACAGCGTCGCGAAGGCGGCGCGCAGCGGCTCGGCGTCGCGCGGGTCGATCGGGCGCAGCAGCACGATCCGGCCGTTGGGGAGCACCAGCAACTCGCGCCATGGACCGAGGCGTTCGCGCCGGATGGCGGTGGGCTGCGGTGGGATCGCGCGGTCCGGCATGCGTTGGAGCATACTTTCCATGCGGGGCCGAGGATGGCAGGGCGGCCACGAGCGCGTGCTCTACTCACGGCCGTCACGAAACCTTCGCGACGCGGCCACGACCACCACGAGGGGCGGGCGATGGACGAGCAGCAAGTCGATGGCCTGGTGTCGGGCTGGCCCGGGGTCAGCGCCGACCTCAAGTGGGGCGACGACCTGGCCTACAGCGTCGCCGGCAAGATGTTCGCCGTGTACTGCTTCAAGGGCAGCAACGCCGGGCAGGTCTCGTTCAAGGTCGGCGCGGAGCGCTTCCTGGAACTGACCGATCGCCACGGCATCATCCCGGCGCCCTACATGGCGCGCGCGCACTGGGTGTCGGTGCTGCCGTCGTCCGGCATGCCGCGCGAGGAACTCGAGGCCCTGCTGCGCGAAAGCTACGAGCAGGTGCGCGCGAAGCTGCCGAAGAAGGTGCAGCGCGAACTGGGCGAGGGATGACCGGCGACGCGGCGCCCTGGGGCGCCTTCCTGCGGCCGTGGTGGCGGATCGGCTGGCTGTCTTTCGGGGGACCGGCGGCGCAGGTCGCGCTGATGCACGCCGAGTTCGTCGAGCGCCGCCGGCTGGTCGATGAACCGCGCTTCCTCGCCGCGCTCGGGTTCTGCAACGCTCTACCCGGTCCGGAGGCGATGCAGCTCGCGATCTGGTTGGGCTGGCGCCAGCACGGTGTGGCTGGCGGACTGTGCGCCGGAGCGCTGTTCGTCCTGCTGGGCGCCCTCGTCATGCTGGCGCTCGCCGGGGCCTACGTGGCCTGGGGTGCGCTGCCGGTGCTCGGCGCGGTGCTCGCGGGCCTGTCGCTGGCCGTGCTGGTGCTGGTCGCCGAGGCGCTGTGGCGGCTCGGGCGCCGGGT
>JAJTHZ010000209.1 GCA_021299185.1 Lysobacteraceae bacterium | reverse complement strand
CGGCGCTGCGCCCGGCGCGCCCCGGCGCGCCGCCTGGCGCCGCGCCGCCGCGCCGCTCGCACTGCTCGCCGTGGCGATCGGCAGCGTGGCCCTGCAGGCCAGCACGCAGCAGCGCTTCGAGTCCATCGCCGGCGCCAACCGCCAGAACATGCTGTTCGGCGCGCTGCTGCCGGCGGCCGACGATCCCGTGCGTCTCGCCGCGCGCCTCGGACTGCCACCGCACTGCGCCGAGCTGGCCTACACCAACTGGTACCGCCCGCTCGGCCGCGACGTCGCTGCCGCCTGCCCCGAAGCGCTGCAGCCAGGTCT
Source organism: Lysobacteraceae bacterium (assembly GCA_021299185.1). Classification (GTDB taxonomy): domain Bacteria; phylum Pseudomonadota; class Gammaproteobacteria; order Xanthomonadales; family Ahniellaceae; genus UBA4656. The sequence continues at coordinate 3,141 of JAJTHZ010000209.1, read as the reverse complement.
CGCGCGCATCAGCGCGGTCGTGGCCACGGAGCCCGGCACCGCGCTCACGCTGTTCGGCCGCGGGCTCGCGCAGTCGACCGCGTGGCGCCTGCCTTACGTCGGCGAGGTCGCCGGTGCAAGCTTCGCGCGGCTCGGCACCGGACCGCTCAGCCTCACGGCGAGCTTCGCCGACGCCGCCGCCACGTCCTCACTCGCGGCGCATGCGCTGTTCTGGCTGATCCCGCTGCTGGCCGGGTTCGGCGCCGCGTGGCGCTTGATGCGCGCCGCCGCGCGTCCGGCCGGCCACGTCGCGCTCGACGTCGGCATCGCCAGCTGCGCCGGCATCGTCGCCACGGTGTGGGCCACCTCGATCCTCGGCGACGGCTACAGCGAACTCGCGCGCCACCTGCATCTCGGCGTCAGCGCCGTGTGCGGCGGCTGGCTGCTGCTCGGTGTCGCGCTGTGGCAGGCGCGGCCGCGTGCGGCGCTGGAATCGGCCGCGACGCTGGCGATCGCGCTGGCGATCTGCGCCGCCGGCGCCCGCGCGCCACTCGCCGTCGGCCGGCTCGAGCCGCCGCATACCGACGCCCTGCTCGATGGCCGTGTGCCCATGGCCGGCTGGGTCCTCGCGCCGCGCGGCGCCGTTGCGGTGGAACTGCGCGAAGCCGGTACCGTGCTCGCGCGCTTCGACGCGACACCATCATCGCAGGTCAACCGCATTTTTCCGATCGCCGACCGCGCGCTCGGGTCGCACTTCGAGGGCACGTTCGACGCCGGCGCCCCCCGTCCGCGCACGCTCGAACTCTTCGTCATCGCCCACGACGGCAGCGCGCAGCGCATCGACCGGCGACGGTTCGACCTCGCGCCGTCGGCGACAGCGCGAGGGCAACTGCTGCGGGAGCAGCGCGTGCACGGCGGTCAGTGATCGCAGCACGCCCGCGAGCCCGCGACCCGGCTCCACACCCAGCGCAGGGGGACTCATCGAAAGGTTCCGCCGCGCCGCAAGGCGCGGACGGGATCGGGATGAACCCAGGGAATTCCGTCCGGTCCGGCCGACGGCAACCCCGAGCCAAGCCGGCGATGCACCGCCGGAAGGCGCAGAGACAACCTGGGGGCTGGCGTGCGAGCGCCGAGTGCCCTTGAGCACAGGCTGTAGCGTCCCGCAACCGCGCGACGAACGCGGATGATGAGGTCGTCCAGCGTCCGCCGGAAGCGCTGGGGGCGCGCGGGGCTTTCGCGCGGCATGGATGCCGCGGCCGGCGTGCACTTCAGGGAAGAATTCCAGCCGCGGTATGCTTCCGAAGCGGCGATTCGGGCCTATAGCTCAATGGTTAGAGCAGGGGACTCATAATCCCTTGGTTCCAGGTTCGAGTCCTGGTGGGCCCACCACCCGGTCGCGGCACGCCCCATGCATTGGGGAGGAAAGCATAACTTGTCCGCTTCGGACAGGATATGATTACCAGGAAAGCATATCCTGACCGCCTTCCCAAGCCCGGGCTAGTGTTGCGTGCCTGCAACACGTCAGAGCGGGTTAGCCAGTACGCGAGAAAGCGGGTGCCTCCGGATCTACCGGAGGCGCCATTGACGGATCTTGGTCGGAGGTCGCCTTAAGTCACGGGAAGCGTGGGCGGCGTCCGTCACGACTTTGGTTCGCGGGAGCGTTGGGCCCTTGTCCCCCTCCCGACGAACTGTTGCTGAAGGTGGTCCAACTGGCGCAGGAGTGCCGCGCGTTCGGTCTCACTGGCGATGAGCCGCGCCTCCAGTTCGCCGACCCGCGCCCGCCATTGGCTGGTCTCAGCTTTGGTAGCCGCCAATGCAGCAAGGCTGGCCTTGAGGCGTCCCAGTCGCCGAAGTGATCCCAGCGTCGCCCTCTTGAGTTGCGCCTCCAGGGCAGCGCAGGCTTCCTCTGCTTGTTTGGCCGCTCCCATGTGAGCGGTCACGGCGGACTCGGCCTCCTGAACCCTGCGCTCAAGACGCCGGCGTTCCCGTTGAAGTTGATCGACCAGTTGGCCCCGCTCGCGGGCTACTTGTCGTTGCGCCTTGGCGGCATCCTCTAGTTGGGTAGACCGATCGCCGAGCCTTCGCAGCACCGACTCGAAGCGCCGCCTCAGCTCGGCGCCGGACTGGAGCGCCAGACCTTCGCTCGCGGACAACCGGCCGACGAGAAGCCCAACCACCTTCGCAGATTCGGCGCTCTGTTGGGCGATAACTTGGAACCGATCCGTGGCGTTCGCAATCCGCGCCTGCAGCGCCGCATTTGTACTCTCGAACTCGCTTAGGAGGCGCGCTGCGTTGTTGCGTTCAATCTCCGCCTGCCTAAGGCTTGCCTCCGCCGCCGCATGCTTCCTTTCGATCGCATCGCGCTCGTCGGCGAACTCCTGCGCAATGAACGGAGCAAAGAAGTTTCTGTTCTGCTCGATGAATGCTTTAAACGTAGCGGTATTGAGGCCTACGTCGCCGCCGCCGCCCATCGCCAATCGTCTGGGGAGAATTCTTGCTACGCGCTCTTCAATGCCCTTTCTTGATCGCGCGGCAAGGACGTACGCAACATTAGGCGCGTTAACGTCGAGCTCGAACCTGAGCAGTACATCAATGGCACACCCGATCTGCGCATCGGAATGCTTGCCCACGCCATGGAACGCCTTGCATTCCTCTTTGGCGCGACCCAGCCTGAGATCATCGGATTCGGGAATCAAGCTGTTCACGATCGGTCTCCTGCAGGCGTAGACGGGTTACGGATCGGCAGGTCCGCAACGCGATCTGCGCCGGATCCCAAGCGGGCCGCGATCTCCTGTCGGATCGCGAGGCGAAGCCGGTGCTTGGGCAGGCCGGTCTCGTGGCGCAGACGACGAAGGAGCGCCTTTCTTCCAGGCGGCCGGTCGGCACTCAGCACTGCGTCGGTGACTGCTTCCGATACCGCCGCGGTAATCCGTTCGTCTCGAATCGTCCGCGCCGCCTCCAGAGCCTTTCGGCGCGACTCCGAAAGCGCGCGACACAGTGCCGGGAACCGGTACTGCAGCCCACCTGTCACCGACCGCCCCAATGGAGCCATTCCGGGATCGCCGTAATGGAGCCACTCCATGACCGGCGTTATGGCGCCACCTGAGCGGCAGCCCAGGTAGCCCGGCGGGGGCTGATCGGGTCTCGAACTCCACCCTCCGT
>JAJTHZ010000268.1 GCA_021299185.1 Lysobacteraceae bacterium | reverse complement strand
CCTCAACCCCCAGCGCAGCCTCGAACAGCTTTCCGGTCGTCACTTCGCATGCTCCGCGGTCCGTTCAGGCGGGGACAGATTACCCACTCGGATTTCAAGAGAGGCCGATTTCTTCACCCCCCGTCGCGCGCCAGTTGGTGTAGTTCTCGAACGTCCGGCGCGCGATCGAAGTGGCGAAGATGTTCCCGAATGCCGTCTGGAATCCGGCCAGGTCGAGGCTCTCGACATCCTCCACCGGGTTGTGGCGATCATTGCGCACGTGCTGTGGCTGCGCGCCGTCCTGGACCAAGTGCAGCACATTGCCCAGCGACTTCAACGTGGTCGCCCAACACAAGCGCCGTGTCGCTGCATCCCGCTGCGGCGACACCTGCGAACGCCGATAGGTCAGGCCGCACCACATGGCCTCGCGGCCGTCCGCCCATGAAAAGTGGTTGCGTCGGCTCGGATTGGCTGCGGGCGGCATGGCGACGCCGAGGCTGGCCACGCCCGTCGCACCCATCGCCCAATCCGACGATCGTACGCAATCGCTGCCGTCTGTCTGAATCGTGGCGCACGGCGCGAGCACGGTCAGCGCACGATCGTTGATCGGATCGTAGAAGTGATTGAATACCCGGAAGAAGCTGCCGTAGGGATCGCTGTCTGGCGGGGGCTCGCGGCGATAGGCGCTGGTAGGCAGGTCGTCTTCGCGGATTGCGCCGCGCATAAGCCAAGCGACTTAGTCGACGGGGTCGATTCCGGAAGCGCCGCGATAGCCGGCCGGCATTTGGTTGCGTTCGTAGACGCCAGCCAGTCGGTCGGCGAACCCAGCCTGACCTGACTGCGTCCAGAGCGCCTGCGTCAGATCCACATAGCGATCACCGGTGAAAAACGTATCGGGGTTCGCGCTAGGCGGTCGAAATGGCGCCGGCGTCGGGTACCTTGACCAGCCGAGACGGTCCGCAACATCTGGAGAAGCAAGCACCGATCTGCCGAAAGCGACCTGCGACATCACCGCGTGTGTATCGACTTCGTAGGCCGATGTCGAAGAAGCGACAAGAGCAAGCATGCTTGCCGAGGCGATCCGTGCTGGTACGTTCATTGACTACTCCATTGTCCGACGGCCGCAGGTGACATCGCGTCGCACGCCAAGCGCCACTGGTACGCGTTCAACGAATCCAACTTCGGGAACGGAAACTCCCAAGACGGCCCCGCGCGCTGCAGTTCTGGCAGCGCCGCTCGCGCGACAGCGCGGAGGTCGCCTGTTCGGATCGATCGTGCAGTCTCATCTGCGAACGGCCGCTCAAGGTTCTGTGCAAACACTGCGGCGAACACGCTGTAGCGTTCGAGCACTTCGTAGTGCGCCCACGGCACGAACGTAGTCGGTTCGATGCTCGTGCTGCATAGCGCACTCCATACCTCGCGCTGCTGTGCAAACAGCATTGCAGTCCACGTATCCGCTCTTGGACCATCGGGGCAACCGTTGTCATTGAGCTTTGCGACGAACGCCAGCCGCTCCTCGAACGTCGCTTCGTCCTTGGCCATAGCAATATCCGGCCCCTCAGCATGCGTGGATTGCCATGAGGTTCCCAGTCGCCGCTCGCGCGGGAAGTACTCCCAGCCTGGCGCGTAGGCCTTGAGCCGGACGGATACCTTGCTCGGCGGCTTTTCCCCGTACTCGGCCCAAGCCCACCGAAACCGGTATCGACCCTGCGCATCGGTGCGCACGACCTCGCCGGCGGCACACCCCAAGGCTCCGAATCCCGTCACCGGCTCTTCCGAGTAGGCCACCACATTGACGATGACGTAGGCATCGGGCACCCCCACGTCGCTGTCGTGATCGAACACGCGACCTTCGAAGTCGATCACCGGCTGGTCTGCGAAGTCGCCCACGGGTCGCACGATGCCACCGGCCCCCGTCGCGACCACGAAACCCATGCCCGCCAACAGCACAGCACCGACCACCAGTACGATCATCGCTCTTCTCATCACTACATGCTCCCGATGCGCCAGACGCCGTCTGGTCCGCGGTCGAACTGAACGCGGAACCCCACAAACTGCCCTGGCTGACCGACGACGGGCCGCGCGATCACATACTCGGCATAGCCTTCGCTGCCGATACTGCCATCGACAATGGTGCCCAATTGCGACGCGACGCCCGGAAGCCCGGTGCCGATACTGGTCCACAGCGTCTGGAACGTCGGACGCAGCCGCGGATGCAGCGTCAGAAGTGCGCCAGGCACGTCGTTGGCGGCCAAACGACCGCGCATGCGACCGAAGACCGAACACAGGTCCTCGCGTGTTTCGGCCAGATTCTGGATCGCCACCCGCACGGTTCGCGTCAGGGTGTTCGGCGGCGTGCTGGGGCTGCCCGGTGCCAGATCGATGGTCGCGGTCGCGGTGTAGACACCCGGTTGCGAATACGGGGACACCAGCGGCGTGCTCGCGTTCGTGGTGTCGAGGTCCACCGTGGCATTGCCATCGAAGTCGACGCGCAACCGCTCCACGACCAAGGCCGGCGCCAGGTCCAAGCGCAAGCGACTGGAGCCGGGCGCGAAGCGCTGCGGCGTTTCCACCGACAGTCGCGCCTGTGCGGCCGTGCTGTCGTCGCGCGTCAGAATCAGCGTCTGCGTCGCGGTGGCGCCTGCTAGCGTGGTCGCCGTGAGGGTGATCGTGTCGCTGCCCGCATTCAACGGCACGTTTGGGATCAACCACCGATTGCCCACCCGCACCGCCGGACGGCCACGCGCGCTGATGCCGGTCCCCGGAGGCCCGCTGAACGTACCTGACACGATGGTCGTGGGACCCGCGACCGTGCTACCCGCCTGCCCTGGATCCAGCGTGATCGACAGCGGCGCGTTGTCGGGAAAGAACAACGGCCCCGGCAGCGCATCCGGCTCGAAGCCGTCGCGCAGCATGACCTCGGGGATGCCGCATTGCTCCTGCGCACTCGCAGGGACGGCGCAAGCGAGCCCGAGCATCACCACGCTGAGGGCGCACCGACGCCGCGGCGCGAATGAAATACAACCCCCATCCCGGTTCTCCATTCCTTGCTCCCTGAACCTGCTGCCAGACCCAGCATACGCCGGTATTCAGTGAACGAGAGGCTAACCGTTGGGTCCGCTGAGGTCGGGGGGCTTGACAAGCGGCGCGGGCCGGGTGCAAGGTCGAGCAATGCCGCAGCGCATCAACCAGCCATCCGTAAGCAAGGCCCGCGTGAGCGCGTTGCTACTGGGTGAGTTGCTTCTTCTTTCGCGACCAAATTGGTGCGCGACGCTCTGACTCGGCCAGCAACACGAAACGAACCGACCTGAGCCCCGCACCGGAAACGGCGCGGGGTTTTTCGTTTATGGACCCCGGAATCACCAGGAGCCCCCGATGAACGCCCTGCTCGACCTGATCCGTCGCTGGTTCGCGCCCCGCCCCGCGCCGATCCCGCTGCCGGTGCGCATTCGCCCGAGCCGCCCGCAGCGGAGGCCGCAGCCGTGACCGAGCGCCTGATGGTCTTCGACACCACCCTGCGCGACGGCGAGCAGAGCCCGGGCTGCAGCCTCGACCCGCAGGCCAAGGTGCGCTTCGCGCAGGCCCTGTCCCAACTCGGCGTGGACATCATCGAGGCCGGCTACCCGGCGGCGTCGGAGGACGACTTCCGCTCGGTGCACGAGATCGCGGCCAGCGTCGAGGGCGCGACCATCTGCGGCCTGGCCCGCTGCAACGAGTCCGACATCGCCGCCACCGGGGCGGCGATCAAGCCGGCCACCCGCAAGCGCATCCACGTCTTCATCGCCTCCAGCCCGATCCACCGCGAGCACAAGCTGAAGATGAGCCGCCAGCAGGTGGTCGAGCGCGCGATCGCCGGCGTGCGCCAGGCGCGCGGCCTGGTCGAGGACGTCGAGTTCTCGGCCGAGGACGCGACCCGCTCGGAACCGGACTTCCTGGTCGAGCTGTTCTCCAGCGTGATCGAGGCGGGTGCCACCACGCTCAACGTGCCCGACACCGTGGGCTACACCACGCCGGGCGAGTACTTCGAGCTGATCCGCCTGCTCAAGCGCGAGGTGCGCGGCATCGAGCGCGTGCGCATCAGCACCCATTGCCATGACGACCTCGGGCTTGCGGTGGCCAACTCGCTGGCCGCGGTCGAGGCCGGCGCGCGCCAGGTCGAGTGCACCATCACCGGCATCGGCGAGCGCGCCGGCAACGCCGCGCTGGAGGAGATCGTGATGGCGCTGCGCACGCGCCCCGAGCGCTATGGCGTGCACACCGGCATCCGCACGCCCAAGCTGTTTGCCACCGCACGCCTGCTGTCGACCCTGATCGGATCCACCATCCCGCGCAACAAGGCGATCGTCGGCGACAACGCGTTCGCCCACGAGAGCGGCATCCACCAGCACGGCATGATCGCCGACCGCAGCACCTACGAGATCATGCGCCCGGAGGACGTCGGCTTCCCCGGTTCGCAACTGGTGCTGGGCAAGCACAGCGGCCGCGCGGCGGTGCGCGAGCGGCTCGGCCACCTCGGCTACAGCGTGCCGGACGGCGCGCTTGACGAACTGATGGTGGCCTACAAGCGGCTGGCCGACCGCAAGAAGGAGGTCTTCGACGCCGACCTCGAGGCGCTGTGGCTGGGCGTGGATCCCAACGCACCGCACGGCTACACGCTGGAATCGCTGCACGTCACGACCGCGATCGGCGCGCGCAGCGAACCGACCGCCAGCGTGTCGGTGCGCGACGGCGAGGGACGCCTGCACCGCGAGGCCGCGGTCGGCGACGGCCCGATCGACGCCATCGCCAACGCGATGGCGCGCGCCACCGGGATCGCCTTCGACGTGCGCGACTACCACGTGCGCAGCCTCACCGGCGGCGTCGACGCGCAGGGCCAGGCCACGGTGCGCGTGGTCAGCGAGGACCGCGAATACCGCGGCCAGGCGGTCAGCACCGACGTGATCGAGGCCTCCGCGCAGGCGCTGCTGGAAGCGGTCAACCGCATCGCCGCCACCCGCGCCGCGCGCGCGCGGCACCGCGCCGGGCTCGCCGAACCGGCGTTCGCGGAGGTCGGCCCGTGAGCGGACGTTCGCTGTTCGACAAGGTCTGGGACGCGCACGTGGTGGAGGCGCCGGACGACGGCCGCCCCACCGTGCTCTACATCGACCTGCACCTGATCCACGAGGTCACCTCGCCGCAGGCCTTCCAGGTGCTGCGCGAGCGCGGGCTGCCGGTGCGCCGTCCGGATCGTACGCTCGGCACGCTGGACCACAGCACGCCCACCCTGCCCGCGGCGGCCGACGGCTCGCGCCCCTACCTCGACGACGCGACGCGGGCGCAGGTCGAAGCGCTGGAACGCAACTGCGTCGAGTTCGGCATCGACCTGCGCGGCTGGGACTCGCCCGACCGCGGCATCGTGCACGTGATCGCGCCGGAACTGGGGCGCACGCAACCGGGCATGACCATCGTCTGCGGCGACAGCCACACCAGCACGCACGGCGCCTTCGGCGCGCTGGCCTTCGGCATCGGCACCACCGAGGTCGGCCACGTGCTGGCCACCCAGTGCCTGCTGCAGCGCAAGCCGAAGTCGCTTGCGGTCACGGTGGACGGCGACCTGCCGGCCGGCGTGTCGGCCAAGGACCTCACCCTGCACATCGCCGGTGTGCTCGGAATCGGCGGCGCCACCGGGCACGTGATCGAGTTCCGCGGCAGCGCGGTGCGCGCGCTGTCGATGGAAGGCCGCATGACCCTGTGCAACATGTCGATCGAGATGGGCGCGCGCGCGGGCATGGTCTCGCCCGACGCCACCACGGTGGACTACCTGCGCGGCCGGCCCGAGGCGCCGCACGGCACCGACTTCGAACGCGCGGCCGCGCGCTGGCTGTCGTTCGCCGCCGATCCCGAAGCCCGCTACGACCGCGAGGTGCGCATCGACGCGCGCGACGTGGCGCCGACCGTGACCTGGGGCACCGATCCCGGCAAGGCGCTGTCGATCGATGCATTGGTGCCGCCGGCCCAAGACGCCGCGGCGCGCAAGGCGCTCGACTACATGCGCCTCGCCGAAGGCCAGGCGATCGCCGGCACGCTGGTCGACGTGGTGTTCGTCGGCTCCTGCACCAACTCCCGGCTGTCCGACCTGCGCGCGGCGGCCGAGGTCCTGCGCGGCCGCCGCATCGATCCGCGGGTGCGCATGCTGGTGGTGCCCGGCTCCGAGCGCGTCAAGCGCGAGGCCGAGGCCGAAGGCCTGCACGAGGTGTTCCGCGCCGCGGGCGCCGAGTGGCGCGAGCCGGGTTGCTCGATGTGCATCGGCATGAACGGCGACATCGCGCGGCCGGGGGAACTCGTGGTCAGCACCAGCAACCGCAACTTCGAGGGCCGCCAGGGCAAGGGCGTGCGCACCGTGCTCGCGAGCCCGGCCACCGCGGCGGCCAGCGCCGTGCGCGGCGCGATCGCCGACCCGCGCGCACTCACCGCCGAAGGAGTCGCCGCATGAAGCCCGTGCGCCGCGTCGAATCGCGCACCGTGGTGCTGCCGGTCGACAACATCGACACCGACCAGATCATCCCCGCGCGCTTCCTCACCACCACCACGCGCGCAGGCCTCGGCAAGCACGCCTTCAACGACTGGCGCTGGCGCGCCGACGGCACGCCCAACCCCGACTTCGTGCTCAACCGGCCGGAGGCGAAGGACGCCGCGATCCTGGTCGGCGGGCACAACTTCGGCTGCGGCTCGTCGCGCGAGCACGCGCCGTGGGCGCTGCTGGATGCCGGCATCGCGGCGGTGATCAGCAGCGGGATCGCCGACATCTTCCGCAACAATTCGCTCAAGAACGGGCTGCTGGCGATCGTGGTCGACCCGTCGTCGCATGCGGACCTGCTGGCGCAGCCCGGCGAGCGGCTGGCGATCGACGTGGCGACGTCGACCATCACTCGCGCCGACGGGCGCACGATCGCCTTCACGCTGGATCCCTTCGTGCGCCAGTGCCTGCTCGACGGCGTGGACGAACTGGGCTACCTGCAGCAGCGCCTGCCGCTGATCGAACGCTTCGAGGCGCGCGCATGAGCGCGCGCATCGTGCTGTTGCCCGGCGACGGCATCGGCCCCGAAGTGGTCGCCGCAGGCCACGCGGTGCTGGCCCGCGCCTCGCAGCGCTTCGGGCTCGACCTGCGCTTCGAGGAGCATCCGTTCGGCGGGGCCGCGATCGACGCCCACGGCGAGCCGCTGCCGGCCTCCGTGCTGGCGGCGTGCCGCGCGGCCGATGCGATCCTGCTCGGCGCGATCGGCGGCCCGAAATGGGCGGGCGTGCCGACGGCGATCCGCCCCGAGGCCGGCCTGCTCGCGCTGCGCCAGCAACTCGGGCTGTACGCCAACGTGCGTCCGGTCAAGGTGCACCCTGCCCTGCTCGATGCGAGCCCGGTCAAGCCGGAGCGCGCGCGCGACGTCGACTTCGTGGTGGTGCGCGAACTGACCGGCGGGATCTACTTCGGCACGCGCACCCGCACTGCCGATCGCGCAAGCGACGAATGCGCCTACACCGTGGCGGAGACCGAGCGCGTCGTGCGCCTCGCCGGTCGCATGGCCCGCGCGCGCGGCAAACGCCTCGCGTCGGTGGACAAGGCGAACGTGCTGGAGACCTCGCGCCTGTGGCGCGAGGTCGCGACGCGGGTGCTGGCGGCCGAGTTCCCGGACGTCGCGGTCGAGCACCTCCTGGTCGATGCGATGGCGATGTACCTGGTCTCGCGCCCGCGTGCCTTCGACGTGATCGTGACCGAAAACCTGTTCGGCGACATCCTCACCGACGAGGCCGCCGCGGTGGCGGGCTCGCTGGGCCTGATGCCGAGCGCCTCGCTGGGCGATTCGGGCCCGGGCCTCTACGAGCCGATCCACGGCTCGGCGCCCGACATCGCCGGCCAGGGCATCGCGAATCCGTGCGGCACGATCCTGTCCGCCGCGCTGCTGCTGCGCCACTCGCTGGGCCAGGAAGCCGCCGCGGCCGCGATCGAGGACGCCGTCTACCGCACGATCACCGATCGCGTCTGGACCCCCGACCTCGCGGGCCCGCAGGGCGTCGGCACCGAGGCGGTGACGGCGGCGGTGATCGAACGGATGGATTGATCCCGCGATCCACCGTGGCGGTCGCGCGCAAGCGCGCTCCTACGGAAGGCCGGTGTCCCTGCGCTCTCGTAGGAGCCCGCTTGCGGGCGACCGGCACATGCCGACCTTGCCGCGATGTCCGCGGTGGCGGTCGCGCGCAAGCGCGCTCCTACGAAGGCCGGCGTCCCTGCGCTCTCGTAGGAGCCCGCTTGCGGGCGACCGGCACATCCCCACCTCGCCGCGATGCCCGCGGTGGCGGTCGCGCGCAAGCGCGCTCCTACGGAAGGCCGGCGCCGCGTGTGCTTTCGTAGGAGCCCGCTTGCGGGCGACCGGCACAACCCGACCGTGCCGCAATGCCCGCGGTGGCGGTCGCGCGCCAGCGCGCTCCTACGCTGGCCCCGCGGCCGCCGCGAACCGCACGCACTCGCGCAGCAGGCGGCCGATCTCCCGCTGCACGCGCGAGGCGCCGTCTTCGTCCCAGGCGAATGAATCCTCGTCCATGTAGGTGCACTGGGCGAGTTCGAGTTGCACCGCGTGCACGCCGTCCTGCGGCCGGCCGTAGTGGCGGGTGATCCATCCGCCCTTGAAGCGGCCGTCGACCGCATGGGTGCGGTCGTCGAAGCGCGCCAACTGGGCGCCGAGCGCGTCGCGCAGCGCGACGTCGCAACTCGCCCCGCCGGCCGTACCGAGGTTGTAGTCCGGCAGCCGACCGTCGAACAGCATCGGCACCTGCGAGCGGATCGAGTGGCCCTCCCACAACACCACGCGCGGATGGCGCCGGCGCAGGCGCGCCAGTTCGCCTGCCAGCGCCGCGTGGTAGGGCCGCCACCACGCATCCACGCGCGCGGACACCTCGGTCGTGTCGGGCGCCGCGCCTTCGCGCCACACCGGCTCGTCGGCGAAGGTCCGCAGCGGCACCAGGCCGGTCTCGCGGCGGCCGGGATACAGCGCCGCGCCATCGGGCGCACGATTGAGGTCGACCACGTAGCGCGAGGCGTACGGCCGCAGGATCGATGCGTCCAGCGCGCGCGCGATGGCGTACAGGCGACCGACGTGCCAGTCGGTGTCGGGCAGCGCGCGGGCCGGCGCGGTCAGGCGCGCCGCCATCTCCTCCGGCACGAAGGTGCCGTCGTGCGGGAGGCTGACCAGCAACGGCGCGCTGCCGCACTCCAGGACGAAGGTCTGCATGGCAAGATTCTAGGGGCCATTTCGGCCGCGCGCCCGTGCCGTCGGGTTCGGATGGCGCTGCGCTTCATCGGGACGGTGTCGTTGCCGAGCCGGCCGCACGGCCGGCGCCGGGACCGCAGCGCCATCGCCAGCGGCATGATGCAGGCCAGCTCGAGACGGCGCCACCAGGCCCGCGTCGGCGGACTGCCCGGGCATTCGGGTGACGATCCCGCGCACGCTGCCGAGCCCGGCTATGCGCGGGCGGTGCGGACGGGTCCCCGGACAGCGCCGGATCGATCGCCGCGATCCGCGCCTCAGTACCCGGCCTCGCGCGGCCGCGACAGGGTCACCGTGCCGCGCGCCTCGGCGATCACGATGCCCTGCTCGGTGATGGTATAGCTCCACTGCGCACTGGTGCCGGTGGGGTCCACGCCGGCCTCGATGCGGACCTTGAATGCACCGTCGGGCCCCTCGACCTCGGTGCTGGCCGGCGTGCCCTGCTGGAGGGTCATTTGCGGCGTCGCGAGGACGCGCCGGCTGTTGAGGTCGAACACGCGCGCACCGGCGAGGAACTGGCCGGTATCGCTGCCCGGCTCGATGTCGATATGCACGGACGGGAAGATCGGCGGCGGGGCCGCCGGCGCGACCTCGGCGGGGGCCGCCGCGGCAGCGTCCGCCTTGGCCGCGACCGGCGGGGGCTCCGCAGCCGTCGCGGCGTTGGCGAGGGCGAAGAGCGCGAAGAGGGCGAAGGGGATCAGGCGCATGCCGCGGACTCCGGGTGGGCCGAAGGACTTCGACCATCCTTGCACGGACGGGTTCCCGCCGGCGTGACGCGCGTCAGGCGCCGAAGCGCGCCGGCCCGAACGGCGCCGGGTCGAGGTCCGGTTTCTTCCCGAGCACGATGTCGCGCACGAGGTCGGCGGTGACCGCGGACATCGTCACGCCCAGCATGCCGTGGCCGGTCGCCAGCACCAGGTTCCGCCAGTTGCGCGCGCGGCCGATGATCGGCAGGTCGTCCCAGGTCATCGGACGCCAGCCGTACCACTCCTCGATCCGTCTCGGGCCCTCCGGCTCGTGCAGGTACTCGCGCGCGCCGCGCACCAGCGCGTCCAGCCGCACGCGGTTCATCGAGGTGTCGTAGCCGGCGAACTCCATCGTGCTGCCGAGCCGATAGCCGTCCTTCCAGGCGGTGACGCAGACGCTGCGCTCCTTGCAGACCACCGGGATGCGCGGTGCCCGGCCCGGCCGCTCGTAGGTGATGGAATAGCCCTTGCCGGGCTGGATCGGCAGGTCGAGGCCGATCCGCGCGGCCAGCGCGGGCGACCACGCCCCGAGTGCGAAGACGATGTCCTGCGCCGCGTGGCGCTGGTCGCCGGCCACCACCGCGCCGATGCGATCGCCGTCGCCGAGGAAATCGGTCACGGCGGCGTCCTCGACCAGGTTGCCGCCGAGTTCGCGCACGCGGCGCGCGAGTTCGGCCACGTAGCGGTCGGGGCGCAGGTGGGCGTCGCCCGGATTGTGGTAGGCGGCGACGATGCTGTCGTTGATCGCCGGTTCCAGCGCGCGCGCCGCGGCGCCGTCGAGCGTGCGGATCTCGACGCCCACCGTCGCCAGCGCGCGCGGCAGCCAGGCCGACTGGGCGAATGCGCGCTCGTCGCGCCAGCAGTAGAGGGTGCCGAGTTCCTCGAAGCCGCAGTCGAGCGCTTCCTCGCGCACCAGGTCGGCGAGGCGCTGGCGCGCGCGCACCAGCAGCGGCCCCTTCACGCGGGTGATCTCCTCGAAGCGCCGCCAGTTGCAGCGCCGCGCGAAGTGCAGCAGCCAGCCGAACAGCGCGGGGTCGAAGCGCGGCGCGACCCGGAACGGCGCATCGGGCTGCAGCAGGTACTTGATCGCCTTGGCCACCATGCCGGGCATCGCCAGCGGGGTGGCGTGGCTGGGCGTGATCGTGCCGCAGTTGCCGCGCGAGGTCGCCCCGCCCGCGCGACCGCGTTCGAGCACGGTCACGCTGCGGCCCGCGCGCAGCAATTGCACGGCGCTGGCGAGGCCAACCACGCCGCCGCCCAGGACCAGGACATCGCTCCGGTTCGTCATCCTCCGATTGTAGGGCGTCGTCGCCGGCGCGGGCAGCGGCGGGAGGAGCGGCGCAGCGGATACACTCGGGGTGGCGCGATCCCGCGCGTTCACGGATCCGGCCCCGATGTCCCGAGCGCCATGGCTGGCGATGCTGGCCTTGACGATGTCCGTCCATTGCCAGGACGCCGGTGCGCTCGACCGCGATCGGCCGTTCCAGGACCTGGTGGCGGATCGGTGGAGCGTCGAGCACGGCCTGCCGCAGGTGACCGTCTACGCGATCGCCCAGGACGACGGCGGCTACCTCTGGGTCGGCACGCAGAAAGGCATCGCGCGCTTCGACGGCCATCGCTTCGTGGCCTACGGGGCCGAACAGGGCATCGGTGCCACGCCCACCAACGTCGCCCACGCGGTGCGCGCCGCGGATGGGACACTGTGGTTCCTGCACGACCGCGGCCTGCTGTCCTACCGCGACGGCGTGGTCACCCGTCACGAGGACCGCCTGCCCGGCGCGGGCGCGGTCGACCTCGCCGTGGCGCCGGACGGACTGCTGCTCGCCACGCGCGACGGCCTGCAGAGAATCGTGGACGGCACGCGCGCCGAGCAGGTGGCCGGCACGCCGGCGATCGGCAGCGTGGTGGTCGATGCCTCCGGGCGCACCTGGCTCGGGGCCGGCGCCGCCATCCTCGAACAGCAGGGGTCGCGCTGGGTGGTCCATCCCCTGCCGGCCACCGACGGCGCTTCGCTCGCGGTGACCGCGCTGGCCGCCGGACCGGAGCGCCTGTGGGTAGGCACGACGAACGGTCTGTACGCCTTCGACCAGCGTGAGGCCCGTTTCGCCCCGATCGAGGGCACGGCGGGCGCGGCCATCGCCGTCGTGCTGGCCACCGCCAGCGGCGAAGTCTGGGCCGGCGGGCCGGACAGCCTGTTCCGCACCCACGACGGGCACCGCGCGGTGCGCATCGACACCGCCCTGCTCGGCGCCAGTCCGTGGATCACCGCCCTGTTCGAGGACCGCGACTTCAACCTGTGGGTCGGCACGCGCACCGATGGCCTGATGCGCCTCTCCGACGGCTGGATCGACCGCAAGATCCTGCTGCACGCCGACCAGCCGCAGGTGGCGTGGTCGGTGGAGCGCGCACCGGACGGCAGCCTGCTGGCCGGCAGCGAGCGCGGCGTGTACCGCATCGCTTCGGCAGCCGTCACCCGGATCGTGCCGCCCGGCGACCTGCCGAACCCCGTCGCCTACGAACTGGCCTTCGACGACCGCGACCGCCTGTGGATCGGAACGCGTTCCGGCCTGGCGCGCCGGGCCTACCCGGACGGCGCGGTGGAGACGCTGGCCGACTTCGCCGGGCTGCAGGTCAATGCGATCGTGCACGGCTCGGCCGGTACATCATGGTTCGGGACCCACGACGGACTGGTGATCGGCGACCACGACGCCTTCGAACGCGTCGCCATCGCGCCGGGCACCCCGGCCAACCGCGTCCGGGGCGTGCTGCCCGAGGCCGACGGCTCGCTGCTGCTGGCCACCGAGGGCGGCGTGCGGCGCTGGCGCGAAGGGCGGGTCGAGACGCCCGCCTGGGCCGCGCCCGTGGACCAGGCGTTCGTCACCGCGGTCGATCGACTGGCGCCGGACATGCTGCTGGTGTCGACCGTCGATCGCGGGTTCGGCGTGGTGCATGGCGATGCGCTGCGCATGGTCGCCGACGATCCGACCTTGCGCCGGCTGACCGCCTGGGGGGCGCGCACCACGCGCGGCCAGGTGTTCCTGTCCTCGGCCGAGGGCATCGTCACCTTCCCGCTGGAGCAATTGCGGCGCTTCGCGGTCGAGGGCAAGGGCGCGCTCGACTGGCGGGTGCCGGCCAGCATCGACGGCAACCTGCGTGGCAGCGTGCGCGCGCGCTGCTGCAACGGCGGCGGACGCTCGCGGATCGCGATCGACGACTACCGGGTCTGGCTGCCCACCATCGAGAGCGTGATCGCGATCGACCTCGACGACCTCGACCGCGCGGTGGAAACGCCGGTCCCGCACATCGAGTCGGTCGCCAGCGACGACGTCCGACGCGACGTGCTGGCCGACCGCCAGCCGGTGGTCCTGTCCGGCGACCGGCGGGACCTCGCGGTCGCCTACACCGCGATCGCGCACCGCGATCCCAAGGGCCTGCGCTTCTTCTACCGACTCGACGGATTCGATGCCGACTGGGTCGACGCCGGGGTTCGCCGCGAGGCGTTCTACACCAACCTGCCGGCGGGCCGGTTCACGTTCCGCGTGCGGGCCGAGAGCGCCGCGCGCATCGGCAGCGCGCAGGATGCGACCATCGAGGTGACCGTCCCGCCGCGCTGGCACGAACGCACGGGCTCGCGGGTCGGCCTGCTGCTGCTGGTGCTGGCCGGCGCGCTGCTGGCGGCGCTGGCGACGGTGCGCTGGCGCGAGAAGGCGTACGCGATGCGCGAGGCCCGGCTGCGCGCCGAGGTCGAGCAGCGCACCATGGAACTGGCGCACGCCAACGCGGAACTGCGCGACGCCAACCGCGCGCTGGCGCAGGAAAGCGAGACCGATCCGCTGACCGGCCTGCCGAACCGGCGCTGGCTGCTCAACCACCTCGGCGAGTGGCTGCGCGGGGCGGACGGCGCCACGGGCGAGGACGACTGCGCGCTGCTGCTGATGTTCGACCTCGACCGCTTCAAGGACATCAATGCGCGCCATGGGCACGCGGCGGGCGACGCGCTGCTGCGCCAGTTCGGCGCCAGCCTGCGCCAGTCGGCGGGCCCCGACGGCACGGTCGTGCGCTGGGGTGGCGAGGAATTCCTGCTGGTGCAGCGCGGCGTGCCGCGCGCGCAGTCCGCGGCGCGCGTGGTGGCGCTGTGGCGGGCGGCACAGGAGCACCTGCATCCCGCGCCGGACGGCACGCCGATCGTGCTGCCGTCGTCGGTCGGCTACTCGCTGTGGCCGCTGGCGCGCGGCGCCACCGGCGTGCCGTGGAGCGTGGCGCTGGAGATGGCCGACGCGGCGGCCTGGCGGGTGCACGCCGAGGCGCGCAACGGGTGGGGCGGCCTGCTGCTCGCCGATGGTGCCGACCCGGCCCTGCTGTCCGGCGGCATCGTGGGCCGGCTCGACGCGCTGCTGCGCGGTGGCGTGCTGGTCTGGGAGCGGATCGGCGCCGGCGCCAGGCCGCCAGCCTGAGCCCCGAGGCGCTCAGGGCTGGCGCCAGCCGGGTCCGCGCACCACGCGCCCGGGCAGGGCACCGGTCGGCTCGCCGTCGCGCAGCACGGGCACGCCGTTGACCAGCACGTCGCGCACGCCGGTGGCGAAGCGCTGCGGTGCGTCGAAGGTCGCGTGGTCGGCGATCGTCGCGGGGTCGAACACCACGAGATCGCCGAAGCAGCCGACGTCGAGGCAGCCGCGGCCGTGCAGTTTCCAGGTCTCCGCCGGCAGCCGGGTCAACCGGCGGATCGCCTCCTCGAGCGGGATCACGCGTCGCTCGCGCACGTAGTGGCCGAGCAGCCGCGCGAAGTTGCCGTAGGCGCGCGGGTGGGTGGACGAGAGCAGGAACACGCCCTCCGGCGCGCTCGCCTCGGCGTCCGAGCCGAACGACACCCAGGGCTGGCGGATGCCGAGTTCGACGTTGTCCTCGCTCATCAGGAAGTACGCCGTGTCGACGCGCGAGCCGTCCTCGATCACCAGGTCGATGATCGTGTTCTCCGCGTCGGTGCCGCGCATCGCCATCACCTGCGCCAGCGTCTTGCCGGTCAGTGGCTTGAGCGCCGGGTTGCGGAAGCCGATGAACTTGATGTTGTCCGGCGAGCCCGCCATCCGGTACAGGTTCTCCCACAGCGGCGAGGGCGTGCGCATCGCGGCGATCGTCTTCGCGCGCTGCGCGGGGTCCTTCAGGCGCGCGATCCACGCGTCGAGCCCGCCCTCCTGCACCCACGGCGGCATCGCCGCGTCCAGCCCGGTGGCGCCGGCGACGTAGGTGTACATGTTGGCCGACACCGGCACGCCTTCCGCCCGTGCCGCCTCGATGCGCGCGATCGCCTGCGCCATCTTGGGCCAGTTGTGCCGGCCGGCGGCCTTGAGGTGGTAGACCTCGGCGCGCACGCCGGTCGCGCGCGCGATCGCGATCAGCTCGTCCAGCGCTTCGAGGAAGCGATCCGCCTCGCTGCGCAGGTGGGCGATGTAGCCGCCGCCGTATTCGCCGGCGGCCGCGGCCAGGGCGGTGAGTTCCGGCGTCTGCGCATAGAAGGCCGGCGCATAGATCAGCGAGGCGCCCACGCCGAGCGCGCCCTCGCGCATGGCCTCGCGCACCAGTTCCTGCATGCGCGCCAGCTCGGCCGGCGTCGGCGCGCGGTTGGCATAACCCAGTTCGTGCACGCGCACGGTGGTGGCGCCGACGAAGCTCGCCACGTTGACTGCCACGCCGCGCCGTTCCAGCCCCTCCAGCCAGCCCGCCAGCGTGGTCCAGTCGATCGCGTAGCGGATGTCGGACTGGCGCGCGAGCGCGGTGGCGCGCATCGTCTCGTTCAGCGGGCCCATCGAACTGCCCTCGCCGAACACCTCCAGCGTGACGCCCTGCTTGAGGTCGCTCAGCGCACGCGGGTCGGCCATCAGCGATTCGGTCGACCACGACAGCATGTTGATGAACCCGGGCGCGACCGCGAGGCCGCGGGCGTCCAGCACGACGTCCGCCGTGGCGGTGGCGAGATCGCCCACCGCCGCCACCCGGTCGCCGCGCAACGCGATGTCGGCGCGCAGCGGCGGCTTGCCGCTGCCGTCGTAGAACGTGCCGCCGCGGACCAGCACGTCGTAGGCGGGGGCCGCCGACGGCGACGGGCGGGACGGCGCGCCGGCGCATCCCGCGAGCAGGGCGGCGAGCAGGAGCGGGAGCAGGCGCATGCGAGGCCTCGGGCAGGGAAAACCGGGGTCAGGGTACATTTTCCCGCGCCGCGGCACAGGTGCGGGGTCGCAGGGAAAACGTACGCTGACCCCGGTTTCCCGGGATTCAGTCGAGGGGGCGCTCGACCATCACCACGTCGAGGTCGCGCCCGAACTTGTGGCCGATGCCGTGCAGGGTGCCGACTTCGCGGAACCCATGTCGCAGGTGGAAGGCCAGCGAGTGCGACTGCCCGGGATCGGAGATCACGCCGACCATGCGGCGGAAGCCGCGCGCGGCGCAGGTCGCGACCAGCGCCTCGAGCAGCGCGCGGCCGATCCCGCCGCGCTGCACGCCGGGATCGACGTAGACCGAGTGCTCGACCGTGTGGCGGTACGCCGGGCGAGCGCGGAACGAACCCGCGTAGGCGTAGCCCGCCACGCCGGCGCCGCTGGCCGCGACCAGCACCGGATAGCCGGCCGCGCGCAGCGCGTCGAAGCGGCGCGCGATCTCGTCTGCGCCGGGCGGCTCGAGTTCGAAACTGATCGTCGTTCGCGCGACGTAAGGCGCGTAGATGGCGGCGCAGGCGGCGGCATCGGCCAGCGCCCAGTCGCGGATCGCGGGCCCCGCGTCCCCCATGTCAGTGCGCGTGGCCGCCCGGTTCGTGGGCATGGCCGTGCGCGATCTCCTCGGCCGTGGCCTCGCGCACGGCGACCACCTCGATGTCGAACACCAGGGTGCGGCCGGCCATCGGATGGTTGAGATCGACGTCGATCACGCTCTGGCCGACCTTCACCACCGTCACCACCCGCTGGCCATCGAGGGTGGACAGCATGGTGGTGTCGCCCGCGCGCAGGCGCTGGCCGTCGCGGAAGTACTTCTTCGGCACGCGCTGGGTGAGGCCCTCGCGGCGCTCGCCGTACCCCTGCTCCGGCGGCACGGTCACGCTGAAGCGTTCGCCGACGCTGCGGCCCGCCAGCGCGGCCTCGACGCCGGGGATCACGTTGCCGGCGCCATGCAGCACGGCCAGCGGCTGGCCGCCACGCGAGGATTCGATGCGGTTGCCAGCGGCGTCGGCGAGGTCGTAGTGGAAGCTCGCCACCGTGTTGTTGTCGATCTTCATGGGGTTTCCGTCGCGTGGGACCGCTCAGTCTACCGCCTCGGGCGGCGGCGCGTCGTCGGCCGGCGGGCCGTCTTCGACCGGCCGCAGCGGCGCGAGGCCCTCGGCCAGGAGGTCCACCAGCACGCGCCCGCAGGCCAGCCCCGGATCGCGCTCGGGGTCGTAGTTGCTCACGTGCAGCCCGCGCAGCAGACCGCTGGCGGCGGCCACCTGCAGCAGGCGGGCCAGTTCGTCGGCGGTCATGCCCTCCGGCTGGCGCGCATCGACGGCGGACATCACGCGATCGTCGAGCACGTCGGCGTCGAGGTGCAGCCAGAATCCCTCGATGCCCGATGCGCCGAACGCCGCGAGGTTGCGCGCGAACACGCGGTCGATGTCCATCTGCCGCGCCGACTGCAGCGCGAGGCTGCGCATGGCGGTTCCGGCCAGCTCGAGCAACGCCGGTTCGTACCAGCGATCCTCGTCGCGGTGGCCGAACAGCCAGACGTCGCCCGGATCGACCAGCGGCAGGTGGCCATCGATGCGAGTCAGCAGG
Source organism: Lysobacteraceae bacterium (assembly GCA_021299185.1). Taxonomy (GTDB): domain Bacteria; phylum Pseudomonadota; class Gammaproteobacteria; order Xanthomonadales; family Ahniellaceae; genus UBA4656. The sequence goes on along the minus strand of JAJTHZ010000268.1, from coordinate 2,031 downwards.
TTGGGGCCGTGGCCGGTGGCGAACGCCAGCGCCATGCCCGCCGCGGCGCCGTGGGTGGTCCCTTCCGGGCGCAGCAGGTCGTGGTGGCCGTCGATGTACAGCAGGCCGTGGCGACCGCGACGGCGCAGCGCCAGCGCGCCGCCGAGCGCGATGCTGCAGTCGCCGCCCAGCACCAGCGGCACGTCGCCCTGCGCCAGCACCGGCGCCAGCGCATCGGCCAGCGCCACCGCGTAGCGCGCGATCGCGGTGCCGTGCAGCACGGCGGTGGCCGCATCGCGCAACCCATCGTAAGGCGGCGGTTCGACATGGCCGGCGTCCACCGCACCGAGCCGTTCGAGCAAGCCCAGCCGGCGCAACTGCCACGGCGCGAAGCGCACCCCGGGCTCGCGGTCGGGCGCAGGTCGCTTGAGGCCGAGGTTGCTCGGCGCGTCGATCAGGACGATGGGCATCGGGGGCAGGCCGGACCGGGGCCGACGATGGTAGGACAGGCCCGGCGTCGGGCGCAGCCTCGGCCGGCCGCAGGGCGTCATGCGGCGCCGCGGATTGACAGCGGCGGCGCGCTTGGCCACCTTGCGCGGCCGATGCCGATGCCGACCCCGCCCGTCCGCTGCCTTGCCCTGCTGCTCGCCCTCGCCGCCGGCGGCTGCGCCACACTGCCGCCCGGCCCGGTATCGGAGGCGGTGCCGCTGGCCGACAGCGGGACGCTCACCGTCGAGCCGCTGCAGGAACCAGTCGCGGAACCGGCCGACGTCCCGGACCCCGGCGGCGAGATCGCGGTGCGCGCGCTGGCCGAACTCGGGGTGCGCTACCGGTTCGGTGGCAATACGCCCGAGACCGGCTTCGACTGCTCGGGTTTCGTGCGCTGGGTGTTCCGCGACCACGAGGCGATCGCCCTGCCCCGCGCCTCGCACGACATGGCGCGCCTGCCGGCGCCCAGCGTCGATCCTGCCGAACTCGCGCCGGGCGACCTGGTGTTCTTCCGCATCCGCGGCAACCGCGTGTCCCACGTCGGCATCTACATCGGCGACGGCCGCTTCGTGCACGCACCGAGCCGCGGCGGCAAGGTGCGCGTCGACCAGCTCGACGACCGCTACTGGAAGCGCCGCTGGGCCGGCGCGAAGCGGGTGCTCGGCCGCGGCTGAGGCGGCGTGCGCCTGCGGGCGCTCAGGTCCCGGCGTCGGGATCCTTGCCTGGCAGCCGCGTCAGCCGCGCCGCGGCCAGTTGCGCCTCCAGTTCCTCGATGCGGCGCTCCTTCGGCGACTTCACGAACGCGAAGGCGCCGAGCACGAACAGGTTGACCACCGGGATCGCAATCCCGATCCCGTACCAGAACGGATAACCGAGCCGCTCGGCCAGCCGCATGCCGGCGAGCAGCAGCGCGAGGACGGTGAGGGTGGCTAGGATCGGCATGGCGGCGGGGTTTGCTCCGGGGTGGGGTCAAGGCGTGACCAGCAGGGTGGCGGCGCGCGCGCACTCGGCGGCGACCGCGTGGACGGCCTGGCGCTGGCGTGCGTCGACGAGGCGCCCCTCGCCGTCGAAGGCGGCTTCGGCGCGGCCGACCGCGACCTGCTGCGGCACGACCCACAGGCCGAACCGGGCCAGCAGCTCGCGCAGCACCAGCAGCGAACGGATCCCGCCCATCGGCCCGGGCGAGGCGCTGCAGATGCCGGCGACCTTGCCGCGGAACAGCACCACGCCGTCGCGGCCGTCGGCCTGCGGACGGCTGATCCAGTCCAGCGTATTCTTCACCAGCGCCGGCGGCGAGCCGTTGTATTCCGGCGTCGCCAGCAGCAGGCCCTGGCAGGCGCCGAGCCGCTGCTGCAGCGCGCGGGCCGCATCCGGCATGCCCGCGGCCTCGGTCTCCGCGTCGTAGAGCGGCAATCGCAACTCGCGCAGGTCGATCACGTCGACCTCGGCACCGGCGGCACGCGCGCCGTCGGCCATCTCGCCCAGCAGGCGGCGATTGAAGGATGCGCGGCGCAGGCTGCCGGCGAAGGCGAGCAGGCGCACGCCCATCAACGCGCCCCCGGG
>JAJTHZ010000029.1 GCA_021299185.1 Lysobacteraceae bacterium | reverse complement strand
CGGGGAGAACCAAAGGGTTGATGCCTGTTTGCCGGTAGACGATTACGGAGCGCACTACAAAGGCCAGCAAGAAGAAGGCCACGAAGTAGACCAGCAGCAGGGTATTTTGGCTTGGCATGAGTCAGGGAATATTGGGCTAACTACTAGTAGACCCCAGTTTGGGGTGGCAACACAGACGATATCTGATATCGGGCACTGGTCAAGTCGGGCGGTTTTCCTACACGAATCATCGGCCTGGGCTGACAGCGGCACCCCAAAGTGGTGTGTAACTTGGCTCCACCGCAAGGACGCGGTTCGGAACCGGATCTCCGACGCCATGGATGACAGTGCTGGTGCACCGACCTCCCCTGCCAGGACGGCGCGGGGGGTCGTGGGGGAGGATCATCGCGAGCGGGCCGATGGTGCCCGCCGGGAGTCGCCGCGGCGCGGCGTGCTCGAAGTCACTCGGGAGCGGATCCGGCGACTGAACATGAGCCGGCGGACGGAGACGGCCTATCTCGGCTGGATCCGGCGTTTCCTCGTCGCCAACGGACGCCGACATCCGCGCGAACTCGGCGCGCCTGAGGTGGAGGCCTTCCTCACCGGGCTGGCGGCGCGGCACGACGTGGCGGCGTCGACGCAGAACCAGGCGCTGAGTGCGCTGCTGTTCCTGTACCGCGAAGTCCTCGGCGTGCAGTTGCCGTGGATGGAGAACATCCAGCGCGCCCGGGCGGCGCGTCGGCTGCCGGTGGTGCTGACGCCGGACGAAGTGTCGCGGCTGCTCGACAACTTGCTCGGCCGCCCCTGGCTGATGGCCTCGCTGCTGTACGGCACCGGCATGCGCCTGATGGAGTGCGTGCGGCTGCGGGTCAAGGACGTCGACTTCGAGCGCCGGACGATCGTCATCCGCGACGGCAAGGGCGGGAAGGACCGCGTCACCATGCTGCCCGACTCGCTCCGCGACCCGCTGCGCCACCAGGTGGCGGAGGCGCTGCGCCTGCACGCCGCCGACCTCGCCGCCGGATTCGGCGCGGTATGGCTCCCGCACGCGCTGGCGCGCAAGTACCCGAACGGCCCTCGCGAGCCGGGCTGGCAGTACGCGTTTCCGGCGCCGAACCGTTCGATCGACCCGCGCAGCGGCATCGAGCGACGCCATCACCTCGATGAGAAACTGCTGCAGCGCGCGGTGCACGGTGCGGTGCGTCGTGCGCGCATCCTCAAGCCCGCCACCTGCCACACGCTGCGGCACTCCTTCGCCACCCACTTGCTGGAGGCCGGCTACGACATCCGCACGGTGCAGGAACTGCTGGGCCACAGCGACGTGTCGACGACGCAGATCTACACGCATGTGCTCAACCGCGGGCCGGGCGGCGTGGTCAGTCCGGTGGATCGGGCGGCGCGGCTGTTGCCGGGCTTGCCGCGAGCGGGCGCCGTGGCAGGGAGGTGACAGGCGGCTGGCTTCGCCGGCGCGCCCGGTATCTGCGCCAGTTGGGCGAACATGCTCGATCCCGCGCGATCGATCGTCCTCGCTGAACAGGTCGCCGACATCGCGCGATGGTCCTGCGGTGTCGAATCCGGATTCACCGGTGGTCGCTTCGCCGAAGCCTCGTCGCAAGGGCAGTCGCCCGTGGAACCGGCTCCCACGTTGGAGCGCGCGGCTGATGCAGGAGCGCTGCGTGCAGCGCGACCGGGATCGACGCAACATCGAAGAGCTCGCGGCGCACGCGCCGCTCCCACGGGGATGCGGCAGCGTGGTCGCGCTGCACGCAGCGCTCCTACCACACCCCGCCTGCGCCAGACCTACGGCGGGCTCAGTGCCCGCCGCCGGAATCCACGGCCTTCAGTTCCGCGATCAGCTTGTTCGCCGCTTCCTGGCCGTCGGCATACAGCATGCTGCAGTTGTCGGCGTAGAACAGGGCGTTCTCGATGCCGGCGAAGCCGGTGCCCTTGCCGCGCTTGATGACGATGACCTTCTTCGCGTTGACCACGTCGAGGATCGGCATGCCGTAGATCGGGCTCGACTTGTCGGTCTTGGCCACCGGGTTCACCACGTCGTTGGCGCCGATCACGATCGCCACGTCGCAGGTCGCGAACTCGGGGTTGATGTCGTCCATGTCGGCGATCAGGTCGTAGGGCACGCCGGCTTCCGCGAGCAGCACGTTCATGTGACCGGGCATGCGGCCCGCGACCGGGTGGATCGCGAACTTCACGTCCTTCTCGCGCTTGATCAGCTGCTGGCACAGCTCCCACATCTTGTGCTGCGCCTGCGCCACCGCCATGCCGTAGCCCGGCACCACGATGACCTTCTCGGCCAGATACAGCAGCGAGGCCGCGTCCGAGGCCTCGATCGGCTTCATCGAGCCCTTGATCGCCTCGCCGCTGCCGCCGCCGCCGCCGAAGTTGGAGAACAGCACGTTGCTGATCGGCCGGTTCATGGCCTTGGCCATCAACTGCGTGAGCAGCATGCCCGCCGCGCCCACCACGGTGCCGGCGATGATCAGCGACTCGTTCTGCAGCACGTAGCCTTCGAAGGCCACGGCCAGGCCGGTGAAGGCGTTGTACAGCGAGATCACCACCGGCATGTCGGCGCCGCCGATCGGCAGCGTCATCAGCACGCCGAACAGCAGGCACAGGGCGAAGAACGCGATGATCACCGGCACGTTCAGCGCGAACACCAGGTAGGCGCCGAGCCCGAGGCAGGCGAGGAACACCAGCAGGTTCACCACCTGCTGGCCGCCGAAGGTGAAGCGCTTGTCCAGCCGCCCATCGAGCTTGGCCCAGGCGATCACCGAACCGGAGAACGAGATCGCGCCGATCAGCGCACCGAGGATGGCCAGCACCGACTTGGTGGTGTCCATGCAGGCGTGCGCGGCCATCGCCTGCGGGGTGCACTCGCCGGTGAACGTCGCGGCGTTGATCATCGCCGCGGCACCGATCGCCGCCGCCGAACCGCCGCCCATGCCGTTGAAGATGGCGACCATCTGCGGCATGTCGGTGATCGGGACCTTCTTGCCCCAGACCCAGAACGCGTACGACAGCACGATGGCGAGCACCATCAGGCCGAGGTTGAGCGTGTCGATGCCGTGTTCGCCCCAGGTCGAGGGCGCGAAGAAGGTCACCACGGTGGCGATGACCATGCCGACGCCGGCCCAGCGGATGCCCTTGCGCGCCGTGACCGGCGAGCCCATCTGCATCAGGCCCAGGATGAACAGCAGCGCGGCGGCGAAGTAGCTCGCCTTGGCGAGGAAGTCGAGAATCGCGGCGAGGCTCATCTCACTGGCCTCCCGGCTTCTTGCTGGACTTGAACATCTCCAGCATGCGCTCGGTCACCACGTAGCCGCCGACCGCGTTGCCCGCGCCGAGCAGCACGGCGATGAAGCCGACCGCGCGCTCGAGGTTGGTGTCGGCGTGCGCCAGCGCGACCATGCCGCCCACCACCACGATGCCGTGCACGAAGTTCGAGCCCGACATCAGCGGCGTGTGCAGGATCACCGGCACGCGGGAGATGATCACGTGACCGGTGATGGCGGCCAGCGCGAAGATGTACAGCGCAATGAACCCGTCGAGCATGGTCAGCCCCCCTCCACCAGTTTCTTGGTCGGCTCGTGCCGGATCTCGCCACCGTGGGTGAGGCAGGTCTTGGCGATCAGCTCGTCCTCCCAGTCCAGCGCGATCGCGCCGTCCTTGATGAACAGGCTGGCGAAGTTGAACAGGTTCTTGGCGTACATCTCGCTGCTGTGGATCGCGCCCATGCTCGGCAGGCCGACCGGGCCGACGATGGTCACCGCGTTGTGCACGATGGTCTGCCCAGGTTGGGTCAGTTCGCAGTTGCCGCCGGTTTCAGCGGCCAGATCCACGATCACGCTGCCGGCCTTCATGCCGTCGACCATGGCGCGGGTGATGATCTTCGGCGCGGGGCGCCCCGGCACCGCGGCGGTGGTCACGATGACGTCGATGCCTTTCAGGTGCTCGCCGAGGCGGCGCTGCTGTTCGGCGCGCTCCTCGGCGGTGAGTTCGCGCGCGTAGCCGCCGCTGCCGGAGGCCGACACGCCGAGGTCGAGGAACTTCGCGCCCAGCGACTGGATCTGCTCCTTCACCTCGGGGCGCACGTCGAAGCCTTCCACCTGCGCGCCGAGGCGGCGTGCGGTGGCGATCGCCTGCAGGCCGGCCACGCCGGCGCCGACGATCAGCACCTTGCTCGGGCGGATGGTGCCCGCGGCGGTGGTGAGCATGGGGAAGAACTTCGGGCTCTGCTGGGCGGCGATCAGCACCGCCTTGTAGCCCGCCATGCCGGCCTGCGAGGACAGGATGTCCATCGCCTGCGCGCGCGTGGTGCGCGGCAGCAGTTCCATCGCGAACGCCGTGACCTTGCGGTCGCGCAAGGCCTTGGTGCGTTCGGGATTCGCGTGCGGCTGCAGGATGCCGAGCAGGATCGAGCCCTCGCGCAGTGCGGCGATCTCGTCCAGCGTGGGCGGCGCGACCTTGAACACCACGTCGGCCTTGCCGAGCACGGCCTTCGGGTCTTCGATCACTTCCACGCCGTCGCCGAAACTGGCGTCCGGCAGGTGCGTGGGATCGCCCGCGCCGCGCTGGATGGCGACGGTGGCGCCCAGCGGCTTGAGCTTCTTGACGACGTCCGGCACGAGCGCGACGCGGCGCTCGTTGGGTGCGGTTTCGCGCACCACCCCGATGGTGACCGGCATGACTTCTCCCCGAGTACGCTGGCTTCCCGATGGTACGCCATGCGCTGGTGGCTGTGGGAGTCGGCGCACGGATGGAGGGCCCAGGGCCCAGGGCTCAGGGCCCAGGAAGAAGCGGCGCCGCAGGATTCGCAGGGGGCAGTGAGCGCAGCCATGCACCGCGTCATGCGGGCGGTGCAATTCGCTGCGCTCATTGCACCCTACGCTGCTCGATGCCCGCGGAACCCTACGCCACTCGGCCCGATCCCATCGTTCTGGGCCCTGGGCCCTGGGCCCTGAGCCCTGGGCCCTTTCCGCCACACCCCCACCGGCTAAACTCGCTCAAGCCCCCAGCCCCCGCGCCCACCGCCACCAATGACCGACAGCCCCCTGGCCTTCCTGCAGCACCGCCTGTCCGCGCCGTCGAAGACCCTCGGCGAGCCGGGGCCGGACGAGGCGCAGTTGAAGACCCTGCTGGAACTGGCCGTGCGCGTGCCCGACCACGGGCGGCTGACGCCCTGGCGCTTCATCCGCATCGCGGGTGCGCAGCGCGCGGCCTTCGGTCGCCGGCTGGCGGCGCTGATGCTGGCGCGCGACCCGGCGGCCGATCCGGCCAAGGTGGACAAGGAGCGGCACCGTTACGACCATGCGCCGCTGGTGCTGGCGGTGGTGGCGACCCTGACGCCGGGCCACAAGATTCCCGAGCAGGAACAATTGCTGTCGGCGGGCCTCGCCGCCTACAACCTGCTGCTCGGCGCCCGCGCGATGGGTTTCGGCGCGCAGTGGCTGACCGGCTTCGCGGCGTACGATGCCGAGGTCGCGCGCTGGTTCGCGCTGGGCGAGACCGAACGCATCGTCGCCTTCGTGCACATCGGCACGCCGCGCGAGGCAGCCGTCGAGCGCGCCCGGCCCGATCCGCTGGCACGCCTGTCCGACCTCGCCCTGCCGGACTGACAACGATGGCGCTGCCCACCCTGCACCTGGTGGACGCCAGCATGTACGTGTTCCGTGCGTACTATTCCGTCGCGCCGGAATTCAGCGACCACGAAGGCCAGCCGGTGCACGCGGTACAGGGCTTCCTGTCGTTCCTCCTAACCCTGGTCGAGCAGTCGAAACCGACCCACCTCATGGTCGCGTTCGACGAATCGCTGACCACCTCGTTCCGCAACCGCCTGTATCCGGCCTACAAGGCCAACCGCGAACTGCCGCCGCCCGACCTCGACCGGCAGTTCGCCTATTGCCGCGAGGTCGCGACCGCGCTCGGTGCGTGCGTGCTGTCGGACGCCGAGTACGAGGCCGACGACCTGATCGGCAGCGCGCTCGCGCGGGTGCGGGCCCACGGCTATCGCGGCGTGATCGTGACCGGCGACAAGGACCTGACCCAGTTGCTGGGCGAGCACGACCAGGTGTGGGACTTCGCCAAGCGCGAGCGCTTCGGCCGCGACGACGTGCCGGCACGGATGGGCGTGCGCGCCGACCAGGTGGCGGATTTCCTCGCGCTGACCGGCGATGCGGTGGACAACATCCCCGGCGTGCCGGGCGTGGGGCCGAAGACCGCGTCCGCGCTGCTGGCCCACTTCGGCAGCCTGGATGCGCTGCTGGCGCGGCTCGACGAGGTCGCGTTCCTGCGCGGGATCCGCGGCGCGGCATCGGCCGCGGCGCGGATCCGGGAGCACCGCGAGCAGGCGTTGCTGTCGCGCGCCCTGAGCGTGATCGCACTCGATGCGCCGGCGCCGCAGCAGCCGGAGGACTATGCGCGGCGCGCGCCGGACCTGGCGCGCGCCGACGAACTGCTGGACCGGTTGCGCTTCGGCCCGCTCACGCGGCGCCGCGTGCGCGAGATGCCGTCGCCGGGCTGAGGCGCGGCGGCGCGTCCGCCACCCGCACCTGCCGCCTCAGGGCGCGGCGTCGAGCGGACTGCGCCAGATCCGGATCCGCTCCAGCTTGGACGCATCGCGCGGCACGCCCAGCCCGGTGTAGCCGCCCTTCTGGGAATTGGCGATCACGTACAGCAGTTTGCCGCCGATCGCACCGCGGGTGGGCTGGCCGAACGCGCGCTGCGCCACGTCGATCGGCTGCGCGGCGGTCACGCCGGTGCCGTCGGGCGTGAGCACCAGCCGCGCGATGCGCGTGGGGCGCAGGCCGTTCTGCACCGCGACCAGGTTGCCCTCGTGCCAGTACAGGCTCTCGATGCCGAACAGGCTCACCGCCTTGTGCACCTTGACGTCGAACGGCCGGCCGGTCGACAGGTCGACGCCGAACAGCCCAAGTTCGTAGTCGGAGAAGTACAGCCGCTTGCCGTCGCCACTGAGCGCGAGGCCACGGATCGAGCTCAGGCGCGGATTGTCGAGCAAGGGGCGCAGCGTGTCGCCGTCCAGCTTGAAGATCTGCCGCGCCTGGCCGTCGGCGGCGTAGACGATGCCGTCGGGACCGACCACCAGACCGGTGATCAGCCGATTGAGGCCGTCGCGCGGCAGCACCGCGCGCGATACGTACTTGCCGCTGGAGAGCTCGAAGGTCCAGACACCGGCGCGGCCGTAGTCCTCGCCCTTGGCGTGCTTGACGTGCGGGATCGCGGCGCTGGCCACGTACAGGCGGTCGCGCGCGGGGTCGGCGGCCATCTCGAACACGCCCCACAGGCCGTTGGTGGCGTCGGGCTTGACCAGCGGAGTCAGCACGCCGCCGTCGCCGACCAGGGAGATCTCGCCCGTACGCACGCTGCCGGCGAGCAGTTGCTTGCGTTCCGGGTCCCAGGCCAGGGCTTCGATCAGCAGGTCGCCCTCGGGCAGCGTGTAGGCGACGCTGCCGCTGCCCTGCGTCTCGCGGTTGGCCTTGAAGCCCTCGACGAGGAAGGTCCAGATCTCGGTGCCGTGCAGATTGGCGAGGCGATCATCGGACTCGATGGCGAAGCCCCAGCCCTGGTCACGCAGCCCGAGCAGGGTGTCGTAGCCGGCAGGCTTGTTGTCCTGCATCGCGTACGCCGCCGCCAGTTCCAGCCGGATGTTGCCGGCATGCGGGCGCAATTCGGAGACCCGCTTCATGGTCAGTTCGTAGAGCGGCCAGTTGGCTTCGGCGTTGAAGCGCTGGCCGAGCGCCAGCAGGGGCGGCACCACGTTGGCGCGCTTGATCTGCTCGGCAATGTCCGCGGGCAGGGGTGCGGCCGCCGGTGCGGCTGCAGCGGCCGGCGCAGGCGCCGCGGGTGGGGTCGCCGCCTGGGCGAAGGCCAGGGGCGGCGCGAGGGCGAGGGACAGCAACAGCGGTCGGAAACGGTTCATCGGGATACTCGGGGAAAGACGGGAGAAGGACCACGCGGAGGCCGGAAAGTTCGCCGCTATGCTGGCGGGGTCGGCGCGTCGGGCGCCGCGGACGGGGCGCGCACGATGGCGGAAACCGAGACCCTTTTCAACGGCCGCTGGCTGGTCCTTCGCCAGCGCGGCACCTGGGAGTTCGTCGAACGGGTCAACCCGCGCGGCGCGGTAATCATCGTCGCGCTGACGCCCGACGACGAGGTCCTGCTGGTCGAGCAGTTCCGGGTCCCGATCGGCCAGCGCACGATCGAAATGCCCGCCGGCCTGGTCGGCGACCTCGCCGGCGGCGAGGACGAGGGCTACCTTGAATCCGCCGCGCGCGAACTGGAGGAGGAAACCGGCTGGCGCGCGGCCCGGCTGGAGATCGTCATGGGCGGACCGTCGTCCGCCGGCATGAGCACCGAGGTGATGACCTTCGTGCGCGCCTTCGACCTGGTGCAGGTCGGCCCGGGCGGCGGCGATGCCACCGAGGACATCAAGGTGCACCGGGTCCCGCGCGCGGACTGCGCGCGATTCCTGGCCCAGGCGATGGCCGAGGGCTATGCGATCGACCCGAAGCTGTACGCCGGCCTGTACTTCATCGAATTCGACGCTGCCGGGCGCCGCTGGCCCGCACCGTAGAAGCGCGCTTGCGCGCGACCGCAACATCCGGGCGCACGGCCAGGGTCGAGGTGGCGATCGCCCGCAAGCGGGCTCCTACATCACGCGACGCCCGAACCACATCCCGACGTAGGAGCGCGCTTGCGCGCGACCGCAACATCCGGGTCTACGGCCAGTGTCGAGGTGGCGGTCGCCCGCAAGCGGGCTCCTACATCACGCGACGCCCGAACCACATCCCGACGTAGGAGCGCGCTAGCGCGCGACCGCAACATCCGGGCGTACGGCCAGGGTCGAGGTGGCGGTCGCCCGCAAGCGGGCTCCTACATCACGCGGCGCCTGAACCACATCCCGACGTAGGAGCGCGCTTGCGCGCGACCGCAACATCCGGGTCTACGGCCAGGGTCGAGGTGGCGGTCGCCCGCAAGCGGGCTCCTACGTCACGCGGTGAGCGCACCGCATCCCGACGTAGGAGCGCGCTTGCGCGCGACCGCGACCTCGTTCAGCCGGCGGGCTCGATCCGGATCGAGGTGGCGTCGATGCGCCATTCGACGGCACCCTGTCCGTCAGCCGGTGCGGGCTCGCCGCCGTCCTTGGCCATGTGGGCGGCCTGCTCGGCGGACATTTCCTTGCGCTTGAGCGTGCCGTAGACGACCGCGTCGCCGCTGGCGTCCTTGGGCAGGAAATAGCGGTGGCCGGTCATCACGCGGACCATGGCGTCGCCTTCGGTCAGCATCATCCAGCAGCCCTTGGTCTGGCAGATCTTGCCGACCCGCCCGCTGAAGGCGCGCGGTGCGTCCGCATGCGCGTCCGCGTCGGCGAGCGCGGTGGCGATCGATACCGGCGCTGCGTCGGCGGGCAGCGGGTCGCCGTAGTCGGCGGCGAACGCGGACGTGGCGGCGAACAGCAGGAAAGCGGCGGTGGCTCGGTGCATCGGGAGGTCCTCCGGAAGGTGTGGATCGTCGCCGCGCTCAGGCGGCGAGCGGTTCGGCGGCCATCCCGGCGCGCTCGTCCGCGGTGCCGTAGCGGCCCTTGTCGTCGCGCACCACGCGCGCGACGGCGCACTCGGGATCATGGGTGAAGAACAGGCGCACGTCGCGCGCCAGCTTGTCCTCGAGGAAGCGTTGCTTCTCGTCGATCAGCAGTTCGGGATAGCGGTCGTAACCCATGGTGATCGGCACGTGCACCCACGGGCGGCCGGGGATCAGGTCGGCGCAGTAGGCCACCCCGCCCGCACCGCCGACGGTGGCCAGCATCAGCCCCGGCGTGTGGCCGTCGCTGAACTCGAAACGGACGTCGGTGCCGAGGCTGGGCGTGTGCGGGCCGTCCACCAGTTCCAGCCGGCCGGAGGCTTCCAGCAGGCCCTGCAGTTCCGGGATGTAGGACGCACGGTCGCGCGGATGCGGACGCTTCGCCCGCTCGAAGCCCGCGCGGCTGGCGATGAAGCGCGCGTTGGGGAACAGCAGTTCCGGGCCGTGGCCATCGCGCCACGCGGCGAGCAGCCCGCCGGCGTGGTCGAAGTGCAGGTGCGAGAGCACCACGGCATCGATGTCCTCGTGCGAGAACCCCGCGCGGTGCAGCGAATGCAACAGCACGTGCTCGGCCTCGACCACACCATAGCGCTCGCGCAGCTTCGGCTCGAAGAAGGCGCCGATCCCGGCCTCGAAAAGCACCCGCTTGCCGCCGGCAATGCCGTCGACCAGCAGCGCGCGGCAAGCCAGCGGCACGCGATTCGACGCATCGGCCGCCAGCCACTTCTGCCAGACGGCCTTCGGCGCGTTGCCGAACATGGCGCCCCCGTCGAGGGCCTGGGTGTTTCCGTTGATCGACCAGAGGCGCATGGGGGTGCTCGCAGGACTTGGAGATTGAGTCAAGGGCCCAGGGCACAGGGCCCAGGGCCCAGTGAAAAGCAGGGGCCGGGTTGCAGCGACAGCGCGACGTTGCGCGCTCTTTACTGGGCCCTGAGCCCTTGGCCCTGGGCCCTATACCCTGATCCCTATACCCCGAAAACGAACCCGCAAACCCGGCGTCACTGAAACACCTGATTCACAGCACCACCCTTGCCAACACCCTTCCAGCGCGGGTCGGTGCCGGCCTCGACGGTGCTGGCCTTGCGGTCCCACAGCACGACCTGCATGTTGCCCCAGGGGCGCTCGCCGGGCGCCACCGTGTGGCCGCGCGCCTGCAACTGCGCGATCTCTTCCTCGGTGAAGGCACCCGGTTCGGCGGACAGCACGTCGGGCAGGTACTGGTGGTGGAAGCGCGGCAGGTTCGCCGCATCCTGCGCGCCCTTGCCGTCCATCAGTTCCAGCAGGCCCAGCAGCACCATGGTGATGATGCGGCTGCCGCCGGGCGTGCCGATCACTGCGGTGCGGTCGGCGCCGAGCAGCAGGGTCGGCGTCATCGACGACAGCGGGCGCTTGCCCGGCGCGATCGCGTTGGCGTCCTCGCCGACCAGGCCGAAGGCGTTGGGCACGCCCGGCTTGACCGAGAAATCGTCCATCTCGTTGTTGAGCAGGAAGCCGGTGCCCGGCACCACGAAGGCGTTGCCGTAGGGCAGGTTCACGGTCTGCGTGACCGCGGCGAGGTTGCCCTCGGTGTCGATGATCGAGAAATGCGTGGTGTCGGGCCGCTCGGGCTCGGCGTTGATGCCCGGCAGCAGGTCGCTGGGCGTGGCCTTCTGCAGGTGGATCGAGGCGCGCAGGCCCGCGGCATAGGCCGGGCTGGTGATCAGGTCGACCGGGATGTTCACGTGGTCGGGATCGCCCAGGTAGATCGCGCGGTCGCGGTAGGCGCGGCGCATCGCTTCGGTGAGCAGGTGCACGCGGCCGACGCGCGACATGCCGGCCACGTCGTAACCGGACAGCACGTGGAAGATCTGCGCCAGCGCGGCACCGCCGGAGGACGGCGGCGGCGCGGTCACGATGCGCCAGCCGCGGTAGTCGAACGAGATCGGCGCCCGCTCGACCACGGCGTACTGGGCGAGGTCCTTCAGCACCCAGTTGCCGCCGCCATCGCGCACGCCGTCGACGAGCTGCTTCGCCAGCGGGCCGCGATAGAAGCCGTCGTGGCCCTCGGCGGCCAGCCGGCGCAGCACCCGTGCGTAGTCCGGATTGCGCATGCGCTGGCCCTTGGCCGGCACCTTGCCGCCGGGCAGGAACAGTTTCGCGGCGGCCGCGTTCTTCGACAGGATGTCGCGCCGCCAGCCCATCATGGTGATGTTCTTGTCGCCGAACAGCCAGCCGCGCTCGGCCAGCCGGATCGCCGGCGCAAGCGACTTCGACAGCGGCAGGCGGCCGTACTTGGCGGCCACGTGCACCAGTCCGGCCGGCAGGCCGGGGATGGCGGCCGCCAGCGGGCCGTTCACGGTCTGGTCGCGGTTCGGGTTGCCTTGGGCGTCGAGGTACATGTCGCGCGTGGCGGCCAGCGGCGCGCGCTCGCGCGCGTCGACGAACACCTCGCTGCCGTCGGCGCGCTTCAACAGGAAGAAGCCACCACCGCCGAGGCCCGAGCTTTCCGGCTCGACCAGTCCGAGCGTGGCGCTGACCGCGACCGCGGCGTCGAAGGCGTTGCCGCCGGCGGCGAGGATCTCGAGGCCGGCATCCGTGGCCTGCGCGTTGGCGCTGGCGATCGCCGCCTGCGGCGGGCGCGAAGCCGCGCCGTCGGCCGCCGGCGCGGCCAGCGGGAACAGCAACAGCAGGGCGACGATCGCGCGCTGGATCATGCGGAGGCTCCGGTGAGGCGTTCGTACTTGGCGGTCAGTTCCTCGCGCGATTCGACGTGCGCGGGATCGACGAAGATGCACTCCACCGGGCACACCTGCACGCACTGCGGCTCGGCGTGGTGGCCGACGCATTCGGTGCACAGCGGGGGCGCGATCTCGTAGATCTTCGGCCCCATGCGGATCGCCTGGTTCGGGCACACCGGCTCGCAGACGTCGCAGTTGACGCACTGGTCGGTGATGTAGAGCGCCATCGGCGGGGACCGGCGGAAGGAGCGCCGCGCGAGGCATCGCGCGGCGCCGAATACCGATTACTTGATGTCGACCCAGATGAAGTCGGGCTCGGTCGGCAGCACCGCCGCTTCGATGCGCGCGCGCTCCTCGGGCTTGGCGATCACCACCACGCGCACGCCCTTGAGCGACTTCGGCCCGGCGAGCGCGAAGGACTCGACGATCACATCGCCGACCTTGGTCGAATTCGGGCCGCCGAAGGCCAGCATCGAGCCCGCCTGCACGCCGCGGCCGATCGTGTTCTGGATGTTCTCGAGCTGGGAATCGTACTGGCGCTGCTGCTCGGCCGCGTCGGGCGCATCGGCGACCACGTCGGGGATGAAGTACACGAACGGGCGACGGTAGCGGCGGTCGACGTGCGGGCGCAGTTCCTGCGCGAGGAAGGCCTTCCACGCCTCCGGGTTGCCGTCGGTCGGCGTGGTCAACACCGGCGCGGGCGCCGCCGCGGGCTGCTCGGCCGGCTTGGCTTCCTCGGCCTTCTGGCACGCGGCGAGGCCGAGCGCGAGGCCGGCGGCGAGGACGAGTCGGATGGCGTGGCTCATGGATGACCTCTGCTGGACGTGGCCGGCGACGGGCGCCGGCCTACTGGAAGCGCCGGCGCAGCGCCTGCTGCACCGACGGATGGACGAAGCCGCTGACGTCGCCGCCGAGGCGCGCGATCTCGCGCACCAGCGAGGACGAGATGAACGAGTACTGCTCGGCCGGGGTCAGGAACAGGGTCTCGACCTCGGGGATCAGGTGGCGGTTCATGCTCGCCAGCTGGAACTCGTACTCGAAGTCGGACACCGCCCGCAGGCCGCGCAGGATCACGCCGGCGCCGATCTGCCGCACGAAGGTCGCGAGCAGCGAATCGAACCCGCGCACCTCCACGTTCGGCACCCCGGCCAACGCCTCCTGGGCCAGCCCGATGCGCAGGTCCAGCGGCAGCGAGGGCCCCTTGCCCGGGCTCTCGGCGATGCCGACCACGATGCGGTCGAACAGCGGCGCGGCGCGCGTCACCAGGTCGGCATGGCCGTTGGTGATCGGGTCGAAGGTGCCGGGATAGACGGCGATCCGGGCGGACTGGCGGGTCGGACTCATGGCTCCGCCGAGTTTACCCGGCCGGCGCCGGGGCCGGTAGTTTGGCGCGGCCAGGCAACCTCAGCCTGCCGCCTGCGGCGCCCGCGCCGCGTAGAAGGCCTGCACGAAGTCGTCCAGCCGGCCGGCCGCGATGGCCTCCCGCAGGCCGCGCATCAGGTCCTGGTAGTAGTGCAGGTTGTGGATGGTGGCCAGCATCGGCCCGAGCATCTCGTTGCAGCGGTCGAGGTGGCGCAGGTAGGCGCGCGAGAAGCCGCCGGCGCAGGCCGCGCAGGTGCACTCGGGGTCGATCGGCAGCGGATCGGATTCGTACTTCGCGTTGCGGATGCGCAGGGTGCCGAAGCGGGTGAAGTAGTGGCCGTTGCGGGCGTTGCGGGTCGGCATCACGCAGTCGAACATGTCGATGCCGCGACGCACGGCCTCGACGATGTCCTCGGGGCGGCCGACGCCCATGAGGTAACGCGGCCGGTCGGCCGGCAGCAGCGGCACCGTGTCCTCCAGGGTGCGGTTGCGCTCGGCCTCGGGCTCGCCGACCGCCAGCCCGCCGACCGCATAGCCGTCGAAGCCGATCTCGACCAGCCCCTGCGCGGAGCGCTCGCGCAGCGCGGGGTACACCCCGCCCTGCACGATTCCGAACAGCGC
The DNA here is from genome assembly GCA_021299185.1 of Lysobacteraceae bacterium. Taxonomy (GTDB): domain Bacteria; phylum Pseudomonadota; class Gammaproteobacteria; order Xanthomonadales; family Ahniellaceae; genus UBA4656. The sequence goes on along the minus strand of JAJTHZ010000029.1, from coordinate 33,148 downwards.
GTTGCGGTTGCCCTCGTGGGCGCGCTTGCTGCGCTGCGCCCAGCGCAGGGAGAGTTCCATCGAGGTGCGCGCCTGCGGCTCGGTGGCGGGGTACGGCGTGCACTCGTCGAAGATCATCACCACGTCGGAATCGAGCGCGCGCTGGATGCGCATCGACTCCTCCGGCGACAGGAACACCTTCGCACCGTCGACCGGCGAGGCGAACCACACGCCCTCCTCGCTGATCTTGCGCCGGTGCGCCAGCGAGAACACCTGGAAGCCGCCGGAGTCGGTGAGGATCGGACCGTCCCAGCCGATGAAGCGGTGCAGCCCGCCGAAGCGCTCGACGATCTCGGTGCCCGGCCGCAGGAACAGGTGGAAGGTGTTGCCGAGGATGATCTGCGCGCCGATCGCGCGCAGGTCGCGCGGCATCATCGCCTTGACCGACCCGTAGGTGCCGACCGGCATGAAGGCCGGCGTCTCGACGGCACCGCGCGGGAACGACAGGGTGCCGCGGCGCGCGGCGCCGTCGGTGGCGTGGAGGGTGAACTGCATCGCGGGATTGTAGGCCAAGGCCAGCCGCCCTGCCCGTCCTGCAACACGGCTGTCGCCGGCGCGTCGCCGCGATCGCGCGCGGCTGCCACGCCACGGCCACGCGATCGTCGACTTGGCGGTCCATCGTGCGCGCCACGGGGGACCCACGCGGCGGGGTCGACGGCGTGCACGCCTTGCGCGCCGCGCGGCGCCGCCCGCACCAAGGAGAGTCGACATGCAAGATCATCAACCGGCACCACGGCGGCGCTGGCACGCGCTCGCCGCGGGCTTTCTGGTCACGGTCGCCGCGGGCGCGATGGCGCCCCAGGGCCTGGTCGCGCCGGCGTACGCCGCGCGCGAGGGGGAGTGCGACGTCAATCCGTTCCCGGACCGCAACCCGGGGCCGGGCAGCCTCAAGGCCCTGCGTCCGATCGAGCCGCCGGACCTCGGCACCTACGTGACCAACAAGACGCTGGCGATCGCGCTGGGCAAGGCTCTGTTCTGGGACATGCAGGTCGGCAGCGACGGCGTCCAGGCCTGCGCCACCTGCCACTTCCGCGCCGGTGCCGATCCACGCTCGCGCAACCAGCTCGCGCCCGGCGGGCAGAACGTCACCGCCACGACCTTCGAGCTGGCGCCGCCCAACCACCAACTGACGGCAGCGGACTTCCCGCTGCACCGCCTGCTCGACCCCAGCAACCGGTTCTCGACCGTGCTGCGCTCGGTCGACGACGTGGTCTCCTCGCAAGGCATCAAGCTGGCGCAGTTCACCGGCGCCCCGCGCGGCGCGCCCGCCGACCAGGGCACGCCGGTGCCCGACCCGGTGTTCAACGTGCACGGCGCCAACGTGCGCCGCGTCGAGCCCCGCAACACGCCGACCGTGATCAACGCCGCGTTCAGCCGGCGCTCGTTCTGGGACGGTCGGGCCGATGCGATCTTCAACGGCGTGAACGAGTTCGGCGTGCGCGACCCGACCGCGCGGGTGGTGCGTGCCGACAACCCGCTCGATCCACGACTGGTCAAGGTGCGCATCGAGCCGGGCGCGATGGCCTCGCAGGCGGTCGCCCCGGTCAGCAGCGACCTGGAGATGGGGTTCCGCGGGCGCACCATCCGCGACGCGGGCCGGCGCCTGCTCGATGCGATCCCGCTGGCGAAGCAGAAGGTGGCCTGGGACGACAGCGTGTTCCTCGGCTTGGCGGCCAGCACGCCGGGGATGCAGCGCAACGGGCTGCTGCTGCGCTACGCGACCCTGATCCAGGCCTCGTTCCACCCGCGGTGGTGGAACGCGACGCGCATCGTGCAGGTCGCCGCCGACGGGACGGCGAGCATCCGGCCGCATCCGGGGCGGCCGCTGCGCGCGGACGAGTACACGGTGATGGAGTACAACTTCCCGCTGTTCTTCGGGCTCGCGATCCAGCTCTACGAGGACACGCTGATCTCCGACGACGCCCCGATCGACCGCCACTTCGAGGGTCGGCCGAACGCGCTGACGCCCGCCCAGCGGCGCGGGCTGGCGCTGTTCACCAGCCAGACCGCGCCGACCGCTTGCTCGGCCTGTCACGCCGGCGCGGAGTTCACCAATGCCTCGCGGCGCATCATCCTCGGTGCCGACGGCGAACCCGGCGAAGTGGTCGAGCGCATGCTCAACGGCGAGTGCGAGACCGTGATCTACGACCAGAGCTTCTACAACATCGCCGTGCGACCGACCGGCGAGGACCTCGGGATCGGGGCACGCGACCCGTTCGGCAATCCGCTCGCGATCTCGGAACTGCTGACCATGGACCCGGCGCAGGTGCCGAGCCGTGAACTGCTGGCGCAGTCGTATCCGAACATCGCGTCCCCGCCGCCGCAGCGCGGCGAACGGACCTCGACGCAGGGCGCGTTCAAGGTCCCCACGCTGCGCAACATCGAGCTCACCGCGCCGTACTTCCACAACGGCGGCGAGTTGACCCTGCGCGACGCCGTGCAGTTCTACAACCGCGGCGGCAATTTCCGCGAGGCGAACGTGCAGTTCATCGACTTCGAGATCGGCGCGCTCGGGCTCACCGAGGCGCAGGTCGACGACCTCGTCGCCTTCCTGCGCGCGCTCACCGACCCGCGGGTGGTCAATCGCAGCGCGCCGTTCGACCATCCGCAGCTGTTCGTGCCCTCCGGCGCGGTGCCGGCGGCCGGCGGCGGCGTGGTGCGCGATGCGGACGGCAGCGCGCGCGATCGGCTGGTCGAGATTCCGGCGGTCGGTCGCGCGGGCGGTGCCCCGCTGGCCGGATTCCTGCAGGGCGGTTGAGCGGCGCCCGGCACGCTGCGCGGGGGATGCCCGCGCAGCGTGCCCGGTCCTCAATCGGCGGCGACGACCAGCACCGAGCCGCGCATGCTCGGCGCGCGGTCGATCGACTCGAAGTCGATGCGGCCGGGGCGCGAGGTGTCCACGTCGACCGCCAGCGTGGCGCCACGCAGCAGGCGCTGCGGTTCGCCGTCGCCGACCCGGATCCGATGCGAGGGACCCTGCACGCCGACGAACACGAGGCGCAACCGCTCGCCCTGCACGGCGACGATCTCCGACGGCACGAAGGCGAACATGCGGACCCGCCAGGCGCCATCCTCGCCCGGTGGCGTCAGCGCGAGGCCGCCGCCCGCAGGCAGCGTGGACTCCGGGAACGCCTCCGGCGGATGGCCGCCGCTGCCGCGAATGCCGGTGTTGCCGTCGAGGTGGACGGTGGCGACGTGGACGATCCGCGGCGCCGGAGTCGCCGGCGATTCCGCGTTCGCGGTGGATGCCGGCATGGACGCCGCGCACAGCAGCGCGATGGCAGCGCGCCGGATGGTGTGATGCATGGGGACTTCCTCCTTGCGATCCGCGACGAGGTCCGTGGCATCGGCGTCGCGACGCGCCTGCGCCCGGTCGTGCTCAGTCCCGCCAGCGATGGCGCAGGCTGATCCGCACGCTCCAGAACGCATCGTCCTCGGCCGCCCCGTCCGCGTCGCGGCGGACGTCGAGCGGCAACCACAGCGCTTCGGCGCCAATCTCCCAACCGGCGGCGATCGAACCGGTGATCCCGGCCGCGACGTACGGCGCACTGCCGCGGGTCGAAAGGCGCGGCACGCTGAGCAGGGTCGGCGAGCGCGCGTTCACCTGCACGCGCGGCTCGACCCGGACCACGCCCAGCGTGACATGACCGCGTGCGCCATCCGCCACGGCGTGGGCGAAGGTGGCATCGAGCGCGTGGTAGCGCAGGTCGATGCGATCGTCGGACGGCGCCACGCAGCGGAACGGGTTGACGATCGGATCGGTGCGGCCGGCGATGGCGCGCGGACAGGTGATGTCGCCGCGCGCGCGGCCGTACTGTCCGTGCAGCCGGGCCGACAGGTCCCAGCGGGAGCCTTCCCACAGGCGACGCCCGAGCGCGGCGGCGAACAGGTCTTCCGGCTTCGCGCCGTCCACCCGCAGCGGCGGCGTCCACCCGAGTTCGAGCACGAAGCCGGCCGGCAGCCCGACCCAGCCGCGCAGGCGACCGAATGCCGGCGACTTGTTGAGGTCCTCGTCCTTGAAGCCGCCGAACCCGACGCGCTGCTGTTCCTCGTCGAGCCACGGGATGCTGCCCAGATCGACCCCGGCCTGCAGTTCGCCCGGCCCGAGCGCCGGCGTCGCGCCGCCCGCGGCCATGATCGTGGAAGCCGTGACCCAGGCCATCGCCCAGCCTTCCGGCGAATCGAAGGCGTAGCGCTCGCGGCTGTCGTCGACGAACTGCGCGACGGCGGCGGGCGCGCAGGCAAGGAGCACCAGCGCAGCGAGCGCGCGCACGGGACCGCGGGATCGGTTCATGGCGCGACCGTAGTGCAGCCCTGTTGCAGTCCGGCGACGGCTGCCACCCGCGCGGCGCGCGCGGCGCATAATGGTCGCCCCGACGCAGGAGCGGCCCATGATCCACGACAGCATCCTCGGCACCATCGGGCGCACCCCGGTGGTGCGCATCAACCGGCTCGCGCCGCCCGGCGTCGAGATGTACGTGAAGCTGGAAGCCTTCAACCCGATGTCGTCGGTGAAGGACCGGCTGGCGCTGGGCATCATCCTCGACGCCGAGGCGCGCGGCACGCTCGCGCCGGGGCAGATGGTGGTCGAGGCGACCTCGGGCAACACCGGCATCGCGCTGGCGATGGTGTGCGCGGCCAAGGGCTATCCCTTCGTGTCGTTCATGGTCGAGACGTTCTCGATCGAGCGGCGCAAGATCATGCGCGCGCTCGGCGCGAAGGTGATCCTGACCCCGGCCGCCGAACGCGGCACGGGCATGGTGGCGCGCGCCGAGGCTTTCGCGAAGCGCCACGGCGCCTTCCTCGCGCAGCAGTTCGACAACCCGGCCAACCCGGCCTACCACCGTTCCACGACCGGGCCCGAGGTGCTGCAGGACTTCGCCGGCCGCCGCCTCGACTGGTTCGTCGCCGGCTGGGGCACCGGCGGCACCATGACCGGCGCCGGCCAGATGATCAAGCTCGCGCGGCCCGAGGTGCGGGTGGTCACCACCGAACCGATGGGCGCCGCGCTGCTGGCCGGCAAGGAATGGACGCCGCACAAGATCCAGGGCTGGACGCCGAACTTCGTGCCCTCGGTGCTCGACCGCACGGTGTTCGACCTCGACATCCCGGTGACCGACGAGGAATCGCGCGACATGGCGCGGGCGCTGGCGCAGCAGGAGGGCATCTTCTGCGGCATCTCCTCCGGTGGCGCGTTCGCGGCCGCGTTGCACCTCGCGCGCGAGCACGCGAAGGCCGGCGACGTGATCCTCACCGTGCTGCCGGACACCGGTGAGCGGTACCTGAGCACGTTCCTGTTCGAAGGCGTGCACGAGGGCTCGGACGACGAGTGGCTGGCCGCGCTCGAGCGCGGATGACCCAGTCCTTCACGAAAAATCCACGCGGCTCGGGCACAGTGCGCGGCTTCGCGCCCGGGGAATACCGCCATGTTCGAATGGATCGCCTCGCCGGAGGCATGGATCGCGCTGGCCACCCTGGTGGCGCTGGAGGTCGTGCTCGGCGTCGACAACGTCATTTTCATCTCGATCCTCGCCGCCAAGCTGCCCGAGCACCAGCGCGCCCGCGCGCGCCAGATCGGCATCGCGGTGGCCGCGATCAGCCGTCTCGGCCTGCTGTTCGCGATCGCCTGGATCATGTCGCTGCAGGCCACGGTGTTCACGCTGTTCGGCAACGACCTGTCATGGCGCGACCTGATCCTGATCGGCGGCGGCGTCTTCCTGATCTACAAGGCGGTCAATGAACTGCACAACAAGCTGGAAGCGCCCGACAACGCCAAGGGCGCGGCCGTGCAGGCGACCTTCGCGGCGGTGATCCTGCAGATCCTGGTGCTGGACATGGTGTTCGCGCTGGACTCGATCATCACCGCGGTCGGCATGGTGGACGAGATCAGCATCATGGTGGTGGCGATCCTGATCGCCACGGCGGTGATGGTGTTCCTCGCCAAGGGCATCCACGAGTTCGTGATGCGCCATCCGACGGTGAAGGTGCTGGCGCTTGCGTTCCTGCTGCTGATCGGCGTGATCCTGATCGCCGACGGCTTCGGCCAGCCGGTGCCGAAGGGCTACGTCTACTTCGCGATGGGCTTCGCGGTGTTCGTCGAACTGCTCAACCTGCGCGCGCGCAAGGTGAAGGTCGCGCCGGTGCGGCTGCGCGAGGACTACGCCGAGGAGCCGGCCAGCCCGCGCCCACCGCAGTAGACCCGCCTTCACGCGCCGCCGGCCGCGGTGTCAACGCTTGGTCATGGAGCGGCGGTAGGCTTCTCTCATGATCCCTTGCAGGCCGCTCCTTGCGCTGTTCGCGCTGCTTTCGATGTCCTGCGGCGCGCTCGCGCAGGCGGTCGATCCGGTGGTGCGCGGCGGGCAGGTGTACCGCGACCTCTGCGCGATGTGCCACGCGGCGGACCCCAACCGCGATCGCCCGGCCGCCGCGGCGCGGCGTCAGGATGGCGTGCTCACCGCGCTCGAAACGACCGGAGCGATGCGTTTCCTGCGCTCCACGCTCAGCGCAGCCGACATCTCCGCCGTGCAGGCGTGGCTCGACTTCGTGGTCCTGCCCGCCGGCGCGGTGCGCCCCGAAACCGGCATCTGGTGGAATCCCGCCGAGCCGGGGCGCGGCTTCGCCCTGGAGTATGGCCAGGGCTTCATGACCTTCTCGGCCTATTTCTACGCGGACGACGGCCGCCCGGACTGGGCGACGGCTGCGTTCCGCTACGACGGGTCGGTCGCTTGGGGTGAGGCGCCCCTGAACCAGTTCCGCGACGGCCAGGCGCTGCTCGCGCCGTGGCGCGAGGCGCTGCTCGCGCCGTCGCCCGGCGCGGTTTCGATCCGCTTCGACTCGCCCACCCGCGCCACCATCACCTGGCCCGGCGGCAGTGTGCCGGTTGAGCGCGTACTGCTCGAGGCGGGGACCACCGCCAGACCGCCGGCGCCGGGCTACCCGGAACCCGGCCTGTGGTGGAATCCGGCCGAAACCGGACGCGGCTACGTACTGGACGTGCAGGGCACCAGCGTGATGCTGCTGGGCTACCTGTACGACGACGACGGGCGAGCGCTGTGGTTCAACACGATCGCGAGCATGCCCACGCGCTTCCGCTTCGAGGCCGACTGGTACCGCTTCGCCGACGGACAGACCCTGCGCGGTGCGTTCCGCCCCGTGCGCCGCGTCGAACCGCCGGTGGGCCGGGTGGTGATCGATTTCGACACGCCCCGTTCGGGCGTGCTCACGCTGCCCGGCGGGCGGCGCGTGCCGATCGTCCGCTACTTCTGATCGCGCCGCCGTCTCACCGTGCGCGCGGCGCGCGTGCGCGCCACAGCCCCCAAAGGCTGATCGCGATCCAGGCCACCTGGATCACGAACGACGACAGGTTGAAGGCGTGCGTCAACGACACCAGGATCGCCGCCGAACCCGCGATGTTGAGCCACGAGTAGGCCGGCGCGGTGGCCGGCATGCGCCCGGACTGGAGCAGGAAATAGGCCAGCAGCACCAGCACGACGCCGGCCATGCCGACGAGGTCCGACCAGTGCATCGACTTACGCAGTCCCGCGCTGGCGCAGCACTTCGAACAGCGCGATGCCGGTGGCCACCGAGACGTTGAGGCTTTCGACCGCGCCGCGCATCGGGATCTTCGCCACGAAGTCGCACAGATCGCGCGTGAGCCGGCGCAGGCCGTCGCTCTCGCCGCCGACGGCGATCGCCACCGGCCCCTTGAGGTCCACCGCATAGAGCGTGGTGTCGCCCTCGCCCGCCAGCCCGGTGATCCACACGCCGGCCTGCTTGAGCGCCTCGAGGGCGCGCGCGAGGTTGGTCACGCGCACCACCGGCACCCGGTCGGCGGCACCGGCCGACGCGGTGCGCACGGTGGGGGTGATCCCGACCGCGCGGTCCTTCGGCAGCACCACCGCGGTGACGCCCGCCGCCTCCGCGCTGCGCAGGCAGGCGCCGAGGTTGTGCGGGTCCTGCACGCCGTCGAGCACCAGCACCAGCGCCTCGCGACCGGCGGCCTCGACCAGTCGCGGCAGTTCGTGTTCGCCGAGTTCGGCCGGCGGCGTCCAGCGCGCGATCACGCCCTGGTGGCGCATGCCGCCGGTGGCCTTGTCGAGGAACTCGCGCGGGCGGGCGTGCACCGCGACGCCCGCCTCGCGCGCGGCGTCGGAGATCTCCTTGACGCGGCGGTTGTGGGCGCCCTGCTCCACCAGCACCTCGATCACCGCCGAGGCGTCGTGGCGCAGCGCGCCTTCGACCGCGTTGATGCCGACCAGCAGGTCCGAGCCCTTCATCGATCAACCCTTGCCCTTGGCCCGCTTCGCCGCGCGACCGGGTGCGGCCGGCTGCGGCGCGGGCGCCTTGGGCGCGCGCGGTGGCTCGACGAGCCGGAAATCGATCTTGCGGTCCTCCAGGCTGGCGCGCAGCACCAGCACGCGCACCGCATCGCCGAGCCGGAAGCGCAGGCCGCGGCGCTCGCCGGTGAGCAACTGCTGGCGCGCGTCGAAGTGGTAGTAGTCGTTTGGCAACTGGGTGACGTGCACCAGGCCCGTGACGCGGCTCTCGCGCAGCTCGATGAACAGGCCGAACGAGGTGACGCCCGAGACCACGCCGTCGAACTCGCTGCCGACGTGCTTCTCCATCCAGGCGCACTTGTAGCGCTCGTCGACGTCGCGCTCGGCCTCGTCGGCGCGGCGCTCGCACTTGGAACAGTGCGCGGACAGGGTCTCCATCTCGGACGCGCCGTAGGTGTAGTCGCCGGCGCGCCCACCGGCCAGCGCGTGGCGGATCGCGCGGTGCACCAACAGGTCGGGGTAGCGGCGGATCGGCGAGGTGAAGTGCGCGTAGGCCTGCAGGGCGAGGCCGAAGTGCCCTTCGTTGGCCGGTTGGTACACGGCGAGGCTCTGCGCGCGCAGCAGCACCGACTCCAGCAGGGCCGCGTCGGCGCGCTTGCGCACCTTGCGCAGCAGCGCGGAGAAGTCGCCGGGCGTGACCTCACCCTGCGGCGGCAGGCGCAACTGGAATTCCTTGAGGAAGCCCAGCAGGTCCTCGTACTTGTTCGGCGGCGGCGGCGCGTGCACGCGGAACGGCGCGGGGACCTTGCGCTTCTCGAGGAAGCGCGCCGCCTCGACGTTGGCCGCGATCATGCACTCCTCGATCAGGCGGTGGGCGTCGTTGCGCTCGTATGCACCCATCGCCAGCACCTCGCCGGTGGGCGCGAGCTTGAACTGGAATTCCTGGCCCTCGAACTCGATCGCGCCGCGCTTGCTGCGCTGGCGCGCGAGCAGTTGGTAGAGGCCGTGGAGGTTCTCCAGGTGCGGCATCATCGCGCCGATCGCGGCGCGCGCGCCGGCGTCGCCTTCGCCGATCGCCTTCCACACCTGGGTGTAGGTCAGCCGCGCGTGCGAGCGCATCACCGCCGGGTAGAAGCGCGAGCGCGTCACCTCACCCTCGTGGTCGACGACCATGTCGCAGACCATGCACAGGCGTTCGACGTGCGGGTTGAGCGAGCAGATGCCGTTGGAGAGCGTCTCCGGCAGCATCGGCACCACGTAGTCCGGGAAGTAGACCGACGTGGCGCGGTTGTGCGCCTCGTCGTCCAGCGCGGTCCCGGTACGCACGTAGTGCGAGACGTCGGCGATCGCCACCACCAGGCGGTAGCCGCTCGCGCGCGGCTCGGCGTAGACCGCGTCGTCGAAGTCGCGCGCGTCCTCGCCGTCGATGGTGACCAACGGCAGTTCGCGCAGGTCCTCGCGGCCCTCGCGCTCGGCGGCGGTGACGACGGGCTCGACCGCCGCCGCGTCGGCCAGCGCACCGGCCGGCCATTCGTGCGGCAGGCCGTGGCTTTCGATCGCCATCTGCACCGCGATCGACGCGCTCAGGCGCTCGCCGAGCACGCTGATCACGCGACCGACCGGCGGGCGATCGCGGGTCGGCGGCTCGGTGATCTCGCAGACCACGATCTGGCCACCGCGCGCATCACCGGCACGACCGGCCGGGATCAGCACGTCCTGGTGGATGCGGCGCTCGTCCGGCACCACCAGCCCGAAGCCACCCTGGTCCTGGTAGCGGCCGACCAGGCGCGGCGAGCGGCGCTCCAGCACCTCGACGATCGCCCCTTCGCGGCGGCCGCGGCGATCGAGACCGACCACGCTGGCCAGCACGCGGTCGCCGTGCAGCACCTGGCGCATCTGCGCGGGCGACAGGAACAGGTCCTCGCCGCCGGCGTCGGGGCGCAGGAAACCGTATCCCTCGGCGTTGGCGATCACCTCGCCGGGGATGAGGTCGAGCTTGCGCGCGACGCCGTAGCCGCCGCGCCGGTTCACCAGCAACTGGCCGTCGCGCACCATCGCGGCGAGGCGCTTGGTCAGCGCGTCGAGGCGATCGGGCTCGGTGAGGCCGAGTTCCTGCGCGACGCGCTCGGCGGTCATCAGTTCCGTGCGCTCGTCGAGAAAGGCGAGGATCGCCTCGCGGCTGGCGATCGGCTGCGCGTAGCGCTGCGCCTCGCGCGAGGCCCAGGGATCGTCGATCGACAGCTTGGCCTGCGGGCGCGGCTGCGGGCGCGGCGTCGGCGCGATCTCGCCCGGTTGCGGACGCGGCTGCGGGCGCACGACCGGACGCGACGCCGGCTTCGGCGGCGGCGGATGCCCCCCGGCGCCGCGGGCCCGCTCGCGCGAGGTCGGCAGGTCCGGCAACCACGGCGCGGCCTTCTTCGGCCGCGCGGTCTTCTTCGGGGGACCGCTACGCTTGCTCATCAGGCATCCAGGGCATCCAAGGCCCCCATGGTAGTGCATGCCCATCCGCCCGGCCGGTGCGGATTGACAGCCCGCGGGGCCAGGGCTATCCTGCGCGGCCTTTCGGGGAGGCTCGGCCGCCCCAAACCACCTGCCCAGGTGGCGGAATTGGTAGACGCACTAGTTTCAGGTACTAGCGGGGCGACCCGTGGAGGTTCGAGTCCTCTCCTGGGCACCAATCAGGACACGTCGAAGGCCCGCGCAAGCGGGCCTTTTTCGTTTCCGGGCGCGCCATCGCCGGACGCAGCGCATGCTCCGGGGGCGGCTGGCGGCCGCTGCCCCGCGCCGCGTTGCGCGCCGGCGGCCTGCGAAGCGCCCATGCCCTGCGCTGCATCGCATGGCGCTGCACGCTTGCGCGCAACCGCAACGTCTCGATCTTGCCGCCGGCGTCTTGAGGTCTCCGATGTAGGAGCGCTGCGTGCAGCGCGACCGCCACCTGCCGACCTTGCCACTGGCGCCTTGCGTGCGGGATTGTCCTGCTCCCGCAAGCGACAACAGCAAAACCCAGCGCTCAAGACGCCTGCGACAAGATCGAGACGTAGCGGTCGCGCGCAAGCGCGCTCCTACAGTGGAGACCTCGAAGCAAGACGCCTGCGGCAAGATCGAGACGTTGCGGTCGCGCGCAAGCGCGCTCCTGCGGGCGAGGCCGCGATGGGGGACGCCAGTCGTGGTCGCGCTGCGCGCAGCGCGACCGCAGGGGATGCGACGACGACACCAGGCGAAGACCGACCGTCGCCGCGATCGCGCGTCGGCCGGTCGAGCGATCGATCAGCCGAACGGATCCTTCAGCACGATGTTCTCGTTGCGGTCCGGCCCGGTGGACACCATCGCCAGCGGGCAGCCCACCAGTTCCTCCAGCGCGCGCAGGTAGGCGCGGGCCGCCGGCGGCAGTTTCGAGAACTCGGTGATGCCGCGCGTGGGTTCGTTCCAGCCGGGGAACTCGAGGTACTCCGGCGTGCATTCGTTCCAGCCCGCGGCGTCCAACGGCGCGTACTCGGTCTTCTTGCCGCGGTACTGGTACGCGATCGCCATCTTGATCGTCGGCAGGCCGTCGAGCACGTCCAGCTTGGTCACGCACAGGCCGCTGATGCCGTTGATCATCACCGCGCGCTTGAGCGCCACGAGGTCGATCCAGCCGCAGCGGCGCGGGCGCCCGGTGGTGGCGCCGAACTCGTCGCCGCGACGGCGGATCTCGTTGCCGAGTTCGTCGTCGAGTTCGGTCGGGAACGGCCCGCCGCCGACGCGCGTGGCGTAGGCCTTGGTGATGCCGAGCACGTAGTCGATGTCGCAGGCGCCGACGCCGGTGCCGGCGCAGGCTCCGCCGACGGTGGTGTTGGACGAGGTCACGTACGGGTAGGTGCCGTGGTCGATGTCGAGCAGGGAGCCCTGCGCACCCTCGAAGAGGATGCGCTGACCGGCGCGGCGCAGGTCGTGCAGCAGTCCCGCGACATCGTGCTTCATCGGTTCCACGTAGGCGCCGAAAGCCAGCGCCTCGTCGAGGATGCGCTGGTAGTCGACGCCATCGACCTTCAGGTACTGGGTCAGCACGAAGTTGTGGTAATCGACCGCGGCGCGAAGCTTCTCGGCCAGCTCCACCGGATACGCCAGGTCGGCCACGCGGATGCCGCGGCGCGCGACCTTGTCCTCGTACGCGGGGCCGATGCCGCGGCCGGTGGTGCCGATCGCCTTCGCGCCCGAGGCTTTCTCGCGCGCCTGGTCGAGGGCGATGTGGTACGGCATGATCAAGGGCGTGGCCGGGCTGATCTTCAGCCGCGTGCGGACCTCGACGCCCTTGTCCTCGAGGCCGCCGACCTCCTTCTGCAAGGCGGCCGGCGACAGGACCACGCCGTTGCCGATCAGGCACAGCACGCCTTCGCGCAGAATGCCCGAGGGGATCAGGTGCAGCACGGTCTTCTGGCCGCCGACGATCAGGGTGTGACCCGCGTTGTGGCCTCCCTGGAAGCGCGCCACCGCGCCAACCCGTTCGGTCAGCAGGTCGACGATCTTGCCCTTGCCCTCGTCGCCCCATTGGGCCCCGAGGATGACGACTGACTTGCCCACGCTGCTGTCTCCTACTCCGAATGGGTGTTGCGGCTGGCATCCCTGCCGGGGCTGTCCGGCCCGGCCCTCCATGGCCGGGCGTTCGCCGGGTCGCGCCGGTGGCGCGACAAACCCCGGCTCACCCCCACTGGGCCCCGAGGATGACCACTGATTTGCCCACGTCGATGACTCCTGCTGCGAAGGGCATGCGCCCGTCCGACACGCCACTGGATTGCCGCCGCAAAAAGAAACCGGCCGGTGCGAGGCACCGGCCGGTGTCGGATTATCCCAGATTCCGGCGACGCCTGCCGGCGCGGCTCAAAGCGCCAGTTGCAGCAGCAGCAAGCCGATGATGATGGCGATGCCGCCGCCGGCCCGCAGCCGCTTCGGGTCGGCTTGCGAGAGCTCCTGGGCCATGCGTTGCCACGCCTGCGGCGCGGCGAACAGCAGCAGGCCCTCGAAGATCACGACGAGACACAGGGCGACCCAGATTTCCTGCGGCATGGCGCGTCCTGGCCGGCGTGACTTGCAGCGGCGTGGCCGCCGCGCCCTTCGGGCGCGGCGGCCGGGCGATCAAGGGCGCTCGCCTTCGCCGAAGTAGCGGAAGAACTCCGAATCCTTGTCCAGCACGAGCACGCCGTCCTTGCTGCGGAACGACTCGCGATACGCCTCGAGGCTGCGATGGAAGGCGTAGAACTCCGTGTCCTTGCTGTAGGCGCGGGCGTAGATCTCGGCGGCGCGCGCATCGCCCTCGCCGCGGATCTTCTGCGCGTCGCGCTGCGCTTCGGCGAGCAGCACGCGGCTCTGGCGGTCGGCATCCGAGCGGATGGTCTCCGCGGCCTCCTGGCCGAGCGCGCGCAGGTCGTTGGCCACCTGCTGGCGCTCGGTGCGCATGCGGTTGAACACGCTGGACAGCACGTCGCCGCCCTCGGGCAGGTCGATGCGGATCATGCGCACGTCGACCACCTCGATGCCCAGTGCGCGCGCCGCCTCGTCGGACAGCTTGACGACCTGCGAAATCAGGTCGCCGCGGCCGGAGACCACTTCCTGCAGCTTGCGCTGCTGGAAGGCTTGGCGCAGCGGCTCGCGCACGATCTGCAGCAGGCGCTGGGTGGCCAGCGCCTCGTCGCCCTGGAAGGACGAATAGAAGCGCGCCACGTCGTCGATCCGCCACTTGGCGTAGAAGTCCACCAGCACGTCCTTGCTCTCGGACGTGAGGTAACGCTCCGGCTCGGAGTCGACCGTCAGCAGGCGCTTGTCGAACTTGCGCACGTTCTGCACGAACGGCGCCTTGAGGTGCAGCCCGGGCTCGAAGTCGTCGCGCTTGATGGCGCCGAACTGGAACAGCACGGCATATTCGTTCTCGCGCACGGTGAACAGCGAGTTCGAGGCCAGGATGGCCAGCAGCAGGGCGGCGAAGATCGCGAACGCCTTCATGTCAGTTCCTCCCCTCGCGCGGCGTGCGATTGGCGTCGCGCGGGCGAATCGTGTCCAGAACCGGTGCGGCGGCGGCTGGCCGCGATGCACCGGACGTCGGCGACGCCGGGCCACCGGCCTGCGGCAGCGGTTGCGCCGCGCCATTGCCCTGCCCGAGCCGGTCCAGCGGCAGGTAGAGCACGTTCTCGCCGCCGCCCTCGACGATCACCTTGGGCGACCCGGCGAGCACCTCCTGCATCGTTTCCAGCATCAGGCGCTTGCGGGTGACTTCCGGCGCCAGCCGGTACTGCGCGGCGAGCAGCGAGAAGCGCTCGGCCTCGCCTTCCGCTACCGCGATCTGCGCGTCGCGCGCACCTTCGGCTTCGGCGCGCACGCGCGCGGCCTGGCCGCGCGCCTCGGGCACGATCTTGCTGGCGTAGGCGCGGGCCTCGTTCTCGAGGCGCTGCTTGTCCTCGCGCGCGGAGATCGCGTCGTCGAAGGCGTCCTGCACTTCCTGCGGCGGACGCACGTTCTGGAAATTGAACTCGCCGACCGTGAAGAACGAGGTCGCCACCGCGTCCTCGGCGCCGCCGAGCACCTTGAGGCTGTACGCGTCGAGCAGGGTCTGCAGCACCGTCCGCGCCTCGCTCGACAGCTCGGCCAACTGGCCGAACGACTGCTCCATGGTGCGGTTGCCGATCACCTGCCGCACGGCGCTCTCGGCCGCGGCGCGGATCGTCTCGTCGGGGTCGCGGACCGCGAACAGGAAGGCGCGCGGGTCGCCGACCGTGTACTGCACGCTGAACTCGACGCTGATGATGTTCTCGTCGCGGGTCAGGATGCGCACCTGGTCGGAGGTCGAGCGGACGCGGGTGGCGTCGACCACCAGCACCTGCTCGATCGGGCTCGGCCACTTGAAGCGCAGGCCCGGCTGCATGATGCGGTCGAACTGGCCGAAGCGCAGGACCACGCCGCGCTGGGTTTCGTCGATCGTGCGCCAGGAGTCGAGCAGGAACCACGCGCCGAGCACGCCGACGATCAGGATCCACACGCCCGCCCCGCCGGAGCCGCCACCGCCGAACATCCGGCCGAAGCCGTCGCGCAGGCGCTTGAGCATCGCGTCGAGATCGGGGGCGTCACCGCCGCCGCCGCTGCCACCACCGCCGCCACCCTGCCAGGGGTCGCGCCGTTTGCCGCCGGGTTCGTTCCAGGCCATTCGCTGCTCCGATGTCGCATCCGATTCTGCCGGATGCGCGAACAAGGATTCGTCTACTGCACTGCCGCCACCATGGGGGCGCCGCTGCCGCCTGCCAAGGCCGGCCGGCGCGCCACCGGGAATCCGATTCTAGCCCGGAAGCGCCGCGCACCGCGCGCGGGCGGCGCGCTCAGGCGTCGTCCCCGTGCGCACCGAGCAGCCGGCGCAGCAGGGCGCCGTCGCCGTCGGGCAGGCCGAACAGCGGCTCGATCGCCGTGCGCGGCGCGTCCAGCGACAGGACCCAGCCGGCGTCGTCGGCCTGCTCGCCGGCCACCGCGCCGGCGGCGAACAGGCGCGCACGCAGGCGACCGGCCCCGGGCGGCAGGCGCACCTGGCGATGCACGCGCTCGACCGCGAGCCGCCCGTCGATCGCCTGGCGCAGCAGGTCCAGCCCCTGGCCGGTGCGCGCGCTGAGCCAGACCCGCGGCGTGGCGCCGCCGTCGATCGCATCAGCCTGCGGCGCGGCGCCTTCGAGCAGGTCGATCTTGTTCCAGACCTGCACCTGCGGGATGTCGCCGGCGTCGATCTCGGCCAGCACCGCGTCGACCTGCGCGATGCGCTCGTCGCGGTGGGGATCGTGGGCGTCGACCACGTGCAGCAGGAGGTCCGCGTCGCGCGCCTCCGACAGGGTGGAGCGGAAGGCCGCCACCAGGTCGTGCGGCAGGTCGCGCACGAAGCCGACCGTGTCGGCGAGCACCGCCGCGCCACTGGCCAGCCCCGGCAGCTTGCGCACCGTGGGATCGAGGGTGGCGAACAACTGGTCGGCGGCGTAGACCTCGGCGCGGGTCAAGGCGTTGAACAGGGTCGACTTGCCAGCGTTGGTATAGCCGACCAGGGCCACCACGGGGACCGCCCCGCGCAGGCGCGCTCGGCGGGCCTGGGTGCGCTGCACCTCGACCTTCTCCAGCTTGCGCTGCAGTTGCTTCATGCGCTCGCCGATCAGGCGGCGGTCGAGTTCCAGCTGGGTCTCGCCCGGGCCGCGCAGGCCGATCGCGCCGCCGCGCTGGCGCTCGAGGTGGGTCCAGCCGCGCACCAGGCGCGTGCTCATGTGCTTCAACTGCGCGAGCTCGACCTGCAGCTTGCCTTCGTGGCTGCGCGCGCGCTGGGCGAAGATGTCGAGGATCAGGCCGGTGCGGTCGACCACCCGGCATTGCATCAGCTTCTCGAGGTTGCGCTCCTGCACCGGGCTCAGCGCATGGTTGACCAGCACCACGTCGGCGCCGAGGCGCTCGCGCTCGGCGCGGACCTCCTCCGCCTTGCCGGAGCCGACGTAGTAGCGCGGGTTGGGCTTGTCGATGCGCGCGGTGAGCGCGCCGAGCACCTCGGCGCCGGCCGACCGGGCGAGTTCTCCCAGTTCGGCGAGCGCCTCCTCGGCGTCCTCCCGCCCGTGCACGGGCTGCAGGAGCAGGGCGCGCTCGCCGCCCCGCGAGCGCTCGAACAGCGCGCTGGTGCCGGAAGCCGCGTTCAGGTGGGTTCCTCGCCCTCGGCCGGGCCGTGGCCGTGCTCGCCGCCGATGCGGACGTTGCGCGACGGCACGACGGTGGAGATGGCGTGCTTGTAGACCATTTGGCTCACGGTGTTGCGCAGCAGGACCACGAACTGGTCGAAGGACTCGATGGTCCCCTGCAGCTTGATGCCGTTGACCAGGTAGATCGACACCGGCACCCGCTCACGCCGCAGCGCGTTGAGAAACGGATCCTGCAGCGATTGACCCTTGGACATGTTGTTCTCCTGGTTGTCGTCCATTCGCGGGCCGCCCGGTGCCGTGGGCGTCCGCCATGCGGCCCGGCCAAATGGGCGCCGGGCCAAGCCAGCGGCAGCGCCGCGGAACGCCTAAGGTATGGTGGCGCCGGGACCAAGTTCAACCGCGGCGCGTCACGGCGTCGTGATCGGGTCGAGGAACCCGGCGATCCGATGCGCTGCGTCGCCACCATCCGCCGCCAGCGTGAACGCATCGTGCTCGCCGCGCAGCCAGGTCACCTGCCGCTTGGCCAACTGGCGCGTGGCGTGGATGCCGCGCTGGATGAAGTCGTCACGGGTGGTCGCGCCGTCGAGGTGTTCCCAGGCCTGCCGGTAGCCGACCGCGCGCATCGACGGCGCGTCGGCGCGAAGCCCGGGCCGCCGGCGCAGGGCCGCGACCTCGGCCAGCAGGCCGGCGTCGACCATCGCGCAGAAGCGCGCCGCGATCCGCGCATGCAGCACGGCGCGGTCCGGCAGCAGGGCGAGCTTGAGCACCCGCCACGGCAGGCGCTTGCCGGGCCCCTGCTGCTGCGCCGACAGCGGACGGCCGGTGAGTTCGATCACTTCCAGCGCCCGCTGGATGCGTTGCGGGTCGTTGCGGTGGATGCGCGCCGCGGCGGCCGGATCGAGCCGCGCCAGCCGCTCGTGCATCGCGGCCCAGCCGACCGCGCCGGCCTCGGCTTCGAGCCGCGCGCGCAGCACCGGATCGGCGGCGGGCAGCGCGGACAGGCCACGCTCGAGCGCGGCGAAGTACAGCCCGGTGCCGCCCACCAGCAGCGGCACCCTGCCGTCGGCGCGCGCCGACCCCATCGCGACGAGCGCGTCGCGACGGAAGTCGGCCGCCGAATACGGGTCTTCCGGCTCGCGGATGTCGACCAGCGCGTGCGGCACGGCGGCGCGGGTGGCGGCATCGGGCTTGGCGCTGCCCACGTCCAGCCCGCGGTAGACCAGCGCCGAATCGACGCTGACCACCGACAGCGGGAACCGCCGCGCCAGATCGACCGCCAGCGCGGTCTTCCCCGAGGCGGTCGGCCCCATGAGGAAGACCGCGGCGGGGCGGCGCTCGGCGTGCATGCCTCAGCGGGCGTCGGCCACGCCCATCTCGCGCAGCAAGTGGGTGGCGCCGTCGACCTCGCGCATCACCCACACCATGTAGCGCGCATCGACGTGGATCGCGCGCGTGAGCGCCGGGTTGAACACCCAGTTGGAGGCGACGGATTCCCAGGTCATGTCGAACAGCAGGCCGACCAGCTCGCCCCGCGCATTGAGCGTCGGCGAGCCGGAGTTGCCGCCGGTGACGTCGAGGTCCGACAGGAAGTTGACCGGAACGTCGCCGAGCGCGGCGTCGCGCAGGTCGGCTCCCTGGCGCTTGCCGATCGCATCGATCTGCTTGGCCGGGGTATCGAACGGCTCCACGCCGGTGGTCTTCTCGACGATCCCGGCCAGCGTGGTGAACGGCAGGTAGGTCACGCCGTCGCGCGGCGCGTAGCCCTTGATGTTGCCGTAGGTCACGCGCAGCGTGCCGTTGGCGTCCGGATAGACCGCCCGCCCCTGCCCCTGCTGGAAGCGGATCATCGCCTGCATCCACGCCGGGCGCAGCGCGAGATCGCGGCCCGCGGCGGCCTTCGCTTCCGCCTCGATGCGCGCGATCGCCGGCTGCAGCGCGGCGACCAGCGCAAGGGCGCTGTCGCCCGAATCGCGCAGCGCGTCCGGGCCGGCCTCGAACCAGCCCATGCGGGTCTTGGCGTCGCCGAGCCGGGTGCCGGCATACAGCGCGTCGAGCCGCGCGTCGACGCCGGCGAGGTCGGGCTGGTCGCCGGAAATCCCGAGCCAGGCGTCGAACTCCGGCAGCCGGCTCGCCGCCGGCAGCGCGGCGTAGGCCGTGATCCGATGGCGCAGCAGCGCGCGGTCGACGGCCGGATCGTAGCGACGGTCGAAGGCCTCCAGGCGGCCCCTGATGCGCACCTCGTCGCGCGCCTGGAAGCCGGCCTCGCGCTGCGCATCGGGCTTGCCGCGCTCCAGCGCGAGCCGGTACAGGTCGCTGGCGGTCGCCAACAGGCCGGTGCCGCCGCTGCGCGTGGTCCCGGCGGCGAGCGGCACGATCGCGCCGACCGCGAAGTCGCGCTCGCGGCGCGCGCGGTTGGCGGCGATCTGCGCGCGCAGCGCGGCCACGCGGGCGGTGGCGGTGGCGTCCCCGGCCGCCTGCAACTGCATCGCCATCGCGCCTTCGGCCAGCGCCTTGCGGCGGCGCTGCTGCTTGCCACCGACCGTGGAGAAGCCGGCCAGTTGCCCCTCGAAGTTCTTCAGCGTGTTGTTCAGGCCGGCGACCGCGCTGGCGTACTTTACCGCTGCGTCCGGCCGATCGCGCGTGGCCTCGTCGATGATGCGCAGGGTCTCGCGGTTGGCGGCGATCACGGTGGGCATCGTCCACGCGATCGTGTCCTCCAGTTCCTCCGACAGCCGCCAGCGGTTGGTGCGGCCCGGATAGCCGGCCACCATCACGAAATCGCCGGCCTTCGGGCCCTCGCTGGCGATGCGCAGCCACGACTTGGGGCGATACGGCACGTTGTCCTTCGACGGCGCGGCGGGCTTGCCGTCGCGGTCGACGTAGGCGCGCAGGAACGCGTAGTCGCCGGTGTGGCGCGGCCACATCCAGTTGTCGACGTCGCCGCCGAACTTGCCGATCGCGCCGGCCGGGGCATGCACCAGCCGCACGTCGCGGATCTCCAGCTGCCGCACCAGGTTGAACTCGAGGCCGCCGTGGAAGGTGGCCAGTTCGCAGCGATAGGGACCGGCGGCCTCGCAGGCGGCCACCAGCGCCTTCGACTTCGCATCGTAGGCTGCCCATGCGGCCGCGCCGTCGTCGCCGGCGGCGTCGATCGCGGCGCGCACCTCGGCGGTCACGTCGTCGATGCGGTCGGTGACGAACACGCGCAGGTTCGGATCGCCCGGCAGTTCGGCGGCGCGGTCGGCGGCGAGGAAGCCGTCGCGCAGCAGGTTGCGCTCGCCGGTGGAGTTGATCTGGATCGTGCCGTAGGCGCAGTGGTGGTTGGTCACCACCAGCCCTTCCGGCGACACGAACGACGCGCTGCAGCCGCCGATGCTGACCACCGCGTCCATCGGGTGGCGATCGAGGTCGGCGATCGCGCGCGGATCGCGGTCGTAGCCGGCGGCGGTGAGCGCATCGGCGATGGCCGGCAACTGGCGCGGTTGCCACATGCCCTCGGCCGCGACGGCGACCGGCATGCGGGCGAACGCCGCGACGAGCAGCAGGACGGGGGCGACGGCGACGCGCATGCGGGACTCCGGGCGGGAAGCGGGCCGGCATTAGGCACGAAAACGCGCGCGCGCCGCAATGCCGCGGGCGAACGGTTATGATCGCTCCAGCGGCGTCGCCGCCACGTCCGCCATGATCGAGCAACCACCCAGCGTCGTCGCCCTGTTGTCCGCGCTGCAGGCCCTGCTGGGCCTCGGCCTCGGCACGCTCTTCGCGTACTACCACCGCGTCTACCGACGGCCGCACCTGCAGTTCTGGTCGGCCAGCTTCTACGCGCTGGCGCTGTTCCTGGTCGGCTCCGCCGCCGCGCTGCTGCTGGCCCGCCGCGGGGCCGACGCCACGGCCGTGCGCACCATCCCTTCGGTGCTGTCACAGGTCGCGGTCTACGTGCACGTCGCGACCCTGGTCCTCGGCACGCTCGCCCTGCGCGGCGGCATGGCGCCACCGAGCTGGCTGACCCGCTCCGTGCTCGCCGGCGCGGTCGCACTCGGGGTCATCGCGACCCTGGCCTATGCCTTCGACCCCGCGGCGGTGCGCGAGCGCGTGTTCATGCGCGTGGGCCTGCGCTACTTCGTGGCCGCGGCGACCTACCTCGGGGTCGCGGTGGCACTGCTCGCGGGGCAGCCGTGGCGCAATGCCTCGGTCGGCCAGCGGATCGTGGCGCTGGCCTTCCTCGGCTTCAGCCTGGTCTCGCTGCTCAACTTCGCCGCGATCGTCTCGCCGGTCGTGCCGATGGAGTCCATGGCGGCCAGCCCCTGGCTCAATTTCGTCGACCTCGCGGCCGTCGGCGCCATCGGCACCGGCCTCGTGGTCTGGCTGCACGACGACGAGCGGCGGCGCGCGGAAGGCGCGGCCGGCGAAGTGGAACGGCTGACCTTCTTCGACCCGCGCACCGGGCTGCCCAACCGGCACCTGTTCGTCGAACGCCTGGTGGAACGCCTGATCGAGGCCGACGTGCGCGGCGAGCGCCTCGCGGTGCTGGTGGCGCGCCCAGACCGCGTGCGCGCGCTGCGCGCGGCGCTCGACGATGCCGCGGTGGACGGGCTGGTGGCGCGCCTCGCGGTGCGGCTCGGCGAATGGCTCGGCACCGGCGCCCTGATGGGACAGCTGGACGACGATCGCCTGGTGCTGGTGCTGGCGCCGGTGGCCGATGCCGGCGAGGCCGGACGGCGCGCCGATGCCCTGCTCGGCCAGCTCGGGCTCGCGCTCACCGCGCCGGGCGGCTCGCTGCTGCCGGTGACCTGTTCGCTCGGCCTCGCGCAGTTCCCGGCCGACGGCGATACCGCGGAGGCGCTGGTGTCCGCCGCCAGTGCCGCGCAGTCCGGTGCGGCCGCGGCCGGTGGCAACCGCTGGGCGCCGTTCAGCCGCAACCTCGGCAACGCCGGGCGCGAGAACCTGCTGCTGGAAGCGGAACTGCGCCGCGCGATGGACGCCGGCGAACTCGAAGTGCACTACCAGCCGATGGTCGACCGCGAAGGCCGGATCGTCGCCGCCGAGGCCCTGGTGCGCTGGCGCCACCCGCGGCGCGGCCTGCTGCTGCCGGGCGAGTTCCTCGCCGCCGCGGCGGGCGGCAACCTGCTGTCGAAGATCGATCGCTTCGTGCTCGGCGAGGCCTGCCGCTGCTGCACGCGACGCGCGGCGGCCGGCAACCCGCTGCGGATCGCGGTCAACATCGCCGCGCAGACCTTCGAGGCCCCGGGCTTCGCCGACGGCGTGGCCGCCGAACTGGCCGCCAGCGGCGCACCGGCGCGACTGCTGGAGCTGGAGATCACCGAGGGCACGGCGATGCGCGACCTCGAGCAGGCGGCCCGCATCATCGAGCGCATCCGCGCGCTCGGCGTGGCGCTGGCGCTGGACGACTTCGGCGTCGGCTACTCGTCGATGAGCCAGCTGCGCCATCTCGCCGCCGACACCCTGAAGATCGACCAGAGCTTCACCGCGGGGGTCGAAAGCCAGGCCCGCGACGCGGCGATCGCCTCCGCCCTGGTGCAACTCGGCCACAGCCTCGGCCTGCGCGTGGTGGCGGAAGGCATCGAGCGCGAAGGCCAGGTGGCGTTCTTCCGCGAGCGCGGCGCCGACCTGCTGCAGGGCTTCCTGCTGGCGCGACCGCTGCCCGAACCGGAGCTTGCGCGGCTGCTTGCCGCGGGTCCCGTCACCGCCCGCTGAGCAGACCGCGCGAACGACCGCACGCGCCGCCGCCGCTGGCAGCCGCACGGGCCGGCCGACCGGGCCGCCCAAAGCAAAGGGCCCGCCTTGCGGCGGGCCCTTCGGGTACCACTCGTACCGCGGAGCGGCTTACTTCTGCACGCCCAGCTCGGTGCGACGGTTGCGCTGACGGCCTTCCTTGGTGTCGTTGGTGTCGATCGGACGGGCTTCGCCGTAGCCGTTCGGACCCACCAGGCGCGAGGCCGCAATGCCCTTGCCGACCAGATAGTCGTACACCACGCGGGCGCGGCGCTCCGACAGCGTCTGGTTGTAGGCATCCGAACCGGTCGAGTCGGTGTGGCCGGCGACTTCCACCGAGATGTTCGGGTAGCGGGTCAGCACGTCGACCGCCTGGTCGAGGATCTCGATCGAACCCGGCAGCAGGCCGGCGGTGTCGACCGAGGTCTCCTGGCCCGGACGCGGACGGTCGAACTCGAACTCGACGCCACGCAGGTCGATGACCACGTTCTCCGGCTCGGCCGGCGGCGGCGGCTCGGCCGGAGCCGGGGCCGGGGTCGGCGCCGGGGGCGGAGCGGCCGGGGCCGGGGCTTCCGGCGCCGCGCCGAGCGCCATCGTCACGCCCAGGTTGATGCCGAAGTCGGTGAAGTTGTCGCTGCCGGGGACCGAGTCGCCGTCCATGTCGTGGCGGCCGAACAGCTCGGCGCGGAACTTGGTGTCGGCGTTGAAGGCGTACTGCAGGCCGCCGCCGACCTGGACCGCCGGATCCCAGCCGTCCTCGACGCCGTTACGGTGGTTCGACAGGCCCACGCCGCCCATCACGTACGGCTGCCAGTCGCCGCTGCCGAAGTAGTGGCGCAGCGCGACGCCGATGAGCGTGCTGTCCATCGCGTCGTCGGTGCCGAACAGGATCGTGCCTTCCTCGTTCGCACCGCGCTGGGTGCGGTCGATGAACACGTCGATCGAGGTGTTCGGCGCGATGTAGCGACCGATCCCGATGCCCAGCAGCACGGTGCCGCTGTCGCTGAGGCGATCATCGTCGTTGTTGTAGTAGCCGGCGTAGGGCGCGACGTACCAACGGTCGTCGTAGTCCTGCGCCTGCACGGCGCCAGCGGCCCCAAGGCCGAGCGCGATCGCGGCAAACAGATGCTTGCGGGTCATGGTGCTACCTCTCCTCTGGTGTTCCTGAATGGGTGTTCGAGCCGGTCCCCTGCCGGGCCACCGGATTATAGATCAACATCTTAACGCGGCGCTAACGGAGTCCCCCACCGCGCCGCGCGACCCTTATAACATCGGCGGGCGACTTTCATCGTGGCGCCAGCCCACGTTACCGGCACCGGGCGGGTCAGGAACGGGGGGCCACCGGCAGCGCCCGCGGGGCGATCCGCGGGTCGGCGCGCAGGGACTCGGCCAGGAAATCCATGAAGGACCGGATGCGCGCCACGTGGCGCAGGTCGGGATGGGTGAGCAGCCACAGCTGCCCGACGAAGGCGGGCTCGACCGGGAACAGGTGCACCAGTTCGGAACAGTACTGGTCGCCCGGCAACACGGTCACGCCCAGCCCGGCCAGGGTCAGGGCGCGGATGGTGGCGATGTCCCCCGCCCGCGCCGCGAACTGGCCCTCGGCGAAGGTCCGCCGCAGCCACGCATAGGGTGGCAGGCGCACGAAGCCGTCGTCGGCGCCGATCAGCGGGAAATTGCCGAGGTCGGCCATCGACGCCGGCGCGCCGTGCCGCGCGATGCTCTCCTTCCCGGCGCAGACGTACCACGGCAGTTCCAGCACCTTGCGCCCGACCAGTTGCTCGGGCGGGCTCTGCGTGGCGCGCAGGGCGACGTCGGCCTCGCGGCGGTTGAGGTCGAAGTCGTGGTCGCCGGTGGCGATCTCGACCTGGATGTCCGGATAGCGGTCGCGGAAGGCGCGCACGTAGCCCGCCACGTAGTCGGAGGCGAGCGTGGACGCGGTGGTGAGGCGGATGCGGCCCGACAGCCGTCCGTCGCGGCCCGCCACGCTGCGCGCCAGCGCGTTGACCGGCTCGTCCATCGCCTCGGCGTGGCGGCGGATGTCCTCGCCCTCGGGCGTCGGCGCGTAGCCCTCGGGCAGGCGCTCGAACAGGCGCACGCCGAGGCGGTCCTCGAACGCGTTGAGGCGCCGGAACACGGTCGAGTGGTTGACGCCCAGCGCCTGCGCCGCGCCCGCGAGGCTGCCGGCGCGCGCGATGGCGAGGAAGTAGCGCAGGTCGTTCCAGTCGAGTTGTTCGGCCACGGCGGCTTGCGCCCGTGCAATGAAGGCCTGCGCATGTTGCGGATTCCGGGCCGGGCCCGCAACGCGCATCATGCGGTGATGGTGCCATCCCTGTTCGTTTCGCACGGTTCGCCGATGCTCGCGCTGGAGGATTCGCCGACCGCGCGCTTCCTCGACGGGCTCGGCGCGCGTCTCGACGCCGTGCGCGCGGTGGTGGTGGCGAGCGCCCACGACCTCGCGCCGGCGACCCGGGTCGGTGCGCACCCGGCGCCGCCCACCGTGCACGATTTCTCCGGTTTTCCCGCCGCGCTGTCGGCGATCCGCTACCCGGCGCGCGGCGATGCCATTCTGGCGGGCCGCATCGCCGATGCGCTGCGCGACGCCGGACTGCCGGCCCGCATCGACGGCGGGCACGGCCTCGACCACGGTGCGTGGGTCCCGCTGCGACGCATGTTCCCGGCCGCCGATCGACCGGTGGTGACGCTCTCGATCGACCCGCGCGCCGACGCGGCCGCGCACGCCGCGCTCGGGCGCGCGCTGTCCTTCCTGCCGGCCGAGGACGTGCTCGTGCTCGGCTCGGGCGGGATGACCCACGAACTCGGCGCGCTGCGCTGGCACGACCCGGGCGCCGCGCCCTCGCCCGTCGCCGCGGCCTTCGCCGACTGGCTGGGCGAGCGCCTGCTGGCGCGCGATTGCGCCGACGTGATCGGGTGGCGCGAGCGCGCGCCGCACGCGCAAGCCAACCATCCCACGCCGGAGCACCTGCTGCCGCTGTTCGTGGCCTGGGGCGCCGCCGGCCCGGCACCGCGGGCGGAGCGCTGGCACCGAGCCGTCGAGTACGCCGCGCTGCGCCTGGACGCATTCGCTTTCCATCCGGCCGGGCGCGCCTGAGCGCGCGCGGCCGCGACGTCACAGCAGCAGGCGTTCGACGATCCCGCGGTGGATGCGGCGCAGCCGCGGCAGGTCGTCGACCCGCACGTGCTCGTCGATCTTGTGGATGCTGGCGTTGACCGGGCCGACCTCGACCACCTGCGCGCCCAGCGGCGCGATGAAGCGGCCGTCCGAGGTGCCGCCGCCGGTGTCGCCCACCGCCTCGATGCCGGTGACCTCGCGGATCGCCGCGCGCACCGCGCCGGTGAGCAGGCCCGGCGCGGTGGCGAACGGCGCACCGGAAAGTTCCCAGCGGATGGCGTAGTCGAGGTCGTGGCGCACCAGCACGGCCTCGACCGCCTGCATCAGGCCTTCCGCGGTGGATGCGGTGCCGAAGCGGAAGTTGAAGTCGAGCGCGAGTTCACCCGGCACCACGTTGTAGGTGCCGGTGCCGGCATGGATGTTGGACACCTGGAAGCTGGTCGGCGGGAACAGCGCGTTGCCGGCATCCCACTCGCGCGCGGCGAGTTCGGCCAGCGCCGGCGCGATGCGGTGGATCGGGTTGACGACCATCTGCGGATAGGCGACGTGGCCCTGCACGCCGCGCACCACGAGGTGCCCGTGCAGCGAACCGCGCCGGCCAACCCGGATCACGTCGCCGAGGTCGGTCTTGGCGCTGGGCTCGCCGACCACGCACCAGTCGATGCGCTGGCCGCGGCGGGTGAACTCCTCGGCCACGCGGCGCACGCCGTCGACCGCCTCGCCCTCTTCGTCGCTGGTCAGCAGCAGCGCGACGGTTCCCGGGTGGCGCGGGTGCGCGGCCACGAAGTCGCACAGTGCGAGCGTCATCGCCGCCACGTTGCCCTTCATGTCGGCCGCGCCGCGCGCGTACAGCAGGCCGTCGCGCAGCGTCGGCTCGAACGGCGCCGACGACCATCGGTCCAGCGGCCCCGGCGGCACCACGTCGGTGTGGCCGAGGAACACCAGCACCGGGCCGCCGCTGCCATGCGTCGCCCACAGGTTGTCGACCGCGCCGTGGCGCAGCGACTCGACGGCGAACCCGGCCGCCTGCAGGCGCGCGGCGACCAGCGCCTGGCACCCGGCGTCGTCCGGCGTCACCGACGGCCGCCGGCACAGGTCGATCGTGAGGTCCAGCACCTCGTCCATCGCGCTCCCCGCTTCAGATCCCGAACACCCGCTTGTACAGCGAGTCGGTGAAACCCAGCGTGACCGCGCCGCCCTTCACCAGCACCGGCCGCTTGACCAGGGTCGGGTGCTCGCGGATCAGCAGCAGGTACTCCGGCGCGCTGCCCGGCTGCTTGCGCGCCGGCGGCAGTTCGCGCCAGGTGGTCGACTGCCGATTGAGCAGCGCATCGAAGCCGCCGAGTTGCCCGGCCCAGTCCTTCAGCATCTCCGGCGGCACGCGCTGCTCGCGGTAGTCGACGAACTGGAACGGGATGCCGAAGCGCTCCAGCCAGCGGCGCGCCTTGGTGCACGTGTCGCATTTGGAGAGGCCGTAGAGGGTTGCCTGGACGTCTGTCATGTTGGGATCGGGGGTTGCGCCTTGGTTGTGGATCAGGGCCCAGGGCCCAGGGGTGAAGCGGGAATTGCCGCCGCACCGCGGCGGCCCGCTGAACGCCAGCGCGAGTAGCGCTGGCAGGATATAGGGCCCAGTAGAAGCAGCGTGCGGCGGGGTCGGGGCGTTCCGCGCGGATGCGGCAGTCGGCTGCCGACACACGTCACACCGCGGGCGCTTGACTGGGCCCTGGGCCCTATACCCTGGGCCCTATACCCTGACCCCTCGCTCCACCGACGCGGCGCCCTTCGCCGCACGGTCAGTCGCGAAGAAGCTCGTTCAACGACGTCTTCGCCCTCGTCCTCTCATCCACCCGCTTGACGATCACCGCGCAATACAGCGAGTGGCTGCCGTCGGCGGCGGGCAGCGAGCCGGACACCACCACGCTGCCGGCGGGCACGCGGCCGTAGTGGACCTCGCCGGTGGCGCGGTCGTAGATGCGGGTGCTCTGGCCGATGAACACGCCCATGCCGACCACGCTGCCGCGCTCGACCACCACGCCCTCGACCACTTCCGAGCGCGCGCCGATGAAGCAGTCGTCCTCGATGATCGTGGGTCCGGCCTGCAGCGGTTCGAGCACGCCGCCGATGCCGGCGCCCCCGGACAGGTGCACGCGCGCGCCGATCTGCGCGCAGGAGCCGACCGTGGCCCAGGTGTCGACCATGGTGGATTCGCCCACGTGCGCGCCGATGTTGACGAAGCTCGGCATCAGCACCACGTCGCGGCCGATGTGGGCACCGCGTCGCACGATCGCGCCCGGCACCACGCGCGCGCCGCCGGCGCGGAACGCGGCTTCGTCCCAGTCCTGGTATTTCAGCGGCACCTTGTCCCAGTAGGGCGCCGGTGCACCGGGCATCACCTGGTTGCCGCGCAGGCGGAACGACAGCAGCACCGCCTTCTTGAGCCACTGGTTGACGCTCCACTGCCCGACGCCGCGCGGCTCGGCCACGCGGGCCTCGCCAGACTCGAGCATGGCGAGCGCGCGCTCCACCGCGGGCTGCACGCGGTCGCGGATCTCCTCCGCCGACAGCGCGTCGCGCCGCGCGAAGGCATCGTCGATGGTCTGCTCAAGCGGGCTGGAGGTCATGGCGGGCGTCGGTTCCGGAGGCGTTGTCGATGTGGCGGCGCAGGGCCTCGCGCAGCGCATCGAGCTGGGTGGCGTTGAGCGCGCGGTCGTGCTGGTCGGTGAGTTCGAAGAAGTCCTCGACCCGCTCGCCGAAGGTGGCGATGCGCGCGTCGTGCACGCGCAGGTTGCACTCGCGCAGCGCGGCCGACACGTGGGCCAGCAGGCCCGGCCGGTCGGAGCAGACCAGGGCCAATTGGGTGCGGCCCGACGGCGCGAAGTCGAACTCGGTGCGCAGCGGCACGTGGAACTGCTTCTGCCGACGGCTGGCGGCGCGGCGCGCGGGCTTGAGGCTGAGCACGTCGTGCGACAGCTCGTCGCGCAGGCGCGCGACCAGTTGGTTCTCGCGTGCGGCGTCGGCGACCGGCGTGCCGTCCTCCTCCAGCAACTGGAAGGTGTCGAGCGTGTGGCCGGCGGCCGAGGTCACGATGCGCGCCTCGACCACGTTGAGCTGCATGCGGTCGATCACCGCGGCGATGGTGGCGAACAAGCCGTCCTTGTCGGCCGAGTAGACGAACAGTTCGGTGGTGCCGCGCTCCGGCGAGCGGCGCACCGCCACCACCGGCATGGTGCCGGCGGCGACGATCGCGCGCGTCTGCCAGGCGATCTGGTCCGGCGAATAGCGCAGGAAGCTGTCCGGCGGGAACTCCGCCCACAGCGCCTCGATGCGCTGCACGTCGAGCCGCGCCGGGCCCAGCGCCACCAGCGCGGCCACCCGCGCCTCGGCGATCCGCTGGCTGGCGTTGACCGGGTGCTCCAGGCCGCGCGCCAGCACGTAATGCGCGGACTGGTACAGCTCGGCCAGCAGGCGGTCCTTCCACGAGTTCCACAGCTTCGGGCTGGTCGCGCGGATGTCCGCCACGGTCAGCAGGTAGAGGTGGTCGAGGCGCTCGATGTCGGTCACGATGCCGGCGAAGCGGTGCACCACGCGCGGGTCGGTGATGTCCTGCTTCTGCGCGGTCACCGACATCGTCAGGTGCTGCCGCACCAGCCAGCCGACCAGGTCGGCGTCGGCGCTCGACAGCCCGATGCGCTCGCAGAACGCGCGCGCGTCGGCCTCGCCGAGTTCCGAATGGTCGCCGCCGCGGCCCTTGGCGATGTCGTGGAACAGCGCGGCCAGCAGCAGCAGTTCCGGACGGCGCAGGCGGGAATAGACCTCGCACGGCAGGGGCAGCGCGCCGGCCGCCGCGGGATCGGCGTACTGGCGCACGTTGCGGATCACGAACAGCGTGTGCTGGTCGACCGTGTACACGTGGAACAGGTCGTACTGCATGCGCCCGGCGACCTTGCCGAACGCCGGCAGGAACGCACCGAGCACGCCGTAGCGGCTCATGCGCTGCAGGATGTGGGCCACCGCGCCGGGGTGGCGGATGATGGCGAGGAAGGCGGCGTTGGCCTCGGGATCGGCGCGCAGCGCATCGGCCAGCGTGGGCAGCACCGCGTCCAGCCGCGCCAGCAGGGTCGAGCGCAGGCCCTGCAGGTCGGGGCGGTCGAGCAGCACGCGGAACGCGCGCAGCGTCGCCGCCGGCTGGCGTTCGAACCGGTGCGGGTCGCGCAGGTCGAGGAAAGCGCCCACCGCCGCGAACTCGTCGTCGATCGGCTCGGCGGGCGCGCCACCGGGCGGTGCCTCGCGCAGTTCGTCGAGGCGCTGCAGCAGGCGTTCGTTGAGTCGGCCGACGGTCATCGCCGCGCGGTAGTAGCCCTGCATGAACTGCTCGACGGCGAGGTTCTGCGGATGCTCGTCGCGCAGGCCGAACAGCCGCGCCAGTTCGCGCTGGTGCTCGAACACGAGGCGCTCCTCGCCGCGCCGCGCGAGGTGGTGCAGGGCGAAGCGGATCCGCCACAGGGTGGCGCGCGAGCGCGCCAGCGCGCCGTATTCCTCGGCGCTGAGCAGGCCGGCGTCGCGCAGCGCCTCGATGCTGGCCAGCCCGAGCTGGCGGCGCGCGATCCAGACCACGGTCTGCAGGTCGCGCAGGCCGCCCGGGCCGTCCTTGAGGTTCGGCTCGAGGTTGTACGCGGTGTCGTGGTAGCGCGCATGGCGCGCCTGCTGCTCGGCGCGCTTGCCGGCGGCGAAGGCATCCGCCGGCCACACGCGGCGCGGGTCGATCGCGGCCTGCAGGTCGGCATGGAGGTCGTGCGCGCCGGCGATCAGGCGGTTCTCGAGCAGGTTGGTCATCACCGTCAGGTCGCCGCGCGCGGCGTCCTCGCACTCGGCCGCGGTGCGCACCGCGTGGCCGACCGCGAGTCCCTCGTCCCACAGGGCGGCGAAGAAGCGCTCCAGCGCGGTGGACAGCGCGGGATCGCGGCGCGGCGCAACCAGGGCCAGCAGGTCGACGTCGGAGCGCGGGTGCAGTTCGCCGCGCCCGAAGCCGCCGACCGCGACCAGCGCGACGCCCGGCGCGGCACCGACCACGCGCTGCCAGACCACCAGCACCGCCTGCTCGATGACCCAGGCGCGCAGGGCGACGACGCGTTCGATCGATTCGCCGTCGGTGAGCGCCTGCGCCAGCGCGGCGTCGGCGCGCTCGACCGCCTCGCGCACGCCGCGCGGCGCCTGCAGGGTCTCGGCGCGGCCCGCCGGCCACCAGCGTTCGGCGTCGGCGGGCGCGGGCAGGCGGGTCATCCCGGCACGCGGTCGCCGGGGATCAGGGTCAGCACGTCGAAACCGTCCTCGGTGACGGCGATCGTGTGCTCCCACTGCGCGGACAGCTTCTGGTCGCGGGTCACCACGGTCCATCCATCGGGCAGCAGGCGCGTCAGCCGGCTGCCCTCGTTGACCATCGGCTCGACGG
Organism: Lysobacteraceae bacterium; assembly: GCA_021299185.1. Lineage (GTDB taxonomy): Bacteria > Pseudomonadota > Gammaproteobacteria > Xanthomonadales > Ahniellaceae > UBA4656. The sequence continues at coordinate 1,840 of JAJTHZ010000029.1, read as the reverse complement.
TGAAGGTCATGCCCGGCACGAGGCGCAGGCCGGCGCCCGGCTCGCCGTAGTGCAGGACCTGCGGGTCCTCGTGGTAGACCTGCCCGATGCCGTGGCCGCAGTACTCGCGCACCACCGAGAAGCGCTGCGCTTCCGCGAAGCGCTGGATCGCGGCGCCGACGTCGCCGAGCGTGGCGCCGGGGCGCACCGCCTTGATGCCGCGCCACATTGCCTCGTGGGTGGTCTCGACCAGGCGCCGCGCCATCACCGACGGCTCGCCGACGAAATACATGCGGCTGGTGTCGCCGTGCCAGCCGTCGCGGATCACGGTGACGTCGATATTGATGATGTCCCCGGCCTTGAGCAGCTTGGCCGGGCTGGGGATGCCGTGGCAGATGACGTTGTTGACCGAGGTGCAGATGGTCTTGGGGAAGCCGCGGTAGCCGAGGTTGGCCGGGATCGCCTTCTGCCGGTTGACGATCCAGTCGTGGCAGATGCGGTCGAGGTCCTCGGTGGTGGCCCCGGGCTTCACGTGCTCGCCGATCATGGCCAGCACTTCGGCCGCGAGTTGCCCCGCGACGCGCATCTTCTCGATCTGTTCGCGCGTCTTCACGGCGACGTTCATGGGGCGGACGGCGTCTTTCATCGGGGGCGGTCGCGGCCGGGGCTCGCGGGCTGGGGTCCGGCGCCGACTTTATCAACTGGGCGGCCCGCGCGCCGTCAGGGCCGGTCGATTTGCCGCCGGCGGGCCGGCCGGGTTATGCTTCGCAGGCTTGGCGCCCGGGTTTTCGACGGGTCCGGCACGGAACCAGCGCACCGGGCGACCGGGACGCCGGTCCGGAGGGTCCCCCGGGACCCCAATCCACACACGCCATCGTCACCGGCATCGGGGTGCCCCCAGTGGGTCGCTGCCGGCGGATGCGTGGAGGCCCCAACCCCGGAGCCCGACCGCCCTCGAACGCGCGGCGACGCTCCATTGCATCGGAGATATCCCCATGCCATCCGTGACCATGCGCCAGATGCTCGAAGCTGGCGTGCACTTCGGCCACCAGACCCGCTACTGGAATCCCCGCATGGCGCCGTACATCTTCGGCGCGCGCGGCAAGATCCACATCATCAACCTCGAGAAGACGCTGCCGCTGTTCACCGACGCGATGAACTTCATCTCGGGCATCGCGCAGAAGCGCGGCACCGTGATGTTCGTCGGCACCAAGCGCTCGGCCCGCGACGCGGTGCGCGAGGAAGCCGCGCGCTGCGGCATGCCGTTCGTCTCGCACCGCTGGCTCGGCGGCATGCTGACCAACTTCCGCACCGTCAAGCAGTCGATCTCGCGCCTGAAGGAACTCGAGGCGATGGAGACCGACGGCTCGATCGAGCGCTTCGTCAAGCACGAGGCCCTGCAGCTGCGCCGCGAGCGCGAGAAGCTGGAGAAGTCGCTTGGCGGCATCAAGAACATGGGCTCGCTGCCCGACGCGCTGTTCGTGATCGACATCGGCCACGAGAACATCGCGATCGAGGAAGCGCGCAAGCTCGGCATCCCGGTGGTCGCGGTGGTCGACACCAACTACGACCCGAAGCTGGTCGACTACGCCATCCCGGGCAACGACGACGCGATCCGCGCCGTGCAGCTGTACGCCCGCGCCGCCGCCGACGCGGTGCTGGAAGGCAAGTCGGCTGCCCCGATCAGCGCCGCCGAGGCCAAGGACGAGTTCGTCGAACTCGACGCCGATGGCAACCCGGTGGCCAAGGACGACGCCAACAAGCGCCGCGCCGCCCCGCCGCGCAAGCAGGCCGGCGACCGCCGCCCGCCGGCCAAGCGTCCGGGCGCCAAGCGCGGCCCGCGCGCCGACGCCGACGCCGG
>JAJTHZ010000266.1 GCA_021299185.1 Lysobacteraceae bacterium | reverse complement strand
GGTTTCGCTGGAGGCCGGCGCCGGGGGCCGAGGCCGCCGGGGGGGGGGGGGGGCCGACCCCGCGGGTGGCCGAACCGGGCGCGGTCGGCTAACGTAGGGGTTTGACCCCACGGAGCAGACCCATGCCCAACATCGGAGCCCTGCTCAAGGACGAGATCGCCCGCCTGTCGCGCCGCGAGGCGCGCCGGCAGAACGCGGCGCTGAAAAAGGCCGCGGCGGCGCATCGCAAGCACATCGCCGCGCTGCGGCAGCAGATCGTGCGCCTCGAGAAGCAGGTCAAGTCCCTCGGCAGCCGGATCGGCCGCGCCCCCGCGACGGTGGCGGCCGGCGACGACGCCGGGGCCGGCAATCTGCGTTTCCAGGCCCGCGGCCTCAAGACCCTGCGCAAGCGGCTCGGCCTGTCGGCCGGCGACCTCGGCAAGCTGCTCGGCGTGACCGGGCAGTCGGTCTACAACTGGGAAGCCAAGAAGGCGACCCCGCGGCGCGAGCAGCTCGCCGCGCTGGCCGCCCTGCGCGGCGTCGGCAAACGCGAGATCCAGGCGCGCCTCGAAGGCGCCGGTGGCGCCGCGCCGGAAGCGGCGGAAAAGCCCGCCGAGGCCCGCCGCGGCAAACCGGGGCGCAAGCCCGCCCGGAAATCCGGCCGCAAGGCCGCACGCAAGCCGGCGCGTCCCCGCAAGGCCAAGGCAAAGGCCAAAGCCAAGCCCGAGGCCTGATTGACGGCGTCCGGGCGGGCAAGGCCCGCCCGGACGCAAGGCCTCAATCGAAGGCGTAGCGCACGCGGGCGTACCAGTACGCGCCGTTGAAGCCGATCGGCGAGAGCACGTCGTACGGCAGGTTGCCGAAGTAGTTGATGTCGTCGCTGGACAGGTCCGGGTACTCGTCGGTCAGGTTGCTGCCGCCGATCGCCAGCGAGACCCGGTTGGCGAAGCGGTACTCGACTTCGGCGTCCAGCTGGTACTTCGCGCCGTAGGTCTGTGCCGGCTCGAAGCCGCCGCCGAAGTTGAACACGCGGGTGGTGCTGCCGTGGCGCGTGACCCGGCCGAGCACGGTCCAGTCGTCGTTGGCCCAGGTCGCCGAGGCCACCGCGCGCTGGCGCGGTGCGGCATCGAGCAGGGTGTTGCGCTCCTCGACGCCGAACAGCGTGTCGTCGAAGCCAAGCCCGGCCAGCTGCGGCGGGTTGGCGCGCACGTCGCGCAGGGTGGTCTTGGCGTAGGTGAACGCACCGGTCACGGTGAGGGCGCCGCTGCCGGCCTCGGTGCGCCACGAACCGACCAGGTCGGCGCCGCGCGTGCGGGTATCGACCAGGTTGGTGAAGAAATTCACCGAGTCGATGCCGGCCACGCCGAACTGGCGCTGGATGAAGGCGCTGACGTCGTCGCCACCGATCCGCTCGGACAGGGTGATGCGGTCGTCGACCTCGATCTGGAAGAAGTCGAGCGAGACGTCGAAGCCGTCCAGCGGCTGCGCGGTGAAGCCCAGCGACACGTTGCGCGAGGTCTCGGCGTCGAGTTCCTGCGCGCCCAGCGCCTGCGCGATCGGATTGGTCGGGGCCAGCGTGCGCACGCGGCGCAGCTGGCCGCCGCTGCCGAACGAGGTGACCGTGAAGTTGAAGCTGTTCTGCGCCAGCGAAGGCGCGCGGAAGTTGTTCGACAGCGCGCCGCGGATCGCGTAGCCCGGCGCGATCTCGTAGCGGCCGGACAGCTTGCCGGTGACCGCATCGCCGAAGTCGTTGTAGCGGTCGTAGCGCAGCGCCGCGCCGCCGAACAGGCGCTCGGTCAGGTTGCCCGAGAGATCGGCGTAGGCGCCGACCACGGTGCGCGAGGACTCGGCCTCGTCGGCGGGCGACAGGCCGGGACCGGCCTGGGCACCGACCGGACGGTCGGTCAGCGGACCGGCGGCGTAGGACGCCGGATCGCCCGCACGGGTGTCGTAGGTCTCGCGGCGCAGTTCGCCGCCGACCGCCAGCAGCAGCGGGCCGGCGTCGCCGAACGCGATGTCGCGCGTGGCGTCGAGGTTGGCGGTCAACTGGTCGAACACGAAGCGGCCGAGGTCGAAGCGCGTCGGACTGGTCGGGCCGAGGCTGGCATTGAGCGAATTGGCCACGCCGAAGTCGAAGGCGTTGCGGCCGAAGCCGAGGCTCGCGTCCCACGACCACGCGCTGCCACTGCCGCGCGCGCCGACGGTGGCGGCGAGGTCGCTATTGTCGCCGGTGGTGAAGGGGCGGTAGCCCTGCGGGTAGACCGAGCGGAAGTTCTGGCTCGAATCCGGGTAGCGGAAGAACGCCGCACCTTCCGACTCGCGGTCGTTGTAGGTGCCGAAGGCGTAGAGGTCGAAGGCCTCGCCCACCGGGAACAGGCCGTTGAACCAGCCGTTGTAGGCGGTCACCGCCGGGTCGCCCGGGCGATAGCTCACCCGCCCCGCCAGGGCGAGGTTGGCCGGCGTCTGCTGCTCGAAGAACGGGATGCCGTCGGGGCCGCCGCGCTCGGTCTGCGCGCGGTCGGTGTAGTCGAAACCGATGCGCAGGAAGCCGCGCTCGGACAGCGGGATGCCGATCTCGGCGTCGAACGAGCGCGTCTGGCCGTCGCTCAGGGTGTCGTCGGTCGGCTCGAAGTCGGTGCGGTGCGCGCCGTAGGTGAAGCCGACCTCGCCGCCGGTCGGCGCGTCGTCGAGGATCACGTTGATCACGCCCGCGATCGCGTCGGAACCGTACTGCGCGCCGGCGCCGTCGCGCAGCACCTCGATGCGCGCGATCGCACCCAGCGGGATCGAATTGAAATCGACCGGGTTGGTGCCCTTGCCGATCTTCGCCTCCAGGTTGACGATCGCCGAGGTGTGGCGGCGCTTGCCGTTGACCAGCACCAGCACCTGGTCGGGGCTCATGCCGCGCAACTGGCCGGCGCGCACGTGGTCGGCGCCGCCGGAGTTCGACTGCCGCGGGAAGTTGAAGGTCGGCAGCAGGTTCTGCAGCACCTGGCCGAGTTCCTGGCCGACCGCGCCGGCGCGGCGCAGGTCCTCGCGCGTGATCACGTCGATCGGCACCGCGGACTCGAGGACCGTGCGGTCCTTGGCGCGGGTGCCGGTGACGACGATCTGTTCGAGTTCGGTCGCGTCCCCCTGCGGGGCGGCGTACGCGGGCGCGGCGAGGCCCAGCGCGATCGCGCTGGCGAGGGCGGTGCGGTGGATCGGCTTCATCGGGGAGGCTCCGGTTTGGGGTCCGGGTGCCGCCTTCCCCGTGGACACGCGGTCCCGCGGGGCCTGTGGCGCCGCGGACCGGGATGTCGTTCTGGGGGGGCTTACGTCAGCGAACGATCCAGCGGCCGGGCGTTGTGCCGGGGCACATCAAGCAGCAACAGCGGGCGGCGGCTGGGATCATGCGCCGCAGCATGGCCGCGGCCCGAGGCACCTGTCAAGCGGGCCCGGCGACATGTCGCGGTGCGGTGAAGGCGGTGGGGTGCGCGCGCGCCCGCGGCTGCATAGACTCGGGGCTTTGCCCGGTCCCTCCCCGCATGAGCGAATCCACTCCCCGGCGGCGCCTGCACGTCGGCCACGCGATGGCCGTCTGCGTCGGCATGGTCATCGGGTCCGGCATCTTCATGGCCACGCCCTCGGTGGCGGCGAACGTCGACGGCGTGGGCATGCTCGCGCTGGCGTGGCTGATCGGCGGCGCGGTATCGATCGTCGGCGCGCTGTGCTTCGCCGAACTCGCCTCGACCTATCCCGACGCGGGCGGCGACTACCAGTTCCTGCGCCGCGCCTTCGGCGAGCATCTGGGTTATCTGTTCGCGTGGTCGCGCTTCGCGGTGATCCACACCGGATCGACCGCGGCGCTGGCGTTCACCTTCGGCGATTACCTCGCGCAGGTCGCCGGCTTCGGCGTGCACGGCAGCGCGCTGGCGGGTGGGTGCGCGCTGCTGGTGCTGGTCGCGCTCAACCTCGCGGGCGTGGCGTTCAGCGTCGGCACCCAACTGGGGCTGATGGCGGTGGTGATCGGCGGCATGCTGGCGATCGGTGCGGCGGGGCTCTTCCATGCCGCCACCGGCATGCCGGCCGGCTTGCCGGGCGGCACGCCCGCCGCCGCCGCGGATGCCGCACCGATGTTCGGCCTGGCGATGATCTTCGTCCTGTTCGCCTACGGCGGCTGGAGCGATGCGGCCACGCTGTCGTCGGAGATGCGCGACGCGCGACGCGGCATCGTGCGCGCCCTGGTCGGCGGCATGGCCCTGGTGACCGTGCTGTACCTGGTGGTCAACGCGGGCTTCGTGCAGGTGCTGGGCATGGACGGGCTCGCCGCGAGCAAGGCGCCGGCCGCCGACGTGATGCAGGTGACGTTCGGGCCGCTGGCCGAGGTCGCCATCGTGGCGGTGGTCGCGATCACCGCGATCACCACCATGAACGCCCTGATCATCGCCGGCGCGCGCACGACCTATGCCGCCTGCCGCGACCTGCCGGCGCTGCGTCGCGCCGGCGTGTGGGACGCCGAGCGCGGCGTGCCGCGGGTGGCGGTGGTCGCGCAGTGCGCCGTCGCGCTGGCCCTGATTGCTTTCGGTGCGATCGAGCGCGGCGGGTTCAAGACCATGATCGACTACGTCACGCCGGTGTACTGGTTCTTCCTCGTGCTGTCCGGCATCGCCGTCATCGTGCTGCGCCGGCGCGAACCGGATCGGCCGCGGCCGTTCCAGGTGCCGCTGTACCCGTGGCTGCCGCTGCTGTTCTGTGCGTCGAGCGGCTACCTGCTGTACTCGTCGGTGGCCTACGTGCGGACCGGCGCGATGGCCGGCGTGGCGGCGCTGGCGATCGGCGCTGTGCTGATCGCCATCCTGGTCCGGCGCGGAAGGAGCGCGTGATGGGACTGGTCGAAGTGGTGGGATTCGGCGCCGCGGCCCTGACCACGCTGGCCTTCGCGCCGCAGGCGGTGCTGACCTGGAAGCAGCGCCGCGCCGAGGGCGTGTCGCTCGGCATGTACGTGGTGTTCGTGATCGGCGTGGCGTGCTGGCTCGCCTACGGGATCCTGATCGGCAGCGCGCCGATCATCGTCGCCAACATCATCACGCTCGCGCTGTCGGGCTTCATCCTGGCGATGAAACTGCGCCACGGCTAGGCGATGCGGCGCATCGACGCCTGGACCGGCGTCGATGCATGCGGGGAACGTGCGTGCGGGAGACCGCAACGCCGGGCGCTCGCCGCGGGATGCACGGTGGCGGTCGCGCGCAAGCGCGCTCCTACGTCGGGTGCGAAGGACAACCTGCGGTCGTAGGAGCCCGCTTGCGGGCGACCGCAACGCCGGGC
>JAJTHZ010000215.1 GCA_021299185.1 Lysobacteraceae bacterium | reverse complement strand
GCGCATCGAGCCGCCGGTCTTGGCGCGGGGCTGCTCCTGCGCCAGCACCACGTAGGCGGCGGGCACCACCTCGTTGCCCTGCTTGTCGATCGACGCCAGTTCGGCCGCGCCCTCGACCTTGCGGAACTGCGGGCAGTTGGCGCGAATGCGCTCGATCACCGGCACCACGTCGAAGGGACCGAGGCTCATCGGAAGGCCCCCAGCTCCTTGCGCCCGAACACCTTGTCCGGGTTCTCGAACTGAACGGCGTTGTCGTTCCCAGCGGCCGCCGGATCGTCCACGCCGAGGCTGAACTTGCCCTCGGACACGAGCGTGAGCATCTTCACCGCGTCGCGGTAGTCGCGGACAACGGGGTTGCTGCGCTCGTCGCCGTCCAGGTTGCGGCGCAGGCGGTAGCGCACGATCGCGCGCGCCCAGGCGGTGAGGATCTGCGGCACGCCGGTGAGCGGCAGCCCGTAGCGTCGCGCGAGGAAGCCGTCGATGAACTGGTCGGTCTCCGCGATCACCGCCGAGACGCGCGCGAGCGCTTCATCGGCGGCCGCGGTCTGCGACGCGCTCCAGTTGGTGCGCGCCAGGCCGCGCAACGTCAGGTCCATCAGCTCGGCGTCGACGATCTGCTCGTGCTCGGAGGTCGCGACATCCGCGATCTCGCGCGCACCAGGCAGCTCGGCGAGCTGGGCGGCGGTGACGTAGGGCATGGCCTGGACTCAGCGCAGGACGCGGCTTACTTGCCGCGCGCCTTGCCCGCAGCCTTGGCCGCGGCCTTCGCGGCCGCCGGCTTGCTCGGCGCGCCCGGCTCGATCGGCGGCGCGGGCGTCTCGACTTCGCCGTCGGGCAGCTCGCCATCGACGATCGAGAGCATGCCCTCGGGGCGCGTCTCGTGGCGCAGCAGCTCGACCTGGGCGGGACTCAGCTCGTCGACCTTGACGGCCGTTGCGGCCGCGGCGAAGAACTGGATACCAGCGCGCCAGAACGAGGGCGCCTTGGCCACGATGGACACGACGCCCGGCGTGGGCGCGCTGTTCGAAGTCGGGTCGGACATGGAGGGCTCCTGGTGCAACAGGGCCGGCGGCGCGAGCCGCCGGCTCCGGGGGATGCGGCGCGGCGGCCGCTACGGTCAGTCGTCAGGCCGCGCGCTGGGTCGAGAGGACCTTGACGGCGCCAGCCATCACGTTCGAGGCGCCGGCGGCGTTGAACTGGCCCTCCACGAGCGCCTTGGCGGTGAACTCCAGCGACGGCGGGACGACGATGTGCGTCGGCACGATGTTCAGCGGCTGGCCGTTGTCGCCGCGGAAGTTCTTCATCGCCGCGATCGCCGCCTGCAGGTTCGTCGCGTCCAGCGTCTGTCGCGAGCGGACCGCCAGCTGCCAGAGGCCGTAGCCAGCGTTGCAGCGCGCGTCCACGCCGTAGCGGAACTCCTTCCGCATGAAGACGCCTTCGTCGTCCAGCTTGTCCATCGCCGCGAACGTGTAGTCGCGGCGGCGCTGGAAGATGAACGGCTTGACGTAGCGCGAGTTGTCGAGCAGGTACCAGGTGGTGCCACCACCACCGAGGTCGTTGGCCACCTGCGCGGTCGAGCCGTCCGCCTGGATCACCGGATGGTCGGTGTCGAAGAAGAACTGGCCGTCATAGCAGGTGCGCGTGTGGCCGTTGCGCAGCAGGTCGAACACGAGTTCGTCGGGGTGCTGCTTCGAGTCCATGCCGAGCTGCTGGATCATCGGCGTGTACAGACCGAACTGGTCGTCCTCGATGACCTCGCGTTCGACCGAGACGGTGTTCTCGAACGTGCGGTTGCGGATGGTGAAGTCGTACGAGCTGAGGGACTGCAGCACGCGCTCACCGATCCACTCGCGGAAGCGCGTGGTGCGGCCGAGCCAGGCGTACTGGTTGCGGTCGGTGTTCGACGGCGCGAGCATCGCCATCTGGTCCCATAGGACCGGGGCCGAGGTAAACGCGCTGTTGAACGCCACGTTGAAGGCGGTGAACAGCACGGAGAGGTTGGCGCGGTTGATGATCACGGGCGGCTCCTGGAGATGGGGTGCGCGAGGCGATTACGGGTTCAGCGTGCCGATCTCGACCCACACGCCGTCCGCTTCGACGGCGCGAACGACGCCGGCCGGTGAGCGGGTGTTGGTGCCGTTGGTCAGCGCGACCTGGTCGTCGTCGGCGACGAACACCTGCGTGTTGACGTGGGCGATGGTGATGAGGTCGCCGGCCGTCGAATTGCGGAAGCGACCGACGGTGCGCCGCCACTTGACGTTGATCGCACCGGCAGCGCCCGCCGCGTTATCAGCGCGCTCCTCGGCGATGCCCAGCGGCACCAGGTTGAGCGCCACGGCGCCGCGCACGGCGTTGCCGGCGGCGTTGCGCATGACGATCGCGCCGGCGTAGATCACCTGCGAGGCGGCGACGGGCGTCTCGCCCTGCTTGCCGTCGCGGATGAGGGTGTTGCGGTCGTTGATCAACGGCATGGCGTCGTCCTCTGGGGATCAGGTGCGGTCAGGGGTCAGGCGGCGTCGGTCGCCGGCGCGCGCTCGCGCAGATGCTTGCGGCTGGCGATGTACGCCTCGGGGGTGACGCCGACCTGGCGGCACACCGCCTGCTCGGCGTCGGTGAGCACGTCGCCTTCGCCCTGGCCGAGGTCGCCGCGACCGGCCGTCTGCTGGCCGCGCAGGGCGGCGATCGCCGGCGTCTTGACGATGTAGGCGCGCAGCTGCGCGACGTCGGCCTTGCCGAGCTGCTCGGCCCACTCCTTTTGCGCGGGCAGCAGCTTGCCGGCGGCGAGCGCATCGGTGACCAGCGCGGTCACCTCGGCATCGAGGCTGGCGGCCTTGAGCGCGGCCAGCTCGGTCTTGACGGATTCGAACGCGTCGACCGAGACGAACTTGGTCGGGTCGACCGTCGACTTGAGCGTGGCAACCGCGGACTCGGCGCCGGCGAGCTTCGTCTTGAGCGCAGCCAGGTCGGCATCGGCACCGTCGGCCTTGGCCTTCAGTGCGGCGACCGCGGTGGCGATTTCGTCGTCGGTGGTGGTCGCGGCGAGCGCGAGGGCGGCGATGAGGGCGGCACGCAGATTCATGGAGGTCTCCTGCTGGGCGAAGCGCGCGGCGGCGCGGGCACTCAGCGGTGCCATGCCGTCGATCGCGGGGTTGTTGGTGAGCGCGGCCATCTCCAGCCGCAGCAGCTCGCCGGTCGCGGTGTCGAAGCGGAACACCGGACTGACGTAGCGGTACTCCTTGGCTTCGATGTAGGCCTTGGCGCGCGCGGTCCAGTCGACCTTGGCGAACAGACCCACGCCAGGCCGCCACTCCAGGTCCTGAATGAACCCGGCGGCGGGCGCGGGCTGGCCGTTCTCTTCGGCAGCCAGCGTCTGGTGCTCGTAGTCGAACACCGGGGGCGTGGCCTGGGCTCGGAATGCGGCGATCACGCGTGCGGCGATCGCGTCGTCGATGCGCCAGGCAGCGACGGTCATGGGGCGGCCGTCGCGCGGCTTGAACGCGCCGGCCGGCGTCACCTGCACCCAGGGGTCGTCTGCACGGACCTCGTACGAGCAAACGGCGAGCGCGACATCGACCTGCGCGCTGGCGCAGATCGCCAGGGCACCGAGGGTCGCGGCGCGGAGCGCCGAAGCTGGGAGGGCTCGCTTCATGAGCGGCAACGGTGCCGCTCCAGCACTCGCGGCCGGGACTAAGCCGGCCTAATGCCGCTGCCCTTTGCGCGCCAGCCAACCACCGAGCCTACCGCCGATTCGCGATCTCGGCGAACCACGGCTCCTCGGCGGCCATCTCGGCACCGACGAGAGCAATCGCGAGCCCCACGTCGATGTTGGCGTTGACCAGGTTGCGCAGTTCCTGCGCGCGGCGGAGGATCATCTCCTGCCGCTCGCGCGGCGCCGCGGCGATGATCATCCGGACAGCGCGCAGCGTTTCGTGTTCATGCATGACGCACTCCTGGTGCCAGAGCGATTTCTTGGCGCGCGTTGACGTGTACGCCGTCTCAATGGGCGGCCCGAGCAGGATCCCGAACACGGGCTCCTCGTCCGGCCAGAAGACTGCCGCCAGGGTTCCCTCGATCCAGGCCAGGGGCT
>JAJTHZ010000145.1 GCA_021299185.1 Lysobacteraceae bacterium | reverse complement strand
GTCTCCAGCGGGTACGGGCGCCGACCGTTGCCGGCTTCCGGATACACCGGCGCAATCAGCTTCAGAAACGACGCCCAGGGAACCACCTGTTCCATCTCGGCCAGGAAGCGCTCCTTGCGGGTCGTCTTCCCCTTGCCGGCGCACTCGGCATCGCCAAAGGTGAGCTGGGCCATATCTGGGACGTCGCGACTGGGTGTGGTTCAATCAGACCACAATTCGAGGGACTTGTTCAGAGGTGCCTTAGTTCTGCGGTGTCGGAGCGACTGTCATCACCAGTGTTTGCTGGGCATGGGAGGTAACGAGTATGCAGCAGGCTCTTCAGAGCAATTCCCGAGTCGGAAGGTTCTGGTGGCTAAACTGCTCGCCAAAGAAGTTCCCCGGATTCCACGCCGGGCGCTCCGGCGTGCGCGCCACCTCGTCGATGATCCGTGCGTTGAGGCGCGCCAGCATCGCCAGCGAATCCCAGTGGATCGGCAGCGATAGATCGTCGCCGGGCTGGTGGTACTGGTCCTTGAGGAAGGTCTCGTAGCGCGCCTTCTGGTCCACCGCCGGATCGGACGAGGTCAGGCCCTGGTCGATGTACAGCGCCGGGATGCCGGCCCGGACGAAGGAGTACTGGTCGCTGCGCACGAAGAACACCTCCTCGGGCTTGGCGTCGGGCGCGAGGCCCACGCCCTCGGCCTTCGCCGCGCGCTCGGCCACCGCGCCCAGCGAGGAATGCTCGGCGCCGAAGGCGGTGACGTCGGCCATCGGCGCCATCGCCACCGGCATGTCCATGTTGATGTTGGCCACGATCGACCCCCGCGGCACGGTCGGGTGCTGGACGAAGAAGTCGGAGCCCTGCAGGCCGGATTCCTCGGCGGTCACGGCCACGAACAGCACCGAGCGCCGCGGGCGCTGCGGCAGCGCGGCGAGCGCGCGCGCGGTCTCCAGCATGATGCCGATGCCGACCGCGTTGTCGAATGCCCCGTTGTAGATCGCATCGCCGCCGACCGGCGCGCCTTTGCCGACGTGGTCGAGGTGGGCCGAGATCGCCACGTACTCGCCCTTCAGCGCGGGATCGGCGCCTTCCAGCACCGCGACCACGTTGTCGCTCGCGCGGCTGCGGATCACCGACTTGCGCACCTGTTCGACCACCAGCGGCAGGTCGAAGGCCTGCGGCGTGCCGGCCGCGGCGGCGGCATAGGCCTGCTCCAGCGTGACCGGCGCGCCGGCGAACAGCGCCGCCGCGCGCGCCGGGTTGATCACCGCGCGGATCTTCAGTTGCGGCAGCCCGCCATTGACCGTCCCGTCGGCACCGACCCAGCCCATGCGCGAACGCCACGACTGCTGCACCAGTCGCGCCCACGGCGTGCGGGCCTGCTCCTCGGGTGTCTGCAGGCTGATGATCCCGACCGCGCCGCGCGCGGCCAGCAGTGCGTTCTTGGTCAAGCGCGAGGAATGGTGCGCGCGGATCGCCGGCGGAAACTTCGCCGGCGCGCCGCCGAACACCAGCGCCACCTTGCCGGTGAGGTCGATGCCCGCGAGGTCGTCGTGGCCCTGGTCCGGCGCGCTCACGCCGAAGCCGACGAACACCACGGGCGCGCTCGCCTGCACCTCGGCTTCGACCAGGCTCGGCTCGGGCAGGAAGTCCTTGCCCGCCTCGAACTCGACCGCCGCGCCGTCCATCGGGCGCAGGGTGAGCCGCGCGGCCGGCAGCAGCGCCACCGACTCCACCAGCGGCACACGCTGGAACGCGGTGCCCGCGTCGCCCGCGGGCCGCAGGCCGATCTGGGCGAACTCGCTCGCCACGTAGCGCGCCGCGATGTCGTATCCGCGCGTCCCCGCGAGGCGACCCTCGAGCGCGTCGTCGGCGAGGAAGGTGACGTGGGCGCGGATGGTGTCGGCCGAGGCGACGGGTCCCGGCGCCGTCTGCCGCCCGGCGCAGGCCGCGGTGACGAGGGCGAGCAGGGCGACGCCTGCGCCCGGCAGGACCGGGATGGCGCGGATCGAGAACATCGGGGATCCCTTCGGCATGAGCAAACCTTGGAGGCTATCGGCGCTGCACATCGTCATCAATCGGGCCGACGTTCGCCCGCGCTGCGCGGCACACGCGCCGGGCGCCATCTGGAGGACGCCTCCCCATACCTTGCGCGTCCCTGGCTCGATCGAAGGCTCCTGCGGTTCGCGTGCGCCGATGCCCGGACCCGGCACGGGATCGCCTGCGCCTGCGCCCGGCGAGGTGGCGCTGTACCGCGGGGCTTGCTGCGCTGTGCATGCTGTGTATACTGTGCATACCCCGGCCTGAGCGATGCCCGTGGGTGACGGACTGTTCCTCTCGGCCAGCGACAGCCGGCCCATGTACCAGCAGATCGTCGACCAGGTGGCCGCCAAGGTGGCCGCCGGCGACTGGCCGGCCGGGCATGCGCTGCCGTCGATCCGGGAACTGGCCAGTGCGAGCCAGGTCAGCGTGATCACGGTCAAGCGCGCCTACCTCGAACTGGAGCGCGCCGGCGTGATCGTGACCCGCCACGGCAAGGGGTCGTTCGTGGCCGAGACGCAGGAACTGCCGAAGGCCCTGCTGCGCGCCGACCTCGAGGGCCGGCTGCGCGAGGTCGCGCGCGCGGCGGCGCGGCTCGGCGTCGGCATCGATGAACTCAAGCGCCTGCTCGTCGCCGCGCACGACGATCAGGCATTCCACACCGCCGCGCGCCCTGAGGAAGCCACCCGATGACCGCCGCCTTGACCCTGTCCGGCGTGTGCAAGCGCTACCCGGCGTTCGCGCTCGAGGACGTCGACCTCGCCTTGCCGGAGGGCGAGATCATGGGCCTCGTCGGCGTCAATGGCGCGGGCAAGAGCACCCTGCTGCGGCTGCTCGGCGGTCTCGCCTTGCCCGACCGCGGCACGATCGAAGTGCTCGGCCATCCGATGCCGGCGCAGCAGGTGCAGGCCAAGCGCGAGATCGGGCTCGCGTCGGAGGACATGCGGCTCTACGGCAGCCAGACCCTGCGCTGGCACATGGACCTGGTGCGCGCCGCCTATCCGCGCTGGGACGAGGCCTACGCGGGCGAACTGCTGCGCCGCTTCGACCTGCGCGCGGCGCAGCCGCTGAAGGCCTTCTCGCACGGCCAGCGGGTGAAGGCGCTGCTGCTGCTCAACCTCGCGCGCCGGCCGCGCCTGCTGCTGCTCGACGAGCCGACCACCGGGCTCGACCCGGTGGCGCGCGCCGAGGTGCTCGAGGCGCTGTCCGAGGTGCTGCGCGACGCGGCGCGCAGCGTGCTGTTCTCGTCGCACGACACGCACGACATCGAGCGCCTCGCCGACCGCATCACCTTCCTGCACGGCGGGCGCGTGATCGATGCCCGCGACACCGCGGCGTTCCTCGACGACTGGCGGCGCATCGTCTGCCACGGCGCGCTGCCGGCGAGCGTCGGCCAGTGGGACGGCGTGGCGTCGGTGCGCGCCAACGGCAGCCTGAGCGAGCTGCGCGTGCGCGGCGCCGAGGCGGTGGTCGGCCTCCTTCGCGCGGCCGGTGCCGACGTGCGCAGCGTGGACCCGATGAACCTGGAGGAGATCTTCGTGGCCACCGTGCGTGGCGGAGGGAAGCACTGATGTCGCCGCTCGCCAACCTGCCGATGATCCGCCTGCTGGTGGCCAAGGACTGGGACCTGTTCCAGCGCCAGTTGGCCGCCTATGTCGGCGCCGGCATCCTCGCGCTGGCCCTGATCGGCAGCGCGAAGCCGTGGACCTTCTACCTCGGGTCGCTGCTGCTGCTGGTGGTGCTGGTGGCCGCGGCGTGCTTCGCGATCTCGACCTCGCTGCTCACGGAGCGCAAGGAGCGCACCCTGGGCTTCGTGATGAGCCTGCCGGTGACGCCGCTCGACTTCTACCTGGCAAAGATCGCCGGCAACCTGGTGACCTTCGGCGTGCCGTTCGTGGTGCTGGTCGGCGGCACCGCGGGCGTGATCCTGTCCACGCCGGTGCCGGATGGCCTGCTCGTGTGGTCGCTGCTGGTGTTCGGCCACGTCCTGCTCGCGCACGCGGTGTCGCTGAGCGTGGCGATGGCGGTCGAGTCGGAGGGATGGAACACCTTCGCGATGATCGCCAGCATGGTGCTGGTCAATCCGTTCATCATGATGCTGGGCCAGATTCCCGCGATTGCCGGGCCGATGCGCGGCGAGGCCATCGTCTGGAGCGCGGAGGCGATCGCGATCCTGTCGACCCAGGTGCTGCTGTCGGCGGCCGTGATCGGCTTCACCGGCTGGGTGCACTGCCGCAAGCGCGCGTTCTACTGACGCTCGCGTCCACATGCCCCCCGCGCACGGCGCGCCCGACGACGCGCGCCGCGTCCCCCATCGCCCCGGTGATGCCATGCACGATCCGTCGCGGATGCACCACATGGACAACCTGCGCGCACTGGCCATGCTGGCCGGCGTGCTGTTCCATGCGGCGCTCGCCTACAGCCCGCTGATGCAGCCGTTCTTCCCGACCGCCGATCGATCGAATGCGGCGGCGGTCGATGCGGTGATCTGGTTCCTGCACCTGTTCCGGATGCCGGTGTTCTTCGTGGTCGCGGGCTACTTCGCCGCGCGGATGGTGCAGCGCCGGGGCTTCGGCGCGATGTTCCGCGACCGGATGCTGCGCATCCTGCTGCCGTTCGTGCTGTTCATGCCGCTGGTGCTGTGGGCGCTGTCGGCGAGCACCCTGCATGCGGCCTCCACCGTCGCCCATCCTTCGCCGGTGCTGCAGTGGGTGGCGCAGTTCGCGGCCATGGACGATGCGCCGCCATCGCCGCCGAGCACGGCCCACCTGTGGTTCCTCTACTACCTGATGCTGTTCTACGTGCTGGCCTGGGTCGTCGACACGCTGGGCGGCGCGCGCATCGGGGCTTTCCTGCGCGGGCTGCATCCCGCCGGGTTGCTGGTCGCCCTGCCGCTGCTTTTGGCGCCCGCGCTGGCGATGGTGTCCGCGCCGCATCCCGCCCCGGAGAGCCCGCTGCCGCAGTGGTGGGCGTTGCAGTTCTTCGGCGCGTTCTTCGCGCTGGGCTGGCTGCTGCAGGGCCACGATGCGTGGTTCGCGCGGCTGCGACCTGTCCTGCCGTGGCTGGTGCCGGCGAGCCTCGCGCTGCACGCACTGTTCCTGCACCAGTTGTCGCTGCATCCGCCCGGCCCGGCGAATCCCGCGGCCACGTGGTCGCTGGCGCTGCTGCAGGCATTCACCAGCGTGTGGATGACGCTGGCCTGCGTGGCCGGCGCGCGCCTGCTGCTGGCGTGGCGCACCCCGCTGCTGCGCTACCTCGCCGACGCGTCGTACTGGATCTACCTCGCGCATCTGCCGGTGCTGTTCGTCGTGCAGTACCGGTTGATGGACCTCGACTGGCACTGGGGCTGGAAACTGTCGGCATCGATCGCGGCGACCCTGGCGGCGTGTCTCGCGAGCTACGAACTGCTGGTGCGACGCACGCCGCTGCGGCGGTTGGTGGGAGGCGCCGCGACGTCGCCATCGGTGCGCGGCTGATCGACCGCGGTGGCATACACCCTCGACGCGTGACAGGCATCACTGGACGGTGCGGCGGGCGTGCGACACGCTGCAGGGCAGTCGGCCAACGGGTCGACGACGAGGAGGATCCGCGCCATGCCGCTGCACGATGCCCTGGCGCGCGCGCGCGCCGTGACGGCTTTCAGGCCGCCGATGATCGCGCGATGGCTGTTCGCGGCGGCACTGCTGGCTTGCGTGCGGCCCGGCGCGGCGGCGGGATACGCGACGCTGGCGATTCCGGCTTCCGACGAGGGTCCCGGGCTGCGCGTCGCGGTCTGGACCCCGTGCGCGGGCGCCCGCGGGGCGATGGCGATCGGTCCGTATACGGTCGCGGCGGTGGCCGATTGTCCGCCGAGCGGGGATGCCCTGCCGCTGATCGTCATCTCGCACGGCCAGGGTGGGACGTCGCTCAGCCACCACGACACTGCGGTCGCGCTCGCGGATGCGGGTTACGTGGTCGCCAGCTTCAACCATCCCGGCGACACCCATGGTGACGACAAGCACACTTCGACGCTCGCGATCTTCGAGTCGCGGCCGGCCGACGTGAGCCGCACGATCAGCCACATGCTGGAGACCTGGGACGGGCGTGCGCGCATCGACCCGGCGTCGATCGGCGTGTTCGGCTTTTCGCGCGGCGGCTATACCGCGCTGGCCCTGGCCGGTGCGAAGCCGAGCATCGCAGCCAGCGCGGCGCGGCTGTGCGGCCACTGGCTGAGCTTCACCGATCGCCTGTGCCGTCGCCTCGGCGACGACGACGCGCGCGTGGCGCCGCGGGCCGATCCTCGGGTGCGCGCGGCGGTCGTCGTCGATCCGCTGAACCTGTTCGACGAAGCCGGCCTGCGCGGCGTGCAGGTTCCGGTCCAGCTCTGGGCGTCGGCCCTCGGCGGCGCCGGCGTGACGCTGGCCGACGTGGAAGCCCTGCGCGCGGCGCTGCCGCCGACCACCGAGTTCCGGGTGGCGCAGGGCGCGGGTCACTTCGCCTTCCTCGCCCCGTGCCCGCCCGCGCTGCAGGCGTCCGCGCCCGAGATCTGCGACGACCCGGAGGGCTTCGATCGGGCCGCGTGGCACCGGACGATGAATGCCGAGGTGGTCGCGTTCTTCGATCGCACGCTGCGCCGCGCCGGCGACGGCAGGTAGCCCGTGCCGCGGCGCGAGGCCTGTCCGGGATGCATGCCGGTGGCGTCGCGCGAATGCGCCATGGCAGCATCCCCCGCATGTCAGGACTTCCGCCCGCACCTGCCGACCCGCGTCCCCACGCCGCGCGCTTCGGCGTGACGCGCGGCCTCGTGCTCGGCGCGATCGTCGCCGTCGCCCTCGCGTTGCTGCTGGCGCCGCCGTTGCATCCGGCCGCACCGGTAGAGCTCGTGCGGCTGGGCGGGGCCTCGCTGTGCACCTACGCGGTGTTCGTGCTGCTGGCCTGGTTCCCGCTGCCGTTGCTGAGCCGGCGCATCGAGGCGTTGTTCGAGGATGTGGTCGGCGAGGGCGAAACCGGCTGGTACCTGGCGGTCGCCTTGGCGCACTTCGCGCTGGCGCAGTCGGCGCAGGTGTTCGATGACTTCGCCGCGGCCGAATCGATGTCCAGCCTGGTGCGGGAGACCGTGATCCAGTATCTGGTCGGTTTCTCCGTCGATTCGTTCATGAACGCGCTGATGGCCTCGCTGTGGCCGTTCTTCCTGATGCACGAGCACGGCTGGAAAAGCGCACTGGCGCTGGCGCTCTTCGTCTGGGGCGTGTGGCGGGTCGGTCGCCGGGTGTTCGGCGAGACGCCGCTGGACACGCTGGGCGAGCGTGCCGCGGCGGCGGACGATCGCGAGGATGGCTGAGCCGCGCCCGTCCCGTCGCGGTGCGCGACCGGCGTCATCGAAGGCGCTGCCGGAGGGTGCGGTGCTGGTCGACTCGCGGGCGACCTGGCGGCGCTGGCTGTCGGCCCACCACGCGCGCTCCAGCGGCATCTGGCTGGTGACCTGGCGCAAGGACAGCGGCGGTCCGTACCTCGCCTACGACGCGATCGTGGAGGAAGCGCTGTGCTTCGGCTGGATCGACAGCAAGCCGCGCGCGCTGGACGCCACGCGCACGATGCTGTGGCTGGCGCCGCGCAAGCCGGGCTCGGGCTGGTCGCGGGCCAACAAGCAGCGCATCGAGCGGCTGCTGGCGGCCGGTCGCATGGCAGCGCCGGGACTGGCGCGGATCGAAGCCGCGCGGCGCGACGGATCATGGTCGAAGCTCGACGCGGTCGAAGACCTCGTGGTGCCCGACGACCTTGCCCGCGCGCTCGCCGCCGCGCCACCTGCCGCCTCGGCGTTCGCCGCGTTCCCGCGCTCGGTCCGGCGCGGCATCCTGGAGTGGATCGGCAACGCGAAGCGCGACGCCACCCGCGCGGCACGCATCGAGGAGACCGCGCCAACCGGTGGCGGCCCAAGGCCGATTCGCGCAACTGAGCCGCGGGGCACTGGCCGCGTCGCGAGGGCGTCAGTCGAACATCGCAGTGTAGCGGCGCTGCATCTCGGCCGGTTCGACGTCCTCGATCGAATGCCCGATCAGCCAGCGGTGGCCGAACGGGCAGCGCACCACGCCGCCGCGCTCGCCATGGAAGGCATCGGCCACCGGCCGTTCCAGCGTGCCACCGGCCGCCAACGCGCGCGCGACCGCCGCATCGGCGTCGTCGACGTGCAGGTGCAGGGTGACCGCGGTGGCGCCGATGTCCGCTGCGCTGCGGATGCCGTACTCGGGGAAGGCATCGCACAGCATCAGCACATGGCCTTGCAGGTCGATCTCGGCGTGCCCGATGCGACCCGAGGGTTCGACCAGGCGGAACCGTTCGGTGGCGCCGAAGGCGGCGGCGTAGTAGGCGATCGCCGCCGCCGTGTCGTGCACGCAGAGGTAGGGGAAGATCTCGCGGATTGTCATCGCCGTGCTCCATCGGGTTGCGGCAGTCTGCCGCCGCCGCGGCACGCCGGCTAGAACGGAATTGACCCGGGCGGAGCGGCCGGCATCGGCAGATGGTGGGGCGAATGCGGGGCGCGTCGGCGATAGTCGTCGGGCGTGGTGCCGGCGAAGCGGCGGAAGTCGCGCCCGAAGTGCGACTGGTCCGACCAGCCGCCGTCGTGCGCGAGCTGCGCGAGGTCGCCGTGCCGCGCGTCGCGCAGGCGGACCAGCGCGTCGTTGAGGCGCCGCAGGCGGCGCCAGTCCTGCGGTGCCAGCCCGGTCTCGCGGCGGAAGCGTGCGATGTAGCCGCGGTGGCTGTAGCCGGACGCACGCACCGCCGCGCCGATCGAACCGGCGCCGTGCAGGGCGTCGCGCAGCGGCATCGCCGGCGCGGGCGGCGCGCGCAGCGCATCGCGCAGGAATCGCCCCAGCAGGCCGCGCCGCGCCGCCGCGTCGGGCGCATCGGCGACGGCGTCGGCCAAGGCACGCGCGCGCGCGCCGAGCAGGTCCTCCAGCGGCACATGCTGGCCGGCGAGCACGTCGGCATCGACGCCGAACAGCGCGCGGCATGCGGCCGGGTCGATCATCGCGCCCAGCGAACGGGTCGGAGCTGCACCCTCGCGCAGCATCCAGCGGTCGCGTACGCCGGCGACCATCGCGCCGCGCAGTGCGGTGCCGCCACCCGCGGCATCGCCCGCGCGGATCCGCAGAGGCACGTCGTCGAGCCGGATCACCAGATGCATCGCCCCGCTGGGCAGGGCGTGCTCGCGCCACGCACCGCCGCTGGCCGCGGTGCCCGAGTCCCAGAGGGCGCCGATCCAGCGCCCCACGCGCGTGCCCTGCTGCGGACCCGACATGCTGGTCTCCGGTGGCGATGGGGGCAGGGTAGCGCCGTGCGGCGGCGCCGTCGCGCGCGCGGCGTCAGTTACGCCCGGCAGCCGCCGAGCGCAGCCACTCCCGGGCGGATCGCCCGGTGCGCTGCGCGAACGCGCGCGACAGCGCCGACGGGTTCGCATAGCCGAGTTCCTGCGCCAGCGCCTTCAGCGGGCGGCCGCGCGCGAGTTCGGCCTGCGCCAGCGCGATCCGCCAGTCGGCGAGGTAGTCGGCCGGCGTGCGGCCGACCGCTTCCCGGAACGTCGCGGCGAACACGGTGCGCGACATGCCGGCGGATGCCGCCATCCGCGCCAGCGTCCAGGGATCCCCGGGGCGTTCGTGGATCGCGGACAGCGCGCGCGCGATGCGCGGGTCGGAGAGGCCGGCGATCAGGCCCGGATCGACGCCGGCCTCGCGTGGGTGGTCGAGCAGCCAGCGCAGCAACTGGATCAGCACCACCTCGAACAGGCGGTCGGCCAGCAGGCGACGGCCGCAGCGCACCTGGTCGGTCTCGGCGAACAGCAGGTCGAGCGCGCCGCCCAGCCCAGGCACCACGGCCAGCGGCACCGCCAGCAGGGGGGGCAGGGCGCGCACCAGCGGATGCGCGGCGCCCCCGTCGAAGGCCAGTTCCGCGCAGGTGAAGTCCGCGCCCTCGCGCGGCGGATTGTGGAAGACATGGTCGAGCGGGCGCGGATAGAACAGCAGGGTCGGCTGGTCGAGTTCGAGTCGCCGCGGCGCGCCGCTGCGCGCGGCATGCGTCACCGCCATGCGGCCGCGCCGCAGCACATGCAGGTAGCCGTGCCCGCTGCGCGCTTCGAAGCGCGCGAGGCCACAGATCGCACCGCTGTGGAACAACTGCGCGCGGACGCGGAAGCGCTCGAGCAGGACCGAGAGGCGGTCGATCGACGGCTGGGTCATCGGCGTACGAAATGGTATCCGGGACGGACGTTAAGTAACCAAGGGTACGGTGATCGCGGTCAGGATGCCACCCGCTGCGGCGCCATCGCCGCACGTTCCCGCCCTGCCAACCCGATCCGGAGCTAGCGACCATGACCACCCGATCCCACCGACTGCCGATCGCCGCCGCGATCCTTGCCCTGCTCGGCAGCCAAGCCGTGCACGCCCACGGCAAGCACGAGGGCGGCCTCGCCACGGCGTCCGCCAAGGCCGTCCACGCGCCGTTCGACATCGTGCATACGCGCATCACGACCGAAGGCAACGTTGCGATCTTCCACATGGGCGTTTCCGGCCGCGCCGGCGCGAAGAAGCCCACGCCCGGCGGCAAGCTCGCCGGCGCCACGGTGTTCTCCTACGTGTGGCCGACCACCCTCGACACGGCCCTGGTCGGCTTCGAGCCGAAGGCCGGCATCCTCGCCTTCGCGGTCACCGCGCACCCGGACTTCGACGACACGCCGCTGTACGACGAGAACGGCGACGGCAAGCTCGACAACGACGGCAACGTCTGGCACTCGCACTGGGTGGTCCTTGCCCCGGACGAGCAGTGCGGTCCCGGCGCGCTGAAGGTCGTCGACATCGAAAAGGGCGCGCGCCCGCGCCTGCCGAAGACCTGGCCCGGCCTGCCGATCCTGATCGACAGCCCCGGCTGGAGCCCGGTGTTCAGCGGCGACACCGTCGAGGTGCGCGTGCCGTTCGACGTCATCGGCGCGGTGCAGGCGTCGACGTTCGACGGCGTGACCGCCGCGCTGCGCGTCAACGAAAGCGTGCACAGCCCGCTGCTGTGCGTGGTCGACGTGTTCAAGGTCGCTTCGGGCGATCTCTCCCTGCCCGCCAAGGTCGACCAATAAGTCGGCCCCCATCCAACCTGTCCCCACGATCCCCAACCGGAGTCCACTGCGATGACCCGCATCAACGACAACCTCGATCTCATCCCCGCCGCCAGCCAGCCGCTCGTCGCCAAGGTGCGCGGCGCCTTCGGCACCGTGCCCGCCATGTTCGCCACCGTCGCCAATTCGCCGGCCGCGCTGGCCAGCATGTGGGGATCGTTCGGCGCCCTCGGCGGCGGCACCCTCGGCGCCAAGCTCGGCGAGGCGATCGCGGTCGCGGTCGCCAACCGCAACCACTGCGAGCACTGCCTCGCCGCGCACACCGCGCTCGGCCAGAAGGCCGGCGCCAGCGTGGAGGAACTCGCCGCCGCGCAGCGCGGGATCGCGCGCGATCCGCGCACCCAGGCCGCGCTCACCTTCGCGATCCGCCTCGTCGATGCCCGCGGCCAGGTTTCGGCGGCCGACGTGCAGGCGCTGCGCGCGGCCGGCTTCGACGACGGCCAGGTGGTGGAGGTAATCGCCCACGTGGCGCTGAACCTGTTCACCAACTACGTCAACATCGCGCTCGACGTGCCGGTCGATTTCCCGCGCGTCGCGCTCGCCGCCTGAGCCGGTTCCGCCGCGGCGCCGCAGCTGCGGCGGCGCCGCGGCAGCCGCAGGAGAATCCCGATGAACGCGCTTTCCGTTCCCGCCCCCGAACTCGAGGTCGAGACCTGGTTCAACACCCCGCGCGCGCTGTCGCTGTCGGCGCTGCGCGGTCGCGTGGTGGCCCTGCATGCCTTCCAGATGCTGTGTCCGGGCTGCGTGTCGCACGGCATCCCGCAGGCCGAGCGCTTGCGCGACAACTTCGCCGCCGACGGCCTGGTGGTGATCGGCCTGCACACGGTGTTCGAGCACCACGCCGCGATGACGCCGGTGGCACTGTCGGCGTTCCTGCACGAGTACCGCATCCGCATGCCGGTCGGCGTCGATCGCGCCGGTGCCGGCGATCCGGTGCCGCGTTCGATGCGCGCGCTCGGCCTGCGCGGCACGCCGAGCCTGCTGCTGATCGACCACCTGGGCCATGTGCGCCACCACCACTTCGGGCGTGTCGACGACCTCGTGCTCGGGGCGCAGGTGGCACGACTGCTGGCGGAGTCCGCCGCGGCGGCCGCGCAGGGCTGCGACGACGGGCGGTGCGCGGTCTCCTGACCGCGCACCCACCGGCGGGAAAGGCGCGCCGGTGCGCCAGAGCGTCCACGCGGCGGGCGTCGGCGCCGCCGCCGTCGATCGATGGCGGGCTGCGCGCGCGACCGCGTGCCGGGCGGTCCCGCCGAACGCGGCCACGGCCGCGCACGACACAAGCATCGACGCGTTCGGGTCCGCGGCGAAAACGACGGTTCACTGTCACACCGGACGGTCACATCCGTGACGCGGTTCGCGGATCGCGCCGCCTGGTGCCCGCGGCACTTGACGATCGCCCGCCTTTCGCGGCGGAGTATGGCGCGCGGGCGCGCGCGGCACCTGGAATGGAGCGGATCGACATGGTCGGGCAATGGAGGCAGGCCGGCGTGGCCTGGCTGGTCGGCGGCGTCGCCGCGCTGGCAGTGGATGCGGCGGTGGCGCAGCCAGCCGACCTGGTCTTCGCGGACGGCTACGAGCCGCCACCGGTGCTCACCATCCCCGCCAGCGCCATCGCGCCATGGCCGGCACTGACCTGGGTGGACGCGCTGTCGTTCGCCACGCGCTCGGGGCCCACCACGGTCTGGGGCAGCTACTGGGAAACCAGCGAGTCGCTGTTCGAGGTTCGCTACGTCGAGCAGACGCAGGAACTCGGCAATGCCGCCGGCGGCGGGCATGCGAGTTACGCCAACGTCGACCTCGGCAGCGGCACCGACGCGATCATGCTGCGGGTGTCTCTGCCGCTGGGCGGCGGCAGCGGCACCAACACGGTCGAAGTTCGGCTGGGCACCCCCACGGGCACGCTCGCCGGCAGTTGCAGCGTCGGCAGCACCGGGGCGGCCGAGAGCTACCGGACGATCGGCTGCGCGGTCGACCCCGCGATCGCCCGCGGGGTGCAGACGCTGGTCTTCCGGTTCGTCGGTCCGCACACCGAAATGCGCTTCAACTGGTTCGCCTTCTATGCGCGTGACACCACGCGCCGGATCGACGACCTGATGAAGCTGCAGTCCACCTCGTTTGCCAACCGCCCGGCGCCGACGACCCCGATGGCGGGGACCCCGTCGCGCCGTCGCAATCAGCTGCCGGCGGCGGGCGACTCGCTCGCGCAGTCCTTCGGCCAGTGGTCGCCGGGCCGCGCCTGGGAGTGCCCGAAGTGGATGCACGACACCTGGTGGCTGCGCGGCGACGACGGCAAGGTCTACCCGACCTGGCACCCGCCGGTGGACTTCGATCCGGACACGGGCCGCTATTGCACCTATGGCCACGATCACGGCGATGACCCGCGCGGGTCGGACATCTTCGCCTTCGTCGGCATGCCGCCGTTCGGCTACGTCAACGAGCAGGATTCGCCGGGCAATCCGGCGCTGCGGCGGCGCGAGGACCACGTCGGGCACAAGGTGTTCGTGGGCAACAACTGGAACATGTACGCCGCGGTCGGCGGCGCGGCGGCGATCTGCGACGTCGTGTTCAAGCAGCACATGGGCACGCACTCGCCCGATGCGCTGGCCAACACCGCGCATGAGGTGTTCGCCGCGGGGCAGTGCGAAGGCCGGCAGCCGTTCGATGTGAAGCACTTCGCGCTGTTCGGCGCGCCCGGCCGCTTCAAGGAGGCGATCGCCGACGACTGCAGCCAGGACGTGGATTCGGGCATCGCCCCCAATCCGCCGACGCAACCGCTGGGGGGCATCCACCGCGCGATCCCCACGCGCGACTGCTACCTGCGGGGCGCGCCGGCGACACAGCGCGCCGAAGCCATGAAGCGCACGATCGAGTTCTGGCTCACCGGCGTGGTGGGCGGCAATCTCTACACCGCGGTGCGCGAACCGTCACGGCTGTACGACCCCTCGTTCGCCAACCGCATCGGCCGCACGATCGACCTGTGCCGTGACGCCACCCACCCGCTGGCGCCGACGCTGGCCTGCCAGGCGGCGGTTGCCGCATCGACCTCGCCGATCGCGTGGGACGACCCGCGCTCGCCGTTCCGCGGTGCGCGACCTGCCGGGCACCACTTCTCGGCACTGCGCTTCGCCGATTCGGCGACGGCGGTGCTGTACACCAACTCGTATGGGCAGAACGCGCGCGCGACGCCGGATCCCGCGCAGGGCATCACCGTGCGCCAGCGCGTCCCGACATCGGGGTTCTATTTCAGGGTCGATGGCCACGCCAGCCTGTTCCCCGACGTCGACTACTCCGCCGGCGGGCGCAATGGCGTGCGCGCGCCGAACTGACGCCATCGCGCCGCGCGCGCGGCGCTGGGCTGCGCTGCTGGCCGCCGGCCTCGCCCTGGGCGCACTCGGCGGATGCGCCGAACCGCCCGCGCCGTTCAGCGCCACCTTCGTGTTTCCGCACGGTGCGTCGGTGGTGCTGGACTACTGGGGCGAACGCGACTTCCGCTTCGCCTCGCCGCGCGGCGGCGCGCAGACCTGGGTGCTCGACGGGCAGATCCACATCGTGGTGGCGCCGTCGCTCGGCTTCGCCGGTCGCGGCCAGGTGTTCCTGGTCGGGGAACTGCTGTCGCGACCCGATCCCGCCGCGATGATCGCCGACGAAGGATGGACCTGGGGCCCGCCCCCGGCGGGGCAGCCGGACCCGATGCCCGGGGTGACGGTGCGTACGGCGCGCGCCGCGACGCCAACCTTGCCGGCCTCGCCGGTCGAGATCGTGGTCGCCGAGGAGCGGCGCCTCGCCGCGGCGCAGTTCGTCGTCGACCGCACCCTGCGGCCGGCGATGGACATGACATTGTGCGGCGACGCCGTGAACGCCCTGGTGGCCTCGTGGCCCGCGGCGTTCACCGGCAGTGGTTGGGCGGCGATCGGCGCGATGGCGGGTCCGCGCATCGACGGCAGCCTGCGGCCGGCGCCGCCGCGGCCGGAATTGCCGGACGACTACGACTTCCAGGACCTGCGGATCGCGACCCGCTGAGCGCCGGGCCGGTGGCATGCATGGGCCGCGGCGCGCGGCGTCACGGCGTGCGCCCGACGGCGAGGCGCGCGCAGCATCGCAGGGCGCGGCGCCGAGTTGCTGGTCAGGCGACGTCCGCCGCGGCCGCCGGGCGCGCGGCCGCGGGGATGATGACCTGGAATCGCGCCGAACGCAGTTCCGGACGCAGCTCCGCGAGCCGGCGCGCGAATCCCTCGCGAATCTCATAGCCTGCCGGCGCCAGCAGTTGCCCGTTGGCCCCGTGCAGGGCGCGCGCGAGCACCATGCCGGCCGACAGGGCGGCAAGACCCACTTCGCGCACCTCGCCGTCGCTGCCATCGGGCGCGGCTTCGGCCGCCAGCGCGTCGAGCACGCGGCGCTCGGCGGTTCCGCGCAGCTTCAGCACCGCGCCCTGCGGACCGAAGCCGGCTGCCTCGAAGCGCACATAGGCGCGCACCGCCTTGAGGATGGCGGCCTGCTCGCGCACCCGTTCCTGGTCTTCGGGCGTCCATTCGAAGTTGCCGCCGCTGGAGGGCTCGCACAGCCGGATCACGTCGCGCACCGCGCCCAGACGCGGGATCGGCTGCAGGGTGTTCATCGCGTTCGCGAGGCCCTGCGCCAGCATCGCCGCGTCGCGGCCGGCGGGTGCGTCGCCACGCAGCAATCCGGCGAGCAGCGGCTCGGGCAGTCCGACCAGGCCGAGGTGCAGCAGCATCGCGGCCACTTCCAGTTCCCAGCCGGACGTGTCGTGCAGGCGCCGGCTCACCGCCGCGCTCAGCGTGCGGATGCGTTGCGCCTGGCCGAACACGGCCGGGCTCGCCATGGCCAATGCATCGGTCATGGCGTCGATGCAGCCCTTGAGCGTGCGTTCCAGCAGCTCCTGCTCCGCGCGGACCAGCTCGTGCTGGCGCAGCGCCGCGCGGCACGCGGCGATCAGTGCGTCGCGCGGGCAGGGCTTGGACAGGAATCGGAAGATCTGTCCATGGTTGACCGCCGCGATCGCCGCCTCGACGTCGGTGTAGCCTGTGAGCAGGATGCGCGTGGCGTCGGGATGGAGGCAGCGAAAGTCGGCCAGAACCTGTGCGCCGTCACGCTCCGGCATGCGCATGTCGCACACCACCAGTGCGAGGTCGGGCAGGCCGGTGGCGAGTTCGAGCGCCGCCTTGCCGGACGTGGCGAGGTGGACTTCGCCGATGCCGCGCAGGTTCAGCTCCAGGCCTTCGAGGATGCCTTCCTCGTCGTCGATGCACAGAATGTCCGGCCGTTGGCTCATGCGCTCAGGCCAGGCACTCGCCCAGGGTCCGCTCCTGTCCGACCAGCCACGCCTCGTCGAGGATGCCCCGCATCAACAGGGCGGTATCGAAGCCGGGCTCGTCGTGCCAACACCGCGAGCTGGCGCTGCGCGAGCGCCGCTGCATGGTCAGCGCCACATGCAGCAGGACTGCTGGATGGTCCTTCGGCTGCGGCAGGGCCGATGGGCGGTCGGCGAACGCGACGGTCTGCACCAGGCGCGTCGGCAGACCCCACAGCGAGAGCAGGTACCCGGCGAGCCGGCCGTCGCCGACCCGGCTGCCGCACGGCTCCGGCAGGCACAGCCGCTCGACGCTGCCCACGCCGTACAGGACCCCGGCTGTGAACTGCAGCCGCACGTCGGCGTCGGAGGCGGCGAGCATCGACGCGATGTAGGCGCAGCGCAGCGCGTCGTCGTGCCGGCGCCGCAGTTCGCCGACCATCGGGTGCGTGGAATCGATGCGGGCGTAGAGTTCCGGGCTCAACACGAGGCCCCGGATCAAGTCGTGGCCGAGACGGGTGACGGCCGAGTGCAGGTCCGTGACTTCGCCCGCGCCACGGAAAAACGGCGAATTGGCGACGTGCAGGATGCGGCAGACGATCGCCGGGTCCTGCTCGAGCAGGT
>JAJTHZ010000197.1 GCA_021299185.1 Lysobacteraceae bacterium | reverse complement strand
CGGATCGACCCGCATCGATGACATGGAGTCCCGAAGCCGTCCCGGATGACCCCGTCCCACGAAGACCGCCTGGCTGAACTGTTCGACGCCCTCGCCGGCCTCGACGCCGCGGCGCGCGCGCGCGCGCTCGATGCCGCGGGCATACCCCCCCGCGTTCGCCGACCGCGAAGTTGAATACTTGCTGGTCGGTGCTTATGCAATGGCCGTCCACGGGCAGCCGAGGGCAACCATGGACATCGACCTGTGGCTACGGGTCTCGGCTGCCAACGCAGAGCGGGTGTGCGCTGCCTTGGCCCAGTTCGGTGCACCGGCAGAAGCCGTCGACGTGCGAAACTTTCTCGACCCGGGAACCGTGGTTCAGATCGGCGTAGCGCCGCGTCGAATCGATTTGTTGACGAGGATAGACGGCCTGGAGTTCGATGCGGCCAGCATCCGGGCATCGATCGCGACGATCGGCGGGTTGAGAATTCCGGTGATCGGGCTTGCTGACTTGATCACCAACAAACGCGCCACCGGGCGCGCGCAGGACCGCATCGACGCCGAGCGGCTCGCGTGCCTCATGGCGCCGGGCGCCTGACGCACGGCTCGTCGTTGCGGATGGCAGAATCGACCCATGAATCGCGAACTCGCTGCCTTCGTTTTCGCCTGGCGCATCGCCGGCCCCGAGCTGCAGGCGATGCGCGACCGCGACTTGTTGGCGACCCCGCTGCCGGAGGCGCTCGACCAGTCGTCCGACATGATCGAGTCGGCGCTGTTCCTGCACCCGCCCGTCCCGTCGTCCGGCCTGGAGCAGATGCAGGCGGTGTTCGCCCGGTTGCGCCGATGAACCGGCTGGTACGCACGGCGGCCGTGAGCTGCTGCGCGATATCGACCTGACCCAGCACGCCCGCTATTGGCGTGCGTGCTGGGTGAGCTGGAACCCGGCGAAGTCGAGCGTCCGCTCAACCCCCGGCTGGCCTCGGTCGCTCCGGAAAAATCGGGCCTCGCCGACAGCGCGATCGTCGCCAAAGGATCGGCGCGCCTCAGGGCAGGCAGTCCGGCGGTTCGAAGCTGTCGCCGAAGCGCACGTCGTCGACGCCGTCCATGATCTCGATGTCGAGCTGTGCGAATGGCAGGATTGCGGTGCTGACCGGATCGCCCAAGGTCAGGCGGAAGCGCTCGATCGCTTCGATGGGTGCGTCCGTGGCGATCGGGATGTTGATCAGCTTCGGCGCGAAATCGCCCGCAGCCCAACTCAGCACCTGGTTCGGCGGCACCGTGTAGTCGACGCCCGGTGTCGCCGTCCCCGCCGAGTGCGCCAACGAGGCGCCGACCGCGACCACGCCGCCGCTGTTGCGCGTCACCCGTACCTGCGCGACCTCGCCTTCGACCACGCGCTGGCGGCAGCGCGTGAATCCGACCTGTTCGGGGCCCGGCGCCGTCGCGGTGTGGGGGCTAGTGGTGACCACGTCGCCGCCGGTAGCGCTGCCGAACGCGCCGCGAAAGGTGCGATAGGTCGCGGTGATCGTGCGGGCCCCCGCCTGCGTCGCGATCAAGCTGCAACTGCCGCCGCTGGTGTTGGCCGGCACGCGCGGTTCGAGCGCGATCGTGCAGGTCGCAGGCGGGGTGGAGTTCATGCTCACATCCACCACGCCATTGGGCTTGAACGGCCCGGTGGTCGCCAATGCCTCGACATCGACCATGAACGGCAACCCGGCTGGATGGGGATCGGGGCTGTCGTTGACGGCCAGTGCAACGAGGCCGAAGCTGAACTCGCTGGTATTGCCCTGGGCATCGGTGGCGGTGCCAACGATCACATCGTCGGCGCCCAGCGTCAGTCCCGACGGGATCGGCAGCGATATCGGCTTGACCGTCTGCGCCTCGGCCGCAAGGTAACTGTCGAAGCCGATCAGGTCGCGCCCCTCGTCGCCATCGGCCTTGAAGAACTCCACGCGCAGCGGATAGGCGCTGTTGGCCGTGGTCGAATCGACGCGATAGCTCAGGTTGACGTTGCCGCCGCTGACCGCGTACGCGCTGATGTCCGGGAAGTTCTGGCCATTGTTGGCCGGGTTGTCCGGATCGCCTGGATCGTTGGGTAGGCGCCCACCAGTGGTGCCATTGTCGCCGGTGCGACCGCTGATGCCGAGCTGGCCATTGCCGTGGATGCGGTTACCGATCACTTGTCCGCGCGTGTTGCGCGTGGCCACGCCCTGGGTGCCGTTGAAGGCGATCACGTTGCCCTCGCCCGCGAGGGTTCCGCCGACCAGTGGCGGCTGCACCCCATTGACCCCGGTGCTGAGCTCGATGCCCAGGTTGCCGTTGCCCAGTGGCAGGGTGCCGGTGACATCGGTGCCGATGAAGTTGCCGATCACGCGCGTGCCGTTGGTCGGTCCGGCGCCCGCGATCACCACGCCACGGCCATTGCCGGAAATCACGTTGCGGCTGCTCGCATCCGCGCCGCCCACAATCTGGAAGAAACCAACGCCGCCGGAGAGGCGCATGCCGGTAGCGTTGCCCAAAGCGGCCGTTCCTGCCGCATTGGTGCCGATCAGATTGCCGAGGATCTGGAAATTGGCGCCGCCGGCGTTGATGCCTTCGCTGGTCTGACCACTGATCACATTGCGTTGCCGCGGCACGTTGCCACCGACGCGTACGTTGGAGCTGAAGCCGCCACCGAAGGGATTGCCGCCCGCGATGACGCCGTAGCTATTGGGCACCGCGATCGTGCCGGTGACATCGGTCCCGATATAGCAACCCTCGACGACGCCACCATTGCCGGCTTGCGAAAACGACACCGCGGTGCCGCCGCCGAACCCGTTGATCACGAGGCCGCTCACCGTGCCGTGGCGGACGAAACTCAAGCCGTTGCTGCAGCCGCTGCCACCACCGCACGCGGTGCCGCTGAGCACGATCTTCAGTTGCGCATTGATGCCGCCCTGCGCGGGCGTATTGGTATTGGCGCTCGCACCCGGCTGGGTCAGCCCATCGATGGTCACCAAGCCGTTGGCATTGGGATTGATGTCCGGCAGCGCCGTCGCCGGCCGGATCGTGCAGACACCGGTTGCCGCCACGCAGCCGCCGTCGGTCATCGGGATATCGAACTGCACGAGGTGCTCCACCGCGGTGCCATTGGCCCGGCTCAATGCACCCCGCAATGAGCAGTCGTTGGCTGCGGGTGTGCACGCTGTCAGGCCCACATCCGATGTGGTGTCGACGGTGAAGGTCGCCGCAGCGGCCACATCGGCCAGCAGGGCAAGAAGCACGAAGGCAAAGCGCATGGCGGCGATCGTCCGGGCGGGGCGTGTACCCCTTTAACCCGAGTTGCCGGGGGTTCCCGCCACGGCCGGATGTCCGCGGGCCCTGCGGGGCGGCGTTGGATCGCCTCGCTGGTGGTTGAAGGGTCTGGGAACGCCTTCGCGCTGCTCGTCAATACGTCAGGCAGCGGCCGGGCGATCGATGTCGACGGGCGATGGAACGCCGCGCCAGCGGGTACCGGCGGGGATGCCGGTCGCCTGTGCTCCCCGGGAGTGCCCGATGCAACGGCCAGGGCGCGGCGCCAGCTCCGCGAGCACCTCACTTCCGGACCACTCGAGTTGGCTATGCTGTGGCCTGCCACCGTGCGTGCAGGGGACGCCATGGGCGAGGTCACCAGACTGCTCGAACGCGCGCGCGGTGGGGATGCGGCCGCGTGGGACCGCGTGGTCGAGCTGATCTACGACGATCTCAAGCGCATCGCGCGCGGCGTGCTCGGTGGCCAGGGCTCGGCCACCCTCAACCCCACCGGCCTGGTGCACGACTGCTACCTGCGCCTGTCGCGTGCCGGCGCCGAGGGCGTGCTCGATCGCGATCACTTCATGGCGCTGGCGGCGCGCGCGATGCGCCAGCTGATGCTCAACCACGCGCGCGATCGCGTCGCGGCCAAGCGCGGCGGCGGCGCCCGCCACATCACGCTGGGCGAGGTCGCCGCCGAAGTCGATGCCGAGGCCGAGCAGCTGATTGCGCTGGACGCGGCCTTGATCCGACTGGCGGCGATCGACGAGCGCCTGGTGCGGGTGGTCGAGTGTCGGGTGTTCGCCGGACTCACCGAGGAAGAAACCGCGGCCGCGATGGAGACCTCGCTGCGCAGCGTGCAGCGCCTGTACGCCGAGGCGCGCGAACAATTGGCCCAGCTGTTGGCGGACTAGGCGACTGCACCGGGTTGTATCCATCGAGCGCGACATCTGCCTTGGCCGGCGGTCCGTGCACTCCCACCGACGAGGCAGACCCACGCGCGTGACGACCCCAGGCGAATCCCCGCTGCACCTGCTCGAACCCGGCGCCCTGCTGGGCGGCGCGCTGTTCCGCTCGCTGGTGGCCGATGCCAGCGCGGTTGCCCGGTTGCCGCCGGGCACGCGGCTCGGACCATTCCGCATCGTCGACGAACTCGGCGCCGGCGGCATGGGCGTCGTCTATCGCGCCGAGCGCGACGACGGCCAGTTCCGCCAGCAGGTCGCGATCAAGTGCGTGGCGCGCGCGCACAGCCTGCGCGAGAGCGATCTGTTCCGCCGCGAACGCCAGATCCTGGCCGAGATCCGCCATCCGCACATCGCGCGCATGCTCGACGGCGGCCAGCAGGCCGATGGCCGGCTGTGGTTCGCGATGGAGCTGGTCGAGGGCGCGCGCATCGACGCGCATGCGCGCCAGCAATCGCTCACGGTTGCCGCTCGCGTGGCATTGATGCGGCAGGCGATCGCCGCCGTGGCCTTCGCCCACCAGCGCCTGCTGCTGCATCGCGATATCAAGCCCGGCAACGTGCTGGTGGACGCCGACGGCGGCGTCAAGCTGCTCGACTTCGGCATCGCCGCGCTGATCGACGACACCGACGCGGCGCGCGCCTATTCGCCGGGCTGGGCCAGTCCGGAGCAACTGGCCGGTGGCATCGTTGGTCCGGCATCGGATCAGTACCAGTTGGGCCTGCTGCTCGATGCCTTGCTGCATGCGGGCGCGACCGCGACCGCGACCGGACCCGAGGCTGCAACCCGCGGCGAGGCCGCGACCGAGACCGCAACCGCCGTGGATGCGCCAGCCGCGACCCGCCGCGTTGCGGCTGAATACTGGCTCGCGATGCCCGCCGCACGACGGGTGGAGCTGCAGGCCATCATTGCGCGCGCTACGGCGTCCGACGCCGGCCAGCGCTATGGGTCGGTCGCCGACTTCGATTCCGACCTCGGCCGCTGGCTCGAACACCGGCCGGTGTTTGCCTGCGGCACCGGCCTGGCCTACGCGCTGCGCTGCGCCGTGCGGCGTCATCCGCTGGTCTCCGCGGCCAGCCTCGTCGGCGTCCTCGGCGTGGCAGTGCTGATCGCCGCGTTCAGCTGGCGCCTCGCGCAGGAGCGCGACCTGGCGCGCGCGTCGGCCGCACGCGCCGAGCGCGAAGCGGCCACCGCGCAGGCGATCAACCAGTTCCTGCGCGACGACCTGATCCGCGCCGCCGATCCCTATGGCGTCAATGCCAAGGATGCACCGATCGGAGAGTTGATCGAAAAGGCGATCCCGCGGGTCGAGCAGCGGCTCGCGCAGCAACCGGTAGTTGCCGGTGAGCTGTATGCCGCGCTCGGCGCCACCCTGCTCAACCTCGGCCGTCCGGCACCCGCTGCGCAGGCGATGGACCTCGCCATCGAACGCTTCACCGGCGTCTATGGTGCCGGCGACGAGCGCGTGTTGCAGCAGCGCCTGTACCGTGCCGACGTCGAGGAATACGCCGCCCGCTACGACTCCCTGCGCGCACAGCTCGATGCGCTCAAGCGCGACGTCGCGCCGCTCGGGCCAATGCACAAGCTGGCGTTCGACGTCGACCGCTACCTCGCCTGGGCCGACTACATCACCGGCGATTTCGCCAAGGCGGCGGCAGGTTACGAAGCTGCGCGCGCGCGCGCGCTGGCTGCCGGCATCGTCGATCCTGATGCGCTCGCCACCCTGCAAGCCGGGCTGAGCCTCGCGCTGACCCGCCTCAACCGCCACCAGGAAGCGCTCGATGCCGCGAACGAGGCACGGCGCCTGCGCATCGCGTCGCTCGGCGCCGACCATCCGGAAACGCTCGCCGTGGGCTTCCAGTCGGCGACCGCGCTGGTCGGGCTGGATCGCACCGACGAGGCGGTGCGCATACTCGCCGATCTGTACGCACGTTTCTGCGAGCGCTTCGGGCCGGCCCATTCGCAAACCATCATCGCCGCGCACGAGCTCGGCGTGAACCTCGGCCGGCTGGAGCGCTTCGACGACGCGATCGCGCCACTGTCCGCCGCGGTCGAGGCCAAGCGCGCGTCGTTCGGGCCGGCCAGCGGCAACACCATGAACTCGATGGCGCAACTGGCGCTGGTGCAGGTGCGTGCGGGTCGCACCGATGCCGCACGGGCCACGGTGGCCGCGATCTGGGCGGGCGGCTACGTGGCGCAGAACGACTATGACCGGCGTTCGGAGAGCGTGTTGTACCGGATCATGGGCGAGATCGCGCTTGCCGACGGTCGGCCCGATGCGGCGCAGCGCGCGTGCGAGACCTCGCGCGACGGGGTCGAGAAGTACTTCCCCGAAGGACACCTGGCCCGCCTGCAGACGCAGATGTGCCTGGCGCTCGCGCGATGGGCGATCGAGCGTTCCGACGGCGCGCGCAGGGACCTCCTCGCGCTCAAGCCTGCCCTGCTCGCGGCCGGCCGCGCGGGCGCCTTCTGGCAGGCCAGGGTCGACGCGGCGCTGGGTGGTTCCAGTCCCTGATCGCGGGGTATCGAAGTCGCCGTGCAGCCGGCGCCGCTGGCGTTGCGAGCGTCGGACCTCGGTGGGGCGACACGGTTCGTGCGCCAGGATGGATAGGGTGTGGCAGGCGCCGGGCCGAGCGGGCCCGGTGGTCAAGTGGCACAATGCGTCCATGAACACCCGATTCGAAGCCCGCGCGACCGCCCCGGATCGCGCCGGAAAAAGCGGCGGGCGCACGACCGCGAGCGTGGCCGGACCGGCGCGTGCCTGCGGCCCCGCAGGCTGAAATCCCGAGCCCATGATTGCCTTCCGCAACCTCGCCATCCGCCGTGGTGGCCGTGAACTGCTGCACGACGTCGACCTGACCC
Source organism: Lysobacteraceae bacterium (assembly GCA_021299185.1). GTDB lineage: Bacteria > Pseudomonadota > Gammaproteobacteria > Xanthomonadales > Ahniellaceae > UBA4656. The sequence continues at coordinate 1,611 of JAJTHZ010000197.1, read as the reverse complement.
TGCACGCCGGTTGGCGGGTGGGGGTGATCGGGCGCAACGGCTGCGGCAAGTCCTCCCTGTTCGCCGCCGTGCTGGGCGAACTCGAGCCCGATCGCGGCGAGGTCGAGCGGCCGAAGGCGCAGCGCATGGCCTCGGTGGCGCAGGAGACGCCGGGCCTGCCGGACCCGGCGGTCGAGTTCGTGCTCGGTGGCGATGCCGCGTCGGCGAAGGCGCTGAAGGACGCCGACGAGGCCTACGCGCGCGACGATCTCGAGGCCGCGGCCGAGGCCCACCATCGGATCGACGAGCTCGGCGCCTACGACGCGCGCGCGCGCGCGGCGAAGCTGCTGCACGGGCTGGGCTTCAAGTCGCACACCCACGAACATGCGGTGGCGGATTTCTCCGGTGGCTGGCGTGCGCGACTGAACCTCGGCCGGGCGCTGATGTGCCCGTCCGACGCGCTGCTGCTCGATGAGCCGACCAACCACCTCGACCTCGACGCCGTGGTGTGGCTGGAGGAGTGGCTGAAGAAGTACCCCGGCACCCTGCTGCTGATCAGCCACGACCGCGACTTCCTCGATGGCGTGGCGACCCACATCCTGCACCTCGCCGACGGCACGGCGCGGCTGTACACCGGCAACTACGCCGCCTTCGAGCGCCAGCGCGCGGAGATGCTGCGCCAGCAGCAGATCGCGTTCGAGAAGGAGCAGGCCGAGCGCGCCCACCTGCAGGCCTTCATCGACCGCTTCAAGGCCAAGGCCAGCAAGGCCAAGCAGGCGCAGTCGCGGGTCAAGAAGCTGGAGAAACTGAAGGGCACGGAGGCGGTGCGTGCCGAGCGCGAGTTCCACGTCACCTTCGAGCAGCCGGCGCGGCTGCCCGATTCGCTGCTCAAGCTCACCGACGTCGAGGCCGGCTATCGCGCCGATTCGCCGGACGACCACGACGACGGCGCAGCACTGGTGGAGGCGCACGATGCGCCGGTCACGCGCGTGCTGACCGACGTGCGCTTCGGCCTGCAGGCCGGCGAGCGGATCGGCCTGCTGGGCCCGAACGGCGAGGGCAAGTCGACCCTGGTCAAGACGGTGGCGGGTTCGCTGCCGCCGCTGGCCGGCAGCCGCATCGCGCACAAGGACCTGGTGATCGGCTACTTCGCGCAGCACACGGTGGACCAGTTGAAGTCCGGCCAGACCCCGCTGCGCCACCTGCAGGACCTGGCGCCCGGGATCGGCGAGCAGCAGGCGCGCAACTACCTCGGGCGCTGGAACTTCATCGGCGACCGCGTGTTCGAGAGCGTGGACGGCTTCTCCGGCGGTGAGCGCGCGCGCCTTGCGCTCGCGCTGATCGCCTACACCAAGCCCAACCTGCTGCTGCTCGACGAGCCGACCAACCACCTCGACCTCGAGATGCGCGAAGCGCTGGCCGAGGCGCTGAACGACTTCGAGGGCGCGATCGTGCTGGTCAGCCACGACCGCTCGCTGCTCGGCCTGGTCTGCGATTGCTTCTGGCGCGTTGCCGACGGCGCGGTCGAGCCCTTCGACGGCGACCTCGACGACTACGCGCGCTGGCTGCGCGCGCGGCGCGGCACCGAGTCCGAACGCGTCGCGGCATCGGGCGCCCCGGTGACCGGCGTGG
>JAJTHZ010000265.1 GCA_021299185.1 Lysobacteraceae bacterium | reverse complement strand
GGAAGCGCTCCTTGCGGGTCGTCTTCCCCTTGCCGGCGAACTCGGCATCGCCAAAGGTGAGCTGGGCCATATCTGGGACGTCGCGACTGGGTGTGGTTCAATCAGACCACAATTCGAGGGACTTGTTCAGAGGTTCCCTAGAGGCGGAGAGAGCCCTGCTAAAGAAGCTGCGCGCGGAGCAGTTCTTTGGGGACGAGGTTGTTGATAGCGTGCTTTGAATAGGGCCGTAGCTGCACGAGCAGGGCGGAAAGACCCGCTGTTGCATCACAGGTTGCGACACGACCCTCCGTAAGCGTCCGGTGCCCACACCTTGCCCGCCCACCCTGCGCGATTCTGGCCGTCGCCTTACCCCGCCGCCGGCCGCGACGCGTTCGGCAGCAGCGTTCCGATCTCGCTGTCCTTAGTCGTCGGCAACCGCGTAAGCACATCGCTGCCCCCAAAACGACTGCGGCCCCGTTTCCGGGGCCGCAGGTGTTGCGTGACTCGTTGATCCTCGACCGCCGGATCAGAACTTCTGGCTGTACTGCACGTACCAGAAGCGACCCGGGATTTCATACTGCGGGTCGAACGAGTTGGCGAACTGCGCGAACGAGACCGGCGGATCCTCGTCGAACAGGTTGCGGATACCGGCGGTCACGCGGCCGTTCCACGGCGCGTCCCAGGTGCCCTGCAGGTCGAAGTACCACGTGTCGTCGAGCTGGTTCTCGGCGATCGGGAACTGCGCCGAGCCATTCGGACCCGGGTTCGAGCACAGCTCGTTGACCAGGCCCGGCTGGCCGATCGAGTTGGCCGAGGTGCGCACGATCGCGCAGTTCTCGTCCAGCGCCGAGTAGTAGCGCGCACTGAGCGTCGCGCCCCAGTCGCCCATCTGCCAGTTGGTGCTGATGTTCGAGCGGATGCGCCAGTTCGGGTTGCGGTCGAACAGCAGGCCGGTCTGGTTGCCGGAGTCGAAGATGCCGCCCGGGCAGGCCTCACCCGGGTTGACCGGACGACCCAGCGCGCGGCACGTGTTGAACGCCGGCTGGCCGATCGTGCCGAGGTAGGAGCGATAAGCCGTGTCCCAGTTGATGCGGAACTTGCCGAAATCGGTGTCGAAGCGGTAGTCGACCGTGAAGTCGTAGCCTTCCACCTCGGTGCCGCCCGGCAGGTTCTGCGTGGTCGCGCGCACGTCGGTCACCGTGCCGTCGGCGGCGCGGCGGATCAGGGCGCAGGACGAGATGTTGCCCGTCTGGTAGCAGTCGTTGACGATGAACTGGCCGGAGAACAGGCCGATCGAGTCGGTGATCTCGATGTTGTACCAGTCGAGGTACAGGTCGAGGCCTTCGACGAACGACGGGCTGTAGACCAGGCCCAGCGTCTTGGTGCGCGCCAGCTCCGGGTTCAGGGCCGCGTTACCGCCCTGCGTGATGCGGATCTGCTGGTTGGCCTGCTGGTAGCCGGTCGGCACGCCCGGCAGCCCGCCGATGCCGTTGCGGCAGTTGGCGACGGTCTGCGCGTTCTGCGCGCCGATGTTGTTGGCCGAGCACGGGTCGGCGAGGTTCGGGAACGAGTCCGAGTTGCCGGTGAACAGCTCCGAGATCGACGGCGCGCGGAAGCCGTCGGCGTAATTGCCGCGGACCAGCAGGTCGGCGAACGGCTTCCAGCGGAAACCGAACTTCGGGTTGGTGGTGTCACCGAAGTTGGAGTAGTCCGAGTAGCGCGCGGCGACCGAGAACTCGAGCACCTCGGCGAAGGCGAGGTCCTTGAGCACCGGCACGTTGAACTCGACGTAGAACTCGTCCAGCGCGAAGCCACCGCGGGTCGGCTGGCGGATGTTGCCGGTCGAAGCACCCGAGGCGGTCAACGCGTCCGGCTGGTCGAAGCCGGACTCGCGGCGGTACTCGTAGCCCGCGGCGAAGCCCAGCGGGCCGGCCGGCAGCTCGAACAGGTCGCCGGTCAGGTTGGCCGAGTAGTTGTGCAGTTCCTTGTAGATGGTCGACTGCTCGGTGAACGAGGCGTAGTCCACCATCGCCTGGGTGAAGCCGCTCGGGCCGCCGAAGATGTTGATCGGCACGCAGCCCGCGATCACCGCGGTCGGGGTGCCGCAACGCGCCACGCCGGCGGTGTCGCGGAACGACGGGCCGAGGCCCAGCGCGAGGCGATTGAGGTCGAACTGCCCGGTGTTGAGGTCGTTGCGCTCGTTGTCGGTGTAGATGTAGTTGACATCCCACGTGAACGAGCGGTCGAACAGGTCGAACGCACCGTCAAACCCGCCGCTGAAGTAGAACGTGTCGACGTCCTGGCCGAACGAGCGCAGGGCCGCCGTGTTGCGGTACTGCGCGCGGACGATGTCGGCGCCGAACGGGTTGAACACGTTGTTGGCCGACACGTTGAAGCGCGCCAGGCCCGAACCGACGGTACCGAACACGAACGGGATCGCCGCCAGCAGCAGTTCCGAACGGCGCTCGTTGTAGACGAGGCTGGTGCGGAACGAGACGCTGTCGGTGATGTTGTAGCGCGCCTGCGCATAGATGCCGGTGCGCTCCTGCGGGGTCAGCAGGTAGTTGTCCGGCGCGAAGTTGAAGCCGTCGGTCGCGTTGCTGAACGGACGGAAGTCCGCGGCCGTGGTGCCCGGGCGGCCCGGGATCAGGGTCAGCAGCGGCTGGCCGGTGCCGGCGCGCTGGAAGATGCCGAACGGGGTGGTCGAGGACGCGCCCGCGAACACGTTGTTGGCGTCGAAGCCGACGCGCGGCACGGACGAGATCTCGCGGTCGCCGGCGAAGATCGCATCCTGCTTGGCATAGGACACGTTCAGCACCGCGGAAGCGCGGTCGGTGGACGAGCCGATGGTGAAGTCGTACAGCTCGGTGCGGCCGTCGCCTTCCTCGTTCTCGCCGAGGTAGGCCGAAGCCTCCATGCCGTCGTAGTTGTCGCGCGTGGTGATGTTGATCACGCCCGCGATCGCGTCGGAGCCGTAGATCGCCGAGGCGCCGTCCTTGAGGACTTCGACGCGCTCGATGACCGACACCGGGATCGTGTTGAGGTCGACCTGGCCGCCGAGGCCGGACACCCAGCGCCGGCCGTTGACCAGCACCAGGGTGCGGTTCGAGCCGAGGTTGCGCAGGTTGATGCGGGTCTCGCCGTTACCACCGTTGTTGAAGGTGGTGTTGAGCGTGGCGCCGTTGGTCGACAGGTCCTGCAGGATATCGCCGACCGACGTCAGGCCGGTGCGCTGCAGGTCCTGGCGCTCCAGCACGAACACCGGCTGGGAGGTCTCGATGTCGGTGCGCTTGATGCGCGAGCCGATCACGGTGATGGTATCGAGCTGTTCGGCGTCCTGGTCTTGGGCCATCGCCGGCGCCGAGACCGCGCCGATCGCGGTGCCGCCGTAGATCGCCGCCAGGATCGAGTGGCGGAGCAGGGACTGTGACATTCGAGGTTCTCCCCTTCGGAGCGTTGATTGACCGCTGCGGCATCCGGCCGCGGCAGCTGTTGGGCATGACGTTGGATTCCGTGCTCCCGAAAGCACGGGCGGCTGTTGGCCGCGGTCCGGAAAACGGGCACCCCGAAGGATTCCCTCCCGCCGGACCCGCGCCAAGTTCGCAATTTTTTAACCCCCTGTCAAACGTGAACCATCTGTGTTTGCGTTGCCCTGGCCGGCGCGGCACGCCGGCGGCTGGTTGCTGCGGCGCAGCAATCGAGTCCGGGCCACGCGCCCGGCTAAGCTTGCCGCTCCCCCGCCTGCGACCCCCGTCCATGCGCCTGTTCGCCTTCCTGGCCCTGCTCGGCCTGTCCATGACCCTCCGCGCCGACGACCTCACGCTCGCCCGATTGTTCGCCGACCCGCCGCTGTCCGGCCCGGCGCCCCGCCTGCTGAAGGTCTCCCCCGACGGCAGCCGTGTCACTTTCTTGCGCGGCCGCGCCGATGACGGCAATCGCCTCGACCTGTGGGAGTACCGCATCCGCGACGGCCAGACCCGGCGCCTGGTCGACGCCGACTGGCTGGGCCCGCGCGACGAAGCCCTGTCCGACGAGGAAAAGGCGCGCCGCGAGCGCGCCCGCATCGCCGCCTTCAGCGGCATCGTCGACTACCAGTTCGCCCCCGATGGGCGCTCGATCCTGTTCCCGCTGGCCGGAGCGCTCTACCTGTACGACCTGCGCGGCGAGGGCACCGAGGCGGTGCGCGCCCTGACCCGGGCCGAGGACGGCTTCGCCACCGACCCCAAGGTGTCGCCCGGCGGCCGCTATGTGTCGTTCGTGCGCGCCGGCGCGCTGTGGGCGGTGCCGATCGCCGGCGGCGCGCCGCTGCGCCTGAGTCCGGCCGCGGAAGGCACGGTGACCTGGGCGATGGCCGAGTTCGTGGCGCAGGAGGAGATGGACCGGCTCACCGGCTACTGGTGGGCGCCGGACGATGCCGCGGTCGCCTTCACCCGCGTCGACGAAGCCCCGGTGACCCTGGCGCGCCGCTTCGAGATCTACGCCGACCGCACCGAGGTGATCGAGCAGCGCTACCCGGCGGCAGGCGAGCCGAACGTCGAGATCGGGCTGTTCGTGGCGCGGCTCGACGGCGGCGAGGGCGCCGCCAACCCGCCGCCGCAGGCGATCGACCTCGGGCCGGACAAGGACATCTACCTCGCGCGCGTGCACTGGGTGGATGCGAAGCGTCTTGCCTTCCAGCGCCAGTCGCGCGACCAGCGGCGGCTCGACCTCGTGCTGCACGACCTGGCCGAGGGCACGCAGCGCGTGCTGGTCAGCGAGACCAGCCCGACCTGGGTCAACCTGCACGACGACCTGCGCTTCCTGCCCGGCGGGCGCGGCTTCCTGTGGTCGTCGGAGCGCAGCGGGCGCAAGCAGTTGTACCTGTACGGCCTCGACGGCGCGCTGCAGCGGCAGGTGACCGACACGCCGTGGCCGATCGAGAACGTGCTGGCGCTCGACGCCGCGCGCGGCCTGGTCTACGTGCACGCGCCGGGACCGGACCCGCTGGAGAAGCACGTCTACGCGCATCCGCTGCGCGGCGGCGAGCCCAGGCGCCTGACCACCGAGGCCGGCTGGCACGAGGCGGTGTTCGCCGGCGGCGGTGCGGTGTTCGTCGCCACCCACAGTGCGCCCGACACCCCGCCGCGGGTGCGCCTGTTCGATGCCTCGGGCCGCCAGCGCGCGGTGCTGGAGGCCAATCCGCTCGACGACGACCATCCCTATGCGCCGTTTGCAGCCGGCCACCTCGCGCCGGAGTACGGCACACTGGCCGCCGAGGACGGCCAGGCGATGCATTACGCGGTCATCAAGCCGCCCGGTTTCGATCCCGCCCGGCGCTATCCCGCCATCGTGCGCTACTACGGCGGCCCCGGCCGGCAATTCGTGCGCCGCGACTGGACCGCGGGCGTCAATACCGGCATCACCGACCTGCTGAGCCAGTACTGGGCGCGCCAGGGTTACGTGGTGTTCGCGATCGACAACCGCGGCACGCCGCGCCGCGGCAAGGTGTTCGAGGACCCGCTGTACCGGAAGATGGGCACGCTGGACGTGGCGGACCAGAAGGTCGGCATCGAATGGCTCGCCGCGCAGCCGTGGATCGACCGCGCGCGCATCGGCGCCTTCGGCTGGAGCTACGGCGGCTACCTCACCCTGATGCTGCTCGCCAAGGCGCCCGACCTGGTGCATGCGGGCGCGGCGGTGGCACCGGTCAGCGACTGGGCGCTGTACGACACGCACTACACCGAGCGCTACATGGACCACCCCGAGGCCAACGTCGAGGGCTACCGCGAAGGCAACGTGCTGACCTATGCCGACGCAATCCGCGGCCGCCTGCTGCTGATCCACGGGATGGCCGACGACAACGTGCTGTTCACCCACAGCACCGCGCTCATGGCCCCGCTGCAGGCACGCGCCTTCCCGTTCGAACTCATGACCTATCCCGGCGGCAAGCACGGCCTGGTCGGCACGCCGATCCGCACCCACGTGTACGAGGCGATCGACCGCTTCTTCGCGCGCGAACTGCGGCCGAAGGGTGCAGATTGAGAATTGTTGGAGCGGCGCGCGCGCCGCGAGTTCTTCAACCTCGCCTCGGTCCCCATGTGGCAGCCGCTTCAGCGGCGACCGCATCTCGCGGTACCTGTGGGGCCGCTTCAGCGGCGACCGCATCTCGCGGCACCTGTGGGAGCCGCTTCAGCGGCGACTGCGACCCACCCGGTCGCCACAGTCGCCGCTGAAGCGGCTCCCACAGCCCATCCGCACACCGCAGTCGTGGCGCAAGCGGCTCCCGCCAACCTGCGACGCGCTTGTCGGGCACGACCCGACGCACGACGCCCGGAAGCGTGAACCCGGTCACGCGCCGCGACGGGATGCCCCCCGCGCGGCCTACAGCTTGCCTGCAGCCGGTCGATACGACCGGTACAGGAGCAAGCCATGGACGACATCTACTTGAAGCACGTGATCGACTTCAGCCGCGGCGCCGGCGGCCGGCTGGTGCTGTCCGGCGACCTCACCGAGGCGACGGTGGCGAAACTGACCGAAAAACTCGACCTGGTCGGCGCACGCCCGCAGTGGGCCGATGTCGCCGACGTGCGCTTCGCCGATGCCGCCGCCGTGGCGGCGCTGGCGCGCTGGGTGCGCCGCTCGGGCATCATCACCTTGCGCCTGTGCAACACGCCGCGGCCGCTGGCGATGCTGGTCGCGCGCTACGGGCTCGAGGCCACGCTCGCCGCAGTGGAGCCATCGCCGCGTCGCGGCAGCATCGCGGCGTGAGGCCATTCAGGCGACTGTCGAAGCATCCCTGTGGGAGCCGCTTCAGCGGCGACTGCATCACGACCGGTCGCCGCAGTCGCCGCTGAAGCGGCTCCCACAATGTTCATCGGGGTCGCTGCGATCTTTGGTGCGACGTCCTCCGCCGCAGCGCCTCGGGCCACGAACCCGAGGCCTCACGGCTCGAACAACGGCGCCTCCTGCGCCAGCGCATCGTGCGAGCCGCCGATCACGCGCAGCGCGTGTTGGTAGCCGAGGTCGATCGCGCGGTCGAAGCGGCGCCAGTCGAGCAGTTCGATCTCGGCCAGCGGCGGCATGATCAGGAGGCTGGCCGCCTCGCGCGCGGCCTGGGTGGCGACGGCGGAGTTGACCATGCCGGCACGCAGCATGATCTGCACGATCGATGGGCGACGGCGGCCGGTGTACCACTGCGCGACCATCCGCCACAGCGGCGGCAGGTCGAACTCGTCGATGCCGGTGCCGGGCATCACCGCGTGGTCGCCGCCGATGTCCACCGCGACCACCTCGCTGATGCCGTCGGCGCGCAGGGTCGGCACCGGCAGGTTGTCGATCACGCCGCCGTCGACGTAGACCCGACCGCCGTGGAACACCGGCGGCAGCACGCCGGGGATCGCGACCGACGCGCGCAGCCAGCGCCACAGCACGCCGTGGCGCATCACCGCGGCCACGCCACGGGTGAGGTCGGCGGCGACGCAGAAGAACGGCAGCGGCAGGTCCTCGATCTCGCGCTCGCCATAGGCCTCGCGCAGCAATCGGCTGACCTTGCGCCCGGACACCAGCGACACGAACGGGATGGTGCGGTCCGACAGCGGGTTGGTGGTGACGAAGGAGCGCCGATAGACGTCGGTCATCTCCGCCACCGACCAGTCCGCGGCCACACCGGCGCCGATGATGGCGCCGATGCTGGTGCCGCCGACCGCGTCGATCACGATGCCGGCCTCGCGCAGGGCGCGCACCACGCCGATGTGGGCGAAGCCGCGCGCGCCGCCGCCCGACAGCACCAGGCCCACCGCGCGGCCGGTGGCCAGGCGCGCGGTCCGTGGCCAGTCGGACGCATCGCGCACGTGGTGCAGGCGGGCGCCGGGCCGGCGCAGGCGCCAGCGACGACCGGCGCCGAGGCGCGGCTTGCCTTCGTGCAGCAGCACGAGGTGCTCGGGCCGCGCCAGCAGGGAGGCCCCGCCCGACAGCAGTTCGGTCGCTGGCGCAGGCTCGCCGCCGGCGGCGGCGAGGAACAGCAGGGCATCAGCCTGGCGCAGGCACAGCGCGCGCCATTCGGCGTCGTCCGCATCGGCGACGTACAGCACCGTGCGGTGCGCCGCCTCGAGCTGGTTCAGGCCGGCCGGATCG
>JAJTHZ010000042.1 GCA_021299185.1 Lysobacteraceae bacterium | reverse complement strand
GCCACCGCACGACACCTCGATCACCGACGCCGACCCCGGCTCCGTAACGACCACGGGCACCAGGCCGCCCGATCCCTCACGCCGCAGCCGGTAACGCCATGCGTCCAGCGAAGACACGCTCAAGCCACGTGCGCCGCACCAAGCCCGCCGCGACAGCCCGCTGCGCTCGAACGCCGCTACCCGCTTCGCCCAAACCGCCCGCTTCGACTCCCGTGACATCGCGCACCTCCTTCGACTGGGCGCGCGAGGTTGCGACTGCGCGTGAAGCAGGACAAGGTGTGGTCACCGGACGCTTACCGTCGTCGAGTCTCACCGGCGCAGTGGACGGCGCGGGCGGGCTCTACATCGGCGGCAACTTCAGCACAGTCAATGGTGCAACCTGCCGCGGGCCTGCACGACTGCTGCTGATCGGCAACGGCACGCTGGACGCCACGTTTCCATGCAACCGCGCCAACGTCCTGGCGCAGACCGTCGCCTTCGACCAGGGGCGCGTATTTGGCGCCGCCTTCAACCAGCCGCTGCGGCGCTTCCTGCAGGCGCTCGGCGGCGCGGCCGACCCCGACTGGTCGGCACCCGTGGACGTCGCGCCCACCCGCTTCGCGTTCGACGCATCGCGCGTGTACGTCACCGGCGGTTTTGGGCAGATCAGCAACGTGCCGCGCGATGGACTGGCCGCACTGCCGGTCGTCGACCGGCAGTTCCTCGACGGCTTCGAATCACCCTAGGCCGGCGCGCACGCCCGACGTGCGGTTCAGTCCGGCAGCGTGCCGGCGGGCACGCGCACGTGGCCTTCCATCAGCACCCGCGCGCTGCGACTCATCAGCGCGCGGCGCACGACCCACGCGCCGTCGACCCGTTCGGCCGCCGCACCGACGCGCATCGTGCCGCTGGGATGCCCGAAGCGCACCGCGTCGCGCGCGCCGCCGCCGGCGGCTTCGTTGACCAGGGTGCCCGGGATCGCGGCGGCGGTGGCGATCGCCACCGAGGCGGTGCCCATCATCGCGTGATGCAGCTTGCCCATCGACAGCGCGCGCGCGAGCAGGTCGATGGCGGCGCCGCGCACGGCCTTGCCGCTGGACGCAACGTAGTCGGCGGGCGGCGCGACGAAGGCGACCTTCGGCGTGTGCTGGCGCTTGGCGGCCTCCTCGGGCGACCGGATCAGGCCCATGCGCAGCGCGCCTGCCGTGCGGATCGCCTCGAACATCGCCAGCCGCGGTTTGTCGTCGTTGATGTCGGGCTGCAGTTCGGCGCCCTTCAGGCCGATGTCGGCCGCGCGCACGAAGACGGTCGGGATGCCGGCGGTGATCATCGTCGCCTGCAGGGTGCCCACGCCGGGCACCTCGAGCGCATCGACCACGTTGCCGGTGGGGAACATCGCCCCGCCCTCGTCGCCCTCGTCCACCGGGTCGAGGAATTCCAGCGGAATCTCGGCGCTCGGGAAGGTCACGCCGTCGAGTTCGAAGTCCCCGTCCTCCTGCACCGCGCCGCCGGCGATCGGCACGTGCGCCACGATGGTCTTGCCGATGTTGGCCTGCCAGATGCGCACCGTGCAGGTGCCGTCGCGCGGAATGCGGTCGGCGGGGATGAAGCCGTTGGCGATCGCGAACGGACCCACGGCGCTGGAGAGGTTCCCGCAGTTGCCGCTCCAGTCGACGAAGGGGGTGTCGATGCTGACCTGGCCGTAGAGATAGTCGACGTCGTGCCCCGGCTGGGTGGCCGGGCCGATGATCACGCACTTGCTGGTGCTCGAGGTGGCCCCGCCCATGCCGTCGGTGTGCTTGCCATACGGATCGGGCGAGCCGATCACGCGCAGCAGCAGCGCGTCGCGCGCCGGTCCGGGAACGCGCGTGGCCTCGGGCAGATCGGCGAGGCGGAAGAACACGCCCTTCGAGGTGCCGCCGCGCATGTAGGTGGCGGGGATGCGGATCTGGGGTCGGAATGTGGACATGGGATCGGTCTCAATGCGGCTTGGATGATGGGGCGGCTTCCGGCATCGGGATGGAAGGCGTCGGCACTCGGAGGACGACAGCGCCGGGAACCAGCCGCTTCACGACGAGATCCAGCGGCCGCTCCCAGTCGTGATGGCCGTAGCGGCGTCCTGGCTTTGCGAAGGACGGGTGGCGGTAGAACCCTTCCCACTGCCTCGCCGCGGCCTCCGGCAGCGAGCGATTCTCGAAGGCGAAGTGATGCCAGGCGGCGTCCTTGAACTGGTTCAAGGACCCCAGCACGCTGCGGTCCGCCGTTTTCGCCAGCGCGGGGAACGCCGACCAGGCCGCGACTTCGGCGGCCGGACCCGGCAGCGTGTCATCGATGCCGTAGTGCCGGAACAGGACCTTCAACTGGTGCGCGGCGTGTTCGTGCAACTGCCGCAGCCACGCGGCACGCCCCGGCAGAACCAGCCCCGCGCCGGTCGTGACGCTCAGGGCCAGCACGAACGGCTCGCGGTCGATGTGGTCGATGTCGGCATACCACTCGCCGAGCGGATTGGTGGCGGGCGCGGGCTCGGGCAGTTTCGCCGGCTGGTGCAAGCGCTTCAGCAGTCTGGTGGTGCAGCGCAGGACGATCACTGAGCGCGCCCCGGCGCGCTGAGCGCTGCACGGATCATCGACCAGTCCTTCTGCTTCGGCATCACAAACCGGAATCGACCGCCGGCGCGCCGTGCCCAAAGCTCACCGATGCGGCGCTTCTCGACCTCATCTGGTTCGTCGTAGAGCTTCGCACCCTTGTACTCAACAACCAGGATGGAGCCATCCTCCATTCGGACTAGAAAGTCGGGGTAGAACCTGTAGCGCGACGTGGGCAACGAAAACGCGCCGGGCTTGCGCTCGACGTTGCGTACCCAGTCTTGAACCCCGTCCAGATGGTTGGCGATGAAGTCGGCACATTCAAACTCTTCTCCCTGCGACTTCAGGTTCCCGATCTGCGGGAGGTCGTGTCGCGAATCTGGTTGAAACTCGTCGAGGCGCGTCGCCAGCGGCTTGATGGTGGATCGGTCAGGCGGCGAGATCAAGCGGTGCGGGCGGCTGCGCGAGGCTCTGCCAGCCGTCGACCTTTCGCAGCGCGATCT
>JAJTHZ010000191.1 GCA_021299185.1 Lysobacteraceae bacterium | reverse complement strand
GCGCCGAGCAGGGCGCGGCGCAGTTCCGGCACCGCCTGCAGGCGCCGCAGCCAGTCCGCCAGCGGCCCCTCGCCGTTCGCCACGCCGAGCACCACGTCGCGCCGGTCGCGGTGCGCGCGGCGCATGCGCGCGTCGAGCCGCCCGGCGAGCGGGTCGCCCGAGGGCAGGCCGCTGTCGGGATCGGTGCCCGGGCGCGCGGCCACCCGCGCGGCGGCGCGGCGCAGGCCTTCCTGGGTGGCGCGCAGGCGCTCTTCCTGCCGGTTGCGCACCGCCTCGCTGTGCGCAAGACGGCGCTGCACCAGGGCGAGTTCGATCGCAGTGCCGATCTGGTCGGCCAGGGTGCGCAGCAGCAGGCGGTTGAGTTCGTCGAACGCCGCCGGATTGTCGGCCTCGAGGTTGAGCACGCCGAACACGCGCTCGCGGCCGCGGATCGGCACCGCCAGTTCGGCACGCACCGCGGGATTGGCCGCGGCATAGTCGGGGTCGCGGCTCACGTCGGTGATCAACTGCGGCTCGCCGGTGCGGAAGCAGCGCCCGACCACGCCGCGGTCGACCGGCCACAGGCGTCCAGCGCCGCCGTCCAGCGCGGTGCCGATGCGCGCGGCGACCTCGAGGTGGCCCTTGAGCCCCGACTCGAGCAGCACCGCGGCCTCGATCGCGGTGTAGCGGCGCGCCAGTTGCGCCAGCACGCGCTGCAGCAGGACTTCCTGCGGCACGTCGTCCAGCGCGGCGCGCGCGACGTCGCCGACCAGCTCCAGCAGCGCGGCGCGGCGCTCCAGTTCGGCGTGCCGTCGCGCGCCGTGGATCGCGCCGGCGATCTGGTGGGCGATGGTTTCGACCAGGGCCTGCTGGCCGTCGAAGGCGTTCGGTCGCAGGCTTTCGACGTTGAGCACGCCGATCACCTCGCCCTGGTGGCGGATGGCCACCGCCAGTTCGGAGCGCGCGCCCGGCAGGGTCTGCACGAAGCCGGGGAACTCGGCGGCCTCGCCGACCAGCACCGAGCGGCCGCTGGCCGCGACCTGGCCGACCACCCCGCTGCCGAGCGCGCGCGAGTAGCCGATGAAGGCCGAGGTCGGCAGCGCGGTGGTCATCGCTTCCACCACGAAGCGCCCGCGTTCGCGGTCGACCGCGTTGAGGGCGACGAACTCCCAGTCGAACTCGCGCGCCAGCGCGTCGGTGATGCGCTGCTGCATCGCGCGCAGGTCGAGGTCCTCGCTCGCGAGGCGGGCGAGGTCGGCGAGCACGGCCGGCGGGGCGCCCGTGGCCTGCGCGGGCGGTTCGGACTTGCGACGGGTCCTGCACCGAGGGTACGGCGCAGGCGTGAAATCCGCGGCAGGAGCGGGTGAAATGCGCGCGAAGACCGTGGCTCAGCCGCCGAGCATGCCGCGCAGGGCCAGCAGCGCGCGCCGGATGCGCGCCTTGACCGTGCCCAGCGGGGCGCCGGTGGCGGCGGCGATCTCGGTGTGGCTGCGCTGCTCGATCACCGCCATCGTCACCACCGTGCGCCGCCGCGTGGTCAGCGCGCGCAGCGCGCGGCGCAGGGCCGACAGGCCCTGCCGGGCCTCGATCTCGCGCGCCGGGTCGGCGCCTTCGCTGGCGCGTTCGGGCATTTCGCCGGTGGCGACCTCGTGGCGTGCGCGTGCGTCGCGGCGGCGCAGGCGGTCGATCGCCTGCCGCTGCACGATCGCCACCAGCCAGCCCCAGGCCGGCGCGCGGCTGCGGTCGAACGACGCCGCGTGCTTCCACACCTGGCGCCAGGCGTCGTTGAGCGCCTCTTCGGCGTCGGCGGCGTCGTGGGTCACCGCGATCGCGATGCGCAGCAGTTTCGGTCGTGCGGCGGCGGTCAGCTCCGCCAGCGCGCGTTCGTCGCCGCCGGCGATGCGCGCCATCAGCGCGTCGTAGTCGACGTCCGGGACGTCGGCGGCGCCGGACGAGGGCGGTGGCGGGCGCGGGTTCATGGCCGGCCATGCTAGGGAACCTCCGGACAAGTCTCCACCCCCGCGCCGGAGTTGGTGCGGCTCGCCGGCAAGGCGCGCGGCTCGCCCCGGCTCAGTGCGGCAGCATCGCGCGCAGCGCCCGCAGGGCCTCGCGCACGCGCGTCTTCACGGTCCCGAGCGGGGTGCCGGTGCGGCGCGCGATCTCGCTGTGGCTGTGCTGCTCGATCACCGCCAGCGTGACGGCCGTGCGGCGCCGGGTGGTCAGGCGCAGCATCGCGCGGCGCAGTGCGGACAGGCCCTGGCGCGCCTCCACCTCGCGCGCCGGATCGGCCGCCGACGGGGGCGCGTCGAGCGTCGCGTCGACGTCGGCCTCGATGCGCGCCCGTGCGTCGCGCCGGCGCAGGACGTCGATCGCCTGCCGCTGCACGATCGCCACCAGCCAGCCGAACGCCGGCGCGCGGCGCGGATCGAAGCTGCCGGCGTGGCGCCAGACCTGCCGCCAGGCGTCGTTGACGGCCTCTTCCGCATCCGAGGGATCGCGGGTGATGGCCTGCGCCAGCCGCAGCAGCCGCGGGCTCGCCACGCGCATCATGCGCGCCAGCGCCGCGGCGTCGCCGGCGGCCACCTGGCGCAGGCAGTCGTCCATCCACGGCGTCCCGGGCTCGAAATCGTCGCCGCTCGCGACCGCCATCCCGGCGTTCGCCGCGTGCGACGGCGCCGGCTTGTCCTGCCTCACGTCCTGCGTGGGCTGCGTCATCCGCCACCTCCACATCCTGCCGCCGGCACTCGGGCACGGCTTCCGACAAGGACTACGGGCCGAACCGCCGGACTGGATCGCGAGCGGTCGCAAATCGCGGCCCGGTCGGCCTGCCGCCCCGCGCCGGCCTGCGCTCCCCCGGTCGTGCTGCGGCAGGTTCAGAAGTCGTAGCGCAGCGCGAGGCGCACCGCGCGCGGCTCCAGCGGATGGAAGTGCACGTCCTCGATGCCGCCCTCCGGCTCGCCCGGCAGGCGCGAGGCGTAGAAGTACTCGATGTCGCGATCCTCGGAATCGAGTGCATTGAGCACGTCCAGGCTCGCCGTCCAGCGACCGAAGCGCCGGCCGGCGCGCAGGTTGACCACGGTCGAGCCCTGCGCACGCTGCGCGTCGTCCTCGACCAGCGGGTAGCGGCCGAAGTGGCGCATCCGCGCGGAGGCGAACCAGCCGCGGTCGAGATTCCAGTTCACCCCGGCGCTCGCGACCAGCGGGATGGCGCCGGGGATGCGCTCACCGGCCGGATCGCCATCGTCGAAGCGCGCCCGCGTGTATTGGATCTCCAGCTCGGCGTTCCAGCGCTCGCCACCGAACCAGTACACGCCGAGTTCGGCGCCGCGGCGCGCGCTCGGCCGGGTGGCCTCGGTGTTGCCGGCGTCGCCGACGAACAGCAGTTCGGATTCGAGGTCCAGCCGCCACGCGGCGAAGGTCGCATGCAGGCGGTCGTTGAGGAACCAGCGCGCGCCGAGCTCGCTGCCGCGCGAGCGCACCAGGGGGTCGACGCGCTCGGCGGGCTCGCCACTCACCGGATCGACGGTGATCGTCGCGCCGCGCGCATCGTTGCTGTGCAGGCCCTCGCCCCACGACAGGTACAGTTCCAGCGGCTCGGCGGCAGTGAACACCAGCCCGGCCTTGGCCGAGGTCAGCGCATCGTCGGCGCGCCCCGAGTTCTCCGGCTGCAGCGCGTCGACCTCGAAGTCGAAGTCGTCGCGGCGCAGGCCGGCGTGCACGCGCAGGCGATCGGTGAAGCGCCACTCGCCGTCGATCCAGGCCGACAGGCTGTCCTCGACCACGGCGTCGTCGCGCACGAACGTGGTGCAGGTGCGCGCGACCGTGCGGCACAGTCCCACGCGCGCGATGTCGTCGCGGCGGCCGTCGATCCCCACCCGCAGCCGCCAGCGCTCGTCCTGCCACGCCTGGTGCGCGGCGAAGCCGTACACGCGGCGGTCGTCGAACTGGCGGAACTGATCGCCGTCGTCGGGGTCGTCGAGGAAATAAGTGAAGTTCGACCACAGGTCGAGGCGGTAGTCGATGGCGTAGGCCGAGGCCTCGAACGCGCCGCCGGCCAGCGGGCCGCGCCAGCCGCCGGACATCGAGCTGCGCCGCGTGTCGCCGCCGAGCTGGTCGTCGATCGAGCCGAGGCGGTCGATCAGGCCGGATTCGACGGCGCGCGCCGGGATCTGGTCGGGCGCGTTCCAGCGGTTGTCGTAGGCCAGTGCCTGCACGTGGGCCGTGCCTTCACCAGCCGGCGCGGTGAAGCGCAGCGCGAGGTTGCGCTTGCGCACGGCTTCGTCGACGTCGGTCCACGCGCCGTCGTAGCCCTGCGCCTCGAGGCCGAAGGTGAGCGCGGCATCGCCGCGCTCGAGGGTCCCGACCGTCACCAGCCGCTGCCAGCCGAACGCGCCGAGTTCGCCTTCGACGGTGCGCGTCGGCAGCCGCTCGGCGAGCCGGAACTGCGCACTGCCGGCGGAGCCGAAGTCGCCGACGTCGGCGTGATAGGGCCCCTTGCGGTAGACCAGTTCCTCGACCAGTTCGGGGATCACGAAATTGAGGTCGGTGTAGCCCTGGCCGTGGCCGTGGGTGCGCAGGTTGACCGGCATGCCGTCGACGAAGGTCGCGAAGTCGGTGCCGTGGTCGAGATTGAAGCCGCGCAGGAAGTACTGGTTGGCCTTGCCCGAGCCCGAGTGCTGGGTGGCGACCATGCCGGGCACGTATTCGACCAGGTCGCCGGTGCGCAGCCGCGGGCGTTGGCCGAGCTCGGTCGGGCCGACCACGCCCATCGAGGCGGTGGTCGCCTCGCCGATCAGGTTCTCGCGGCGACCGAGCACGCGCACCTCGGGGAGCGGCGTGGCCGCTTCGTCGCCGTCGTCTGCCGCCACCGGCGCCTGGGCGACGGCGAGCGACGACACACACCAGGCGGCAAAACCAGCGAGTCGCGGCAACGTCAGTGTCATGCAGGATCCTTCGGCGCCAGTGCGCGGGATGATGGACAGCGGCACCGCATCCCGGCTTGACCCTGGTCAACGGCGCGCGGCTGGCAAGGACTACGGCCGACACCGCCCATTGGATCGCCGACGCCCATCGCGGCACGGCGTCCAATCCAATCGCCGTCGAAGCCCGTAATGCCCTCTGTCGGCGCCGCCTGCGCGCCGGGAGCGTGTCCATGCGTGCATCGATCGCCATTGCATCCTTCGTCACCGGCATGCTGCTCGCGTCGTGCGCGCTCGCGCACGACACCTGGCTCCTGCCCCACGCGCCCGGGCGCGACCGCGCGCAATGGACGCTGGACCTGACCACCGGCCACGATTTTCCGGCGCCGGAACATGCGCCGTCGTCGGCGCGCGTGCGGCGCGCCGAAGCGATCGCCGCGACCGCGACCCTGCCGCTGCTGCCGCGCACCGCGCGCAAGGATGCACTGCCGTTCGGCGTGCTGGTCGAGCGCGAGGCGGTGGTGGCGGCGGTGGTGGGGCTGCGGCAGACCACCACCACGCTCGATGACGCCGCGGTGGATCGCTACCTGGCGGGCGAGCTCGGTGAATGGCCCGCGCTGCGCGAGCGCCACCGCCGGCTCGGCCACTGGCGTGAGCGCTACACCAAGAACGCGAAGGCCCTGCTGCGCATCGGCGACGGCGGCGACAGCGGCGGCGTCGCGAGTCGCGCGCACGGCCTGCCCTACGAACTCATGCCGCGCACCGATCCCACGCGCCGCGCGCCCGGCGATCCCCTGGTCGTTTGCGCGTTCGCCGATGGTGCGCCGGTGCGCAATCCCTTCGTGCCGCTGCGCGTCGGCCTGGTCGAAGCCGACGGCCGCGCGACCTGGCAGGTCGCCGGCGACGACGGCTGCGCGACCGTTCGGCCTGCCACCACCGACGGCTACCTGCTGCGCAGCGTGCTGATCCGCCCGCTCGATGCGCCGCACGCCGACTGGGACAGCCACTTCGCCACGCTGACGGTCGGCAGCGCCACCGCACGTCCCTCCACACCCGCCGAGGAATCCTCCCGATGAACCGTTCCATCCTGCATCGCGCGCTGCTGGTCGCCGGCGTGCTCGCCGCGGCGCCCGTCGCGGCGCAGACCACCGGCTATGCCCTGCTCAGCGCCGACGGCGCGCTCGCCTTCGCGATCGACGGTCGCGCGCCGGATGCCTCGGCCGCGCGAGCGATCACCGGCCTCGCCACCGGCGAGGAGTTGGTCGCGATCGACGTGCGCGCGCAGAACGGCCGCCTCTACGCGTTGGCCCACGATCCGAAGGCCGGCCGCGTGCGGCTCTACCACGTCGACCTCGGCGGTCCCGGCGCGCGCGCCACGCCGCTCGGCGCACCGTCCACCTTCACCGACGGCGCCGGCAATCCGGTGCCGATCTTCGCAGCGGCCTTCGACATCGACTTCAACCCGACCGTCGATCGCCTGCGCGTGATCGCCAGCAACGGGCTCAACTTCCGCATGAACCCCCCCCACGATGGCGCGCTGGTCGACGGCGACTTCGGCAACCCGACCGCGCCGAGTCCCGGCGTCAACCCGGATGCCAACCTCGCCGGCGGCGCGGGGGGTGCGATGGGCACGGCCTACACCAACAACGCAATCAACGCCACGCTCACCACCCAGTACACGCTCGACCATCGCGACGACCGGCTCTACATCCAGAATCCGCCGAACGCGGGCACCCTGGTGCAGCCGCTGCCGGTCACGCTCGGCGGCCAGCCGCTGGACTTCGGTGCGGTCGGTGGCATCGACATCCAGCCTGGCATCGTCGCCGCGGCCAGCGGCGGACCGGCGACCGGACTCGCCGTCGCCGCGCTCACCGTGGGAGGTACGTCGCGCCTGTACCGGATCGACCTCGCCACCGGTGCGGCGATCGCGCAAGGCGCGCTCGGCGGCCTGTCGGTGGTCGACCTCGCAGTGCTTGCGCTGCCGCCGGCCGCCAATGCGCTGTCGACCGATGGCACGCGGCTGTTCCGCTTCCCGCTCGCCACGCCGATGGCCACCGCCGCGGCCACGGTCACCGGCGTGGTCGCCGGCGAGCGACTGGTGGGCATCGACCAGCGGCCCACGACGGCGCAGTTGTATGCACTCGGCATCGACGCCGCCAGCGATCGCGGCACCCTGTATCGCCTCGAACCACAGAGCGCGGGCGGCACGGCGCGCGCGGTGCCGGTGGGCACGCCCGGCGGCATCGCCTGGGTCGATGCCGGCGGCGCGCCGGTGGACCTGAGCGACCTGCCGGCGGGTTTCGACTTCAATCCCGCCGCCGACCGCATCCGCCTCGTCGACGCCTCGGGACTGAATGCGCGCATCCAACCCGACACCGGTGCGGCGATCGACGGCGACGCGGCTGCTGCGGGCACCAACCCTGACGGCGCCATCCAGGCACCGATCGGCACCCAGCTCGTGGGCACGGCGTATACCAGCAACTACGCCGCACCGGTCGCCACCACGCAGTACACGCTGGATCAGTTCGGCGCGCAGCTCTACATCCAGAACCCGCCGAACGGCGGCGTGCAGACCCTGCCGCTGGCGCTCGCCATCGGCGGCGCCCCGTTCGCGTTCCGCGGCGACACCGGCTTCGACATCCCGCCGGGCCCGACCAGCGCGACCGCGTCGGCCACGACCGCCGGGCTCGGCTATTTCACCGCGGACGATCCGTCCGGCGCGGCCACCCTGTATGAAATCGAGCTCGCCGACGCCAGCGTGCGCGCGCTCGGGGCGATCGGCTCCGGTGGGCGCCCGCTCACCGGCCTCGCCGCCTACGACGCGCCGCGCGCGGTGGCCTTCGAGGCCAGCGCCCTCGGCGTCGACGAGAGCAACACGCCGGCCAGCATCGCCGTGATCCTGCTCGACGGCGCGAGCGCGCCCGTGCACTACCGCACGCTCGACGGCAGCGCGACCGCCGGCAGCGACTACACCGCGACCTCGGGAACTTTGTTCCTCACCGGCCCCGCGCCGCGCGCGGTGTTCAGCGTGCCGATCCAGGTCGACACCGCCGCCGAGCCGGACGAGCAGTTCACGGTGCGCCTCGAAGGCCCGTTCGCCGCACCGGTCGACCTGGTCGTGACCATCCGCGACCGCGGCGACGCGATTTTCCAGAACGGCTTCGAGCCGCTCTGAGCCGAACCCCTCCCACGATCCGCTCCTGGAGACTGCCATGCGCTTGCCCATCCGCCGCGCGCTCGCCGCGCTGGTCCTCGCCGGACTCGCCACCCAATCCGCCTTCGCGTCCAGCCACCGCGAGGCGCCGTTCATCACCGAACACCCGAAGCTCGACGGCACCGACTTCTACATGTTCCGCAGTTACGAGACCGGTCGCGACGGCTTCGTGACCCTGCTGGCCAACTACCAGCCGCTGCAGGATTCGTACGGCGGTCCGAACTACTTCCAGCTCGATCCGGAGGCGCTGTACGAGATCCACGTCGACAACAACGGCGACGCGATCGAGGACCTCACCTTCCAGTTCCGCTTCAGCAACGAGTACCGCAACGCCGGGGTGAGCGCCGGCGGGCAGACCGTGCCGGTGCCGCTGCTGCTGCTCGGGCGGATCACCGGCACCACGCCCGACGCGCAGGATGCGGTGAAGAACCTCGTCGAGAGCTACACCGTCGGCGTGGTGCGCGGCCCGCGCCGCGGCAGCGCGCCGCAGCTCGCGACCAACCCCGGCGACGGCAGCACGCGGTTCCGCAAGCCGCTGGACAACATCGGCGAGAAGTCGTTCGCCAACTACGAGGCTTACGCCGACAGCCACGTGTTCCCGCTCGCGGTGCCGGGCTGCGCCGCGCCGGGCAGGGTCTTCGTCGGCCAGCGCCGCGATGGCTTCCGCATCCCGCTCGGCGAGGTGTTCGACCTGATCAACCTCAACCCGGTCGGGCCGCCGAACGGGATCGAAGCGCTCGATGACGTCGCGGACAAGAACATCACCACCATCGCCCTGGAGCTGCCGATCTCCTGCCTGACCGTCGGCGGCCAGCCGGTGATCGGTGCCTGGACCACGGCCAGCCTGCGCCGCGCGCGCACGCTCAACGCCACGCCCGGCGGCACCTCCACCGTGCCGGATTCCGCCGGGCCCGCGGCGGCGGTCGAAGGCGGCGGCTTCGTGCAGGTCTCGCGGCTCGGCCTGCCGCTGGTCAACGAACTCGCGATCGGGATCGGCGACAAGGACCGCTTCAATGCGTCCGAGCCGCGCCGCGACGGGCAGTTCGCGACCTACGTGACCAACCCCACGCTGCCGGAACTGATCGAGATCCTGTTCGGCTCGCTCGGCGTGCAGGCGCCCAACACGTTCCCGCGCACTGACCTGGTGGCCGCGGTGCTCACCGGCGTGCCGAACCTCAACCAGCCGCCGAACGTGGTCGCCTCGGAACAGTTGCGCCTGAACACGTCGACCGCCGTGGTACCGCCGGCGACGCAGAACCGGCTCGGCGTGATCGCCGGCGACAACGCCGGTTTCCCCAACGGCCGCCGGCCGGGCGACGACGTGGTCGACATCCTGCTGCGCATGTTCATGGGCGTGCTGCTGCCGATCGACCAGGCGCCGAGCGGGCAGTTGCCGCTGGTCGACGGCGTGGAGGTCAACGCCGGCCAGTTCCTCGACCGCTTCCCCTACCTGCAGCCGCCGCTGCCCGGTGCAGTGGGCGTGGTTCCCTGAGGCCCGACCAGCCGCGGCCCTGCACGGCGCATCCGTCGCCGTGCCGGGCCGCGCGCTGGTTCGCGCCCTGCGCAGCTCGGGCGACGTCGGCGCCCAGCCGTCGATGCGTCCATCCAGATCGCCCCGTCGCACCGTAGTCCTTTGCAGTCGCGGCCACGTCCGCACCGATCCCCGCCCTGGAGGCTGCATGCCCCACACCGCAGCGCAGCGCGTGCCGATCCGATTTGCTTTCGCCATGCTGCTCGCCACCGGCGCCGCCGTGGCGCACGCGCAGTCGAGCACCGAACTGGCGTCGGTGGAGGTGGCGCTTGACGCGGGCGCGATCTCGGCGCCGATTCCGCTCGACGTGCCCGACGGCGCGCGCGAACTGGTGGTCTCGATCGCCGGCACCGATGCGGCGGCGGGCGACCTCGACCTCGCGCTGTCGGCACAAGCCGGCTTCGTGCTGCCCGCATTCGCGCAGCCGGCCGACGCGCGCGCGGTGGCCGACTACTGGGCCGCGGCGCCCGGCGACGACGTCCTGCGCATCGATCGCCACCTGCGCGTGCCGCTCGCGCCCGGTCGCTGGGCGGTGCGCGTGCTCAACCCGGGCCCGCAGCGCGCCAGCGGGCGGCTGCGCGCGGTGATCGACACCGCGACGGCCGACACGGCGCGCTTCGACCTGGTGTTCGACGACCTCGCCGCCGACTGCGACACCGCGCCCTGGCGCGATCCGCGCGTGCTCGCGCCGCCGCCTGGACAGTCCGCCACCACGCTGGGCGCGCAGCGTCGCGCGGCCTTCGCGTTCGCCGCCGAGCGGGTCGCGGCGGCGCTGCCGCCGGGACCGCCGATCCGCGTGCAGCCCTGCTGGCGCGACCTCGGCGGCAGCGCCACCAGCGCCACCCTCGCCGCCGGCCTGCCGCTGGGCTGGCTGCGTCGCGCGGACAGCGAGCAGCGGCGCACGCTGGCCGGCCTGGTCGAGGTCGCGGCCGGGCCGTTCGAGGCGATCCCGCGCGGCCACACCTGGCTCACGGCTGCCGCGGGCAGCCGGCTGCAGGGCGCGGCGTGGTGCGCGCTGGCCCGCCTGCCGTGCCCGGCGGCGAGCGTGCGGGTGGATTTCAACACGGCGGTCGACGGGCCGCTCGCGCTCGGCGCGCTCGGCTTCGACTATGCGCTGCAGCCGCGCGCCTGCGCCGGCCGGCCAGCGGTCGACTGCGACGTCGACTTCGTTTCGGTGGCGATGCATGAACTGGTGCACGGCCTCGGCTTCAGCAGCTTCTACGCCACCTTCGAGCAGATCCAGCCCGCCGGTGAGGCGCTGGACGGCTTCGACGATGCCTACGGCGCGCAGGTGGTCGACTTCCGCGCCGGCGCCGCGACCCGGCTGCAGCCCCTTTCGGCGCTCGCCGCCGCACAGCGCCTGGCCGCGCTCGGCAGCCCCGACGGCGTGCGCTGGAACGACCCCGCTGCGGTCGACGATGCGGCCAATCCGCTGCGCGCGCGCAGCGCGCCAGACAACCTGGTCGCGCTCGAATCGGGCGCACCCTTCCGCGCCGGGCGGTCGCTGATCCATGTCGCCGGCGAACTCGGCGACGCCGGCCTGATGAAGGCCGATCTCGAACGCGCCTACCGCAGCCTCGGGCTCGCGCGGCCGATGCTCGATCCGCTCGGCTGGTGGCGAACCGTGCCGCCGCGCGGAAACGCACCGCGCGTGTTCGAGGGCACCTGGTTCGATCCGGCGCGCAACGGCCACGGGCTCGAGTTCGGTGCGGTGGGCAGTGGCCACTTCGCGCTGTTCTACAGCTACGGCGCGGACGGTCGCCCCGAATGGTTCCTGGCCGCGGGACGGCTGGTCGACGGCGTGTTCGCCGCCGATCGCAGTGCCGAAGGCCCATCCCTGCTCGCCTACCGCTATGTCGGCAACGACCCGCCCAGCGGCGCACCGCGTGCGGCCGAAAGCGGCACGCTGCGCCTCGATTTCCGCGAGCCTGGGCGGCATCCGGCCTGCCGCGACGGGTTGCCGCGCGATGCGTCGGCGCGCGCACTGATGACCTGGGAGGTCGCCGGCGGGGGCGTGCGACGCTGGTGCCTGACCCGCGTCGTGCCGCCGCTGGCGCCGCGTCCGATCGACTATTCGGGCCTGTGGTACGCGGGCGAAGCGGACCGCGGCTGGGGCCTGACCGTGACCGAGTTCGACGCGGGCGCTGCGCGCGGCGTGTTCATCGGCGTCTTCCATCCCGACGCGGAAGGCCGGCCGCGCTGGGTGTATGCGCATTCCGATCGCTTCGACCCGCAGGGCGGGACCTACATCCTGTTCGAGCGACGCGGCTACGCTCGCGACGCGGCCCTGCCCGACGAGATCGCCGCCGGGCGCTTCGACGACGTGCCGGTGGGCACGATGCGGATCCGTTTTCCATCGACCCGCGGCGGCGACGACGGGCGGATCGACGTCGAGATCGGTAGCCGCGCGCTGCCGGCATCGCGTTTCACGCGCAGCGGTTCGCCGCTGCGCGTGCTTTCGGACCCGCGTCCGGCGGAGTGAGGCGCGCCGCGGCGCTCAGCCCGGCGCGGGCTCCGTCGGCACCGCGCGCAGCACGCCGCGCACGAACACCAGCGCGCCGTCGACCGTGGTCAGTGGCCCATGTTCGCCGCCGGGCAGGGCGATCTGCCAGTCGCCGGGGCGCATGTCGACGTCGTCGATGCGCAGGTCGCCGCGCACCAGCATGCATTCCTCGACCGAGCCCTGCGGATGGCGGTCGACGCGTGCGCCGGGGTCGTAGCGCACGAGGTAGCTGGCCATGCCGGTGGTCGCGTCGCGCTGCAGGACCTTGAGCGCCACGCCCGGCCGCATGCGCCGCCAGTCGCCGCCCTCGGCCGCGACGGTGGTGATGCCGCCGGCCACGCCGGCGCGCGACAGGGCACCGGCGAAGATGCGTTCGCGCGCCGGCAGGTCGAGCAGGTCGGCCGGCGGCGCCAGCGCCTCGCGCAGGCGTTCTTGCAGGGGATCGGGGGACGACGCGGCGCCACGGCCGCGCTTGGATTCAGGCGGGCGCTTCATCGGGGGCGAGTTCCTGGCGGAGCAGTTGCAGGGCACGGCGCAGCCGCGACTTCACGGTGCCCAGCGGCAGGCCCGTGGATTGGGCGATCTCGGCATGCGACAGATCGTGCACGAAGGCCAGCGAGACCAGGCGCCGCTCGGCGGCGCCGAGGCGGGCCAGCGCGCCGCGCAGCGGATTGGAGCCGAGCCAGGCGCCGAACGCGTCCTCGCCGTCGATCGCCTGCTCCAGCGCGTCGTCGCCGCCGTCGGTCTCCGGCAATGCCTTGCGCCGCGCCTGCTCGCGGCGCAACTGGTCGATCGCGCGCGTGCGGCAGATCATCAAAAGCCAGGCCACCGGCGTGCCCTTCTCGACGTCGTAGCCCGCGGCCGTGCGCCAGACCTGGGCGTAGACCTCGGACACGCAGTCCTCCGCGGCTGCCGGCGCGAACAGCAGCGACAGCGCGAGCCCGTAGCAGCGCGCGACGGTGGCGTCGTAGAAGGCGCGGAAGGCGACCGCGTCGCCGCGCGCGGTCCGCGCGAGCAGTCGCGTGAGTTCGCCGTCGGACAGAGGCTCCGTCGCACGAGTCTAGGCCAGCGGCGATGCGGCGGCCGACTACGCGCGGGCCGCCGAACTGGATCACGCCGGCAGGCAGCGACGCACGCCCGCCGGCGGCGCGCCGTGGACGGCGCAGGCATGCTGCGGCGCGGTGTGGTGCCGACGCGTCGTAGGGCATCGACTCCGCTCGCAGCCGCGACCACCGACCGGAATCAGGACGCGCCCGTCCGCTAGCGGACGCAGGGCTGCGGACGAACACGGTTTCGTCCGTGGGATCAGGGACTTGCCGCGGTTCACCGGCTTGGCATGGCGCTTGCGATCGCCTCGGCATGGACATCGCTCGCCCCGACCTGAAGCAGTCCCGTCGC
Source organism: Lysobacteraceae bacterium (assembly GCA_021299185.1). Taxonomy (GTDB): domain Bacteria; phylum Pseudomonadota; class Gammaproteobacteria; order Xanthomonadales; family Ahniellaceae; genus UBA4656. The sequence continues at coordinate 5,684 of JAJTHZ010000191.1, read as the reverse complement.
CGCAAGCAGTACGCCCTGGCCGCCGTCGGCGCGCTGGTGCTGCTCGGCGCCGGCATCGCCCTTGCGACGCTGGAGCCGGCCGCCCCCGGCGTGGCGCGCGCCAGCGTGTGGATCGACACCGTCAAGCGCGGCGAGATGCTGCGCGAGGTGCGCGGCCCGGGCACCCTGGTGCCGCGCGAGATCCGCTGGATCGCCGCCGAGACCAATGCCCGCGTCGAGCGCGTGGTGGTCAAGCCCGGCGCGACGGTCGCCGCCGACACCGTGATCCTCGAACTGTCGAATCCCGAGGTGGTGGACCAGCTGCTCGCCGCGCAGTCGGCGCTCACCGCAGCGCAAGCCGACCTCACCGCGCGCCGCGTGGACCTCGAGAACCAGCTGCTCGACCTCGAGGCGCAGATCGCCACCACCGAGGCCGACCACGAGGCCGCGCTGCTGCGCGCGCAGGCCGAGGGCGAGTTGAACGCCAAGGGCATCGTCTCGACCCTGCAGTACAAGCAGACCGAACTGACCGCGCGCCAGTTGGGCACGCGGCTGGGCATCGAGCGCGAGCGCGCCGCCAAGTTCCGCCAGAACATCACCGCCCAGCTCGCCGCCGAGGCCGCGCGCATCGAGCAGCTGGAGAACACCGCCGCGCTGCGCCAGCAGCAGGCGGATGCGCTGAACGTGCGCGCCGGCCTCGCCGGCGTGCTGCAGCAGGTGCCGGTGGAGGAGGGCCAGCAGGTGCTCGCCGGCACCAACCTCGCGCGCGTGGCGCGCCCCGACGTGCTGATGGCCGAACTGCGGATCGCCGAGACCCAGGCCAAGGACATCGCGCTCGGTCAGCCGGTCAAGGTCGATACCCGCAACGGCGTGGTGCCGGGCAAGGTCGCGCGTGTCGACCCCGCGGTGCAGAACGGCACCGTGCTGGTCGACGTCGACCTCGAGGGCGCGCTGCCGGCCGGCGCGCGGCCGGACCTGTCGGTCGACGGCACGATCGAGATCGAACGCCTCGCGGACGTGCTCTACGTCGGCCGCCCCGCCTTCGGCCAGCCCGAGACCCAGGCCACCCTGTTCCGCCTCGACGGCGAGTCCGACCTCGCGCGCCGCGTGCCGGTGCGCCTCGGCCGCGCCTCGGTGAGCCTGATCGAGGTGCAGCAGGGGCTCGCGGTCGGCGACCGCGTGGTGCTCAGCGACACCTCGCAGTGGGATCGCTTCGACCGCATCAAGCTCGAGTAAGCGCAACCCGCCGGCACCCGCACGCATCCAACACGCATCTGCACAGGGCATCACACGATGAGCCAGGAATCCCTGATCCACCTCGACGGCATCCAGAAGGTCTTCTACACCGACGAGGTCGAGACCCACGCGCTGTCGGGCGTGCACGTCGACATCGCGCGCGGCGAGTACGTGTCGATCTCCGGGCCCTCGGGCTGCGGCAAGTCGACCCTGCTGGCGATCCTCGGCCTGCTGGACTCGCCGACCGGCGGCACCTACACGCTCAACGGGCGCCCCGTGCAGTCGATCGACGCCAACGAGCGCGCGCGGATCCGCAACCGCGAGATCGGCTTCATCTTCCAGGCCTTCAACCTGATCGGCGACCTCAGCGTGTTCGAGAACGTCGAACTGCCGCTGACCTACCGCGACGGGCTGGGCAAGGCCGAGCGGCGCGAGATGACCCAGGCCGCGCTGGAGCGGGTCGGCATGGCGCATCGCCTCAAGCACCACCCGGCGCAGTTGTCCGGCGGCCAGCAGCAGCGCGTGGCGGTGGCCCGCGCCCTGGTCGGCAAGCCGTCCGTGCTGCTCGCCGACGAGCCCACCGGCAACCTCGACTCCAAGAACGGCGAGGCCGTGATGGGCCTGCTGGACGAGCTGCACAAGGCCGGCTCGACCATCGTGATGGTGACCCACGACCCGCGCTACGCCGATTTCGCGCAGCGCAAGATCTTCATGTTCGACGGCCGCGTGGTCGACGAGGAAACCCTGCATCGCCTGCGCCGCGAGGAGGACGCGCGGATGCGCGAACTGGCGCGCCGGCCGGCCGCCGCATCGGCCGGTGCCTGAGGCCGGGCCCGTGCTCGCCGCCTTCGTCCACGACCTGCGGTCGGCCGCGCGCGGCATGCTGCGCGCGCCGGGCTTCGCGCTGACCGCGGTGCTGATGCTCGCCGCGGGACTCGGTGCCTGCCTCTACGTCTACGGCGTGATCCAGTCGTTCCTGGTGCGCGACCTGCCGTTCGCCGATCCCGCGCGGCTGCTGCACGTCGAGCTCACCAGCGCGTCGGCGGCCGACAACGGCGTCGAGGTGCGGCTGCGTGACTTCGCCACCCTGGAGCGCGAGCAGACCATGCTGGCGCCGATCGCGGCCTTCTACCAGGGCACGGTAAACTTGAGTGGCGATGCCGCGCGCGCCGAGCGCTTCGACGGCGCCTACATCGGTGCCGCGGCCTTCGAGGCCCTGCGCACGCCTGCCGCGCTCGGCCGCGCACTGGCCCCGGCCGACGAAGCCCCTGGCGCGCCGCCGGTCGTGCTGCTGGGCTGGGACCTCTGGCAGCAGCGCTATGGCGGCGATCCCTCGGTGCTCGGCCGCACGATCCGCGCCAACGGCCGCGCGGCGACCGTGGTCGGCGTGATGCCGCAAGGCTTTCGATTTCCACTCGCCGAGCAGGTCTGGCTGCCGCTCGCGCGCGACACGGAGACCATCGCCCGCATGCAGGGCACCACGGTCGAGGTCTTCGGCCGTCTGCGCGAGGGCGCCGACCTCGCCGCCGCGCAGGCCGAGATGGACGCCCTGGTGGCGCGCTTGAACGAAGCGCATCCCGGCGATGTCGGCGGCGACCGCGCGGTGGTCAAGCGCTACCGCGAGGAATTCCTCGGCACCAGCACGAGGCAGATCCTCGCCACGATGGCGGCAGCCGTGCTGCTGGTGCTGCTGATCGCCTGCGCCAACGTGGCCAACCTGCTGCTGGTGCGCGCGGCGCGGCGTGCACGCGACACTGCCGTGCGCAGCGCGATCGGCGCCTCGCGCGGGCGTCTTGTCGCAGGGCTGGTGGCCGAGAGCGTGCTGCTCGCGCTGCTGGCGGTGCCGATCGCCGTCGCCGGCGCGCACTGGGCGGGCACCGCGACCATGGCCTCGATGCGCACCAATCCGGACGCGCCGCCACTGTGGATGACCGAGTGGTCGCTCGCCCCGGGATTCATCGCGCTCGCCTTCGCGCTCGCGCTGGCAACCGGCATGCTGGCTGGCGTGCTGCCGGCGTGGCGGCTGTGGCGCTCGTCGGCCGCGCAGGTGATCCGCGAGGCCGGCAACGCGCTGTCGCCACGCGGCGCCGGGCGCGCGCTGGTGGTGGCCGAGGTCGCGATGTCGCTCGCGCTGCTGGTTGCCGCGGGCCTGGTGGTTCGCGCGGTGCTCGACGTCGGCGCGATCGATCCCGGCGCGCGCACCGAACGCATGCTCACCGCCCGAATCGGCGCCTTCGAGGGCGCCTATCCGGACGACGCGGCGGTGCGCGGCTTGCATGCGCGACTGCAGGAGGAACTGCGCGCGATCCCCGGCGCGGAGGGCGCGGCGCTCACCACCGCGCTGCCGATGGGCACGTCCGCCGCGGTCACCGCGGTGGTCGCCGAGGGCGAGGCCGTGCCCGACCCCCAGCACGCGCCGCTGGCCTTCCAGGTCGATGTCGACGGCGGCTACTTCGATCTGTTCGCCGTGCCGGTGCTGGCCGGCCGCGGCTTCGATGCCCGCGACGGCGCCGACACGCTGCCGGTGGTGGTGGTCAGTCGCGCATTGGCCGAGCGCCACTGGCCGGGCCAGGATCCGCTCGGGCGGCGCATCCGCATCGGCCGCGTGGACGATGCCTCCGCGCCGCTGTACACCGTGGTCGGCGTGGTCGGCGACGTGGTGCAGAACGCTTCTGCCGTGGTGCACGGCTGGGGCGTCGCGTGGCCGAACGTGTACCGCCCACTGACGCAGTCGCCAGCGCGCTTCGTGAGCATCGCGCTGGCCACGCCCGCCGCGCCGGAAGCCTTCGCCGAGGCGCTGCGCGCGGCCGTGCAGCGCGCGGATGCCGACACCCCGGTGTACTGGGTGCGCTCGCTGCGCTCCTGGATCGACGCCGCTGCCACCGACCATCGGCTGGTCGGCACGATCTTCGGCCTGTTCGGCGCCTTCAGCGTGCTGCTCGCCGCGACCGGCCTCTACGCGGTGCTCGCCTACTCGGTGGCGCAGCGCACGCGCGAGATCGGCGTGCGCCGCGCGCTGGGCGCGGCCGACCGCGGGATCCTGCGCTTGGTGATGGGCCAGGGCCTGCGCCAGATCCTGCTCGGGCTCGGCATCGGCCTGGTGCTCGCGGTGGGCTTCGGCGCCGCGCTCGGCGGCATCCTCCATGGCGTCTCGGGCGCCGACCCGCTCGTGTATGGCGGCGCGCTGGTCCTGTTCACGACCGTCGCGCTCGTCGCCTGCCTCGCACCGGCCCGCCGCGCGCTACGCGTCGAGCCGATGCAAGCCCTGCGCTACGACTGAGGAGAACGCCGTGCCGGCCGTCCTGCAAACCCTGCGGCGGGCGTTCTCGCGCACCGAGCGCGCCTTCACCCTGTCCGCCAGCGCGGTGCTGGCGCTGGCGGTGGCGGCGGTGCTGGTGATCGCCTCCGTCGCCCACGCCGCGCTGCTCGCCGACCTGCCGTTCGACGACGATGCGGCGGTGGTGCAGGTGGCGGAACGCCATGTCGCGCGCGGCTTGCCGGTCTATGCGGTGTCGGTGCCGAACTTCCGCTCGTGGCAGGCCGAGGCGCGCAGCTTCGCCGACCTCGCGGCGATGCGCTTCGGCGACGCCAACCTCGGTCGCGCCGGCGAGGCGGCCGCGCGGCGCGTCATCGCATGGACGGCGACCCACAACCTGTGGCGCACCTTGGGCGTGCCGCTGCGCCTCGGACGCGGCTTCACCGCCGACGAAGAGCGTGCGGGCGGGGTCGCGGTCCTGTCCGAGCGCCTCTGGCGGCAGCGCTACGGCGCCGATCCGGGCGTGGTCGGGCGCGAGATCGCGGTCGACGGGCGCACGCTGCGCGTGGTCGGCGTTTCGCCGCAGGACCTCGGTTTCGTGTCCAGCGTCGACCTGTGGCTGCCGATGGTCGACGACGAAACCACCCAGGAGCGCGGCGACCGCCGCCTGAACGTGGTCGGGCGGCTGGCGCCGGGGATCGACCTCGCGCAGGCCAACGGCGAGCTCGCGGCGATCGCCGCGCGCCTGGCCGCCGCGCATCCGCGCAGCAACGACGGCTGGAGCGCGCATGCGATCGACGCGCGCACGTGGCTGGTCGCGCCGGGAACGCGCGGCAACCTGCTGCTGGTGCTCGGCGGCGGCCTGCTGCTGCTGCTGGTGGCGGCCGGCAACATCGCCGGCCTGCAGTTGGCGCGCGTGCTGGCGCGGACTGACGAATACGGCGTGCGCCATGCGCTCGGCGCAAGCCGCCGCCACCTGCGCCGCCACGCACTGGCCGGCAGCCTGGCGGTGGCGCTGCTGGGCCTGCTCGCGGGCGTGCTGGTCGGCGCGCTCGCGCTGGCCTTCGCGCCGCACTACCTGCCGGCCGACCTGCCGCGCGCCGACCAGGTCGCGCTCGACCCGCACCTGGTCGCCGCGCTGGCCGGCTTCGTGCTCGCGCTCGCGCTCGGCTTCGGGCTGCTGCCGGCGCTGGCGGCGACGCGCGCCGGCCTG
>JAJTHZ010000006.1 GCA_021299185.1 Lysobacteraceae bacterium | reverse complement strand
GGCCGACAGCCCCGCCGCGCAGGACGCGCTGGCCGCGCTCGACGCGGTGCTGGCCGCGCCGGCCGCGGGCAACTGGCCGGAAGTCGGCCGCGCGCTGGCCGAACTGCGTAACCTGCGCGCGACCCGCGCGCTGGCCACCGGTAGCGCGTCCGGGGCGCCGTGAGGGCCTACCGCATCCTGCTCGGCCTGCTCGCCGCCGCGCTGGCCGCGGCGCTGGTGGCGTGGGCGATCGGCACCGACCCAGGTTACGTCTACATCCAGCGCGGGCGCCTCGCGGTCGAGACCTCGCTGGTGTTCGCGCTGCTCGCGGTGGGCGCCATGGTGCTGCTCGCCTGGCTGGCGTTGTGGCTGCTGCGCTGGCCGCTGCGCGCGATGGTGGCGCGCGCGCGCCGACGCGGCCGGCGCCAGTTCGCGCGCGGCATGCTCGCGCTCGCCGAAGGCCGGCCGCAGCGCGCCGAGAACCTGCTGCTGGACGCCGCCCGCCTGCGCTCGCTGCGCCTGCCCGCGCTGCTCGGCGCGCTGGCCGCGGTGCGCCAGCGCGGCGACGCCACCCGCCATGGCGAGCTGCTGCAGGAGCTCGCCGGCACCGGCGAGGGCGAGGTCGCCGCCAGCGTGCTGCGCGCGCAGGCCGAACTGGAGGACGGCCGCGCGGGCGCGGCGATCGAGATCCTCACCCCGCTCGACCACGCGCAGCGCCTGCCGCCGGCCGGCGTGCGCGCGCTGGTCGGGGCGCTGGCCGCGCGCGGCCGGGCGCGCGAATCGCTGGCCATGCTGGCGCGTTTGCGCAAGGCGCAGGCCTACGCGCCGGCGGCGATGGATGCCTTCGAGGCCGACGTGCTGGGCCAAGCGCTCGCCCAGTGCAGCGACGCGGTGAGCCTGCGCGCACTGTGGGCGGAGCTGTCGCGCAACCAGCGCAAGGCATCACCCGTGGCCGGCGCGTTCGCGCGCCGCGCGGCCGCGCTCGGGCTCGGCGACGACGTCGCCGACGAGGTCGAGGCGGCGCTCAAGGCGCAGTGGTCCGATCGCGTGGTCGAGGCCTGGGCGCGCCTGCCGACCGCCCAGCGCGCGCAGCGCATCGGCCGCGCCGAGGCGTGGCTCAAGGACCATCCCGCCAGCGGCGGCCTGCTGCTGGCGCTGGGCCGGCTGTGCCGCGAGGGCGAACTGTGGGCAAAGGCCGAGGACTACCTGCGGCGTGCGCTGTCCAACGGCGCGGGCCCGGCCGCGTGGGAGGAACTGGGGCTGCTCTACGCCGCGCAGAACGACGCACCGCGCGCGCAGCGCGCGTTCGCCAATGCGCTCGCCGCGACCCGCGGCGAGGAACCCGGCCCGCTCGGCGCGCGCCATGGCCGCGACGACGTCGCGGCACCACTGCCGGCGCCGGACCTGCGCAACGAGCACGGCGTGCCGGTGCTGCCGCCGGCCTGATGTTCGACGTGGTGCTCTGGCGGCCGGAGATCCCGCCCAATACCGGCAACGTCATCCGCCTGTGCGCCAACACCGGCGCGCGCCTGCACTTGGTGCGACCGCTGGGCTTCGACCTCGAGCACGCCAAGCTGCGCCGCGCCGGGCTCGATTACCACGAGTTCGCCGACGTCGCGGTGCACGATTCGCTCGCCGACTACCTCGACGCGGTGCGGCCGCCGCGGATGTTCGCGCTGGCGACGGTCGGCACGCGGCGCTTCGACCGCGTCGCCTTCGCCGAGCGCGATGCGCTGCTGTTCGGGCCCGAGAGCACGGGCCTGCCCGCCGAGGTGCTGGCCACGCTGCCGCCCGAGCACGTGCTGCGCCTGCCGATGCGGCCGGGCAACCGCAGTCTCAACCTGTCCAACGCGGTGGCGGTGACGGTGTTCGAAGCGTGGCGCCAGCACGACTGGCGCGGCGGTGCCTGAACGCCGCTGCAACGCAACTTGAACGCCTTCTGAAGGCGTGCGCGAAGCATGACCTTCGGCGGCTGGCCATCGCGATTGCGTGCCCGCACCATCCGCCCACCCCCGCCGCGCGCATCGATCCGCGGCGTTTCGCGGACGCTGGCGGGGCCCAAGCAATCCACGACAGGAACGAACGCATGAAGCGCACTGCCCTTGCCCTGCTCGCCGCGCTGGCCGCGGCCCCCTCCGCCTTCGCGGGCGATCTCTCCTACACCTGGCTCGAGGCCGGCTACCTGCGCGCCGATCCGGACGGCTTCGATGCCGAGAACGGCTTCGGCATCCGCGGCTCGGGCGCGATCACCGAGAACTTGCACGTGTTCGGCGGCGTCGAGCGCGTCTCGTTCGACACCGACTTCGGCGATGCCGACCTCGACGGCATGCGGCTCGGTCTCGGCTACAACACCGCGCTGTCCGACCGCGTCGACGTCGTGGTGCGCGCGGCCTACGAGCGCCTGGATGCGGATCGCATCGGCGACATCGACGGCTACAGCATCGAAGCCGGCGTGCGCGGCGCGTTCTCGCCGAACTTCGAAGGTTCCGCCGCGCTGCGCTACAGCGACCTCGACGATTCGGACGACACCCAACTGGTGCTCGGTGGCCAGTACAAGTTCAACGCCACCTGGGGCGTCTCGGCCGAGGTCGCGGTGAGCAACGACGGCAACACCGTGTTCATCGGCCCGCGCGCCTCGTTCTGACCCATCGCCGGCGGCCATCGGCCGCCGGCTGCGACGGCGGGCCCGCATGGCCCGTCTTCGGACGTGATCCCGGCCGCGTCGCGACCGGGGTCGCCCAACCCGCGGCGTTCAGGGGCGTCGCACCATCCACGGAGAACTCGATGAAACTGCACCACGCCCTCGCCGCCACGCTGCTGGCCGGCGCTTCCGCCGCCGCCTCGGCGGGCGACCTGTCCTACACCTACCTCGAAGCGGGCTATGCGCGCTCCGACCGCGACGCACTCGACAACGGCAACGGCTTCGGCGTGCGCGGCTCGGGCGCGATCACCGATTCGTTCCACTTCTTCGGCGGCTACGAGCGCACCGACCACGACGACTTCGACCTCGCCGACTGGCGCGCGGGCATCGGCTACAACCTCGCGGTGTCGGACAACGTCGACCTGATCGCCCGCGTGTCGTACGAGAAGGCCGACTACGACATCATCGGCGACGGCGACGGTTACGGCGTGGAAGTTGGCGTGCGCGCCGCGCTGACCCCGGCGTTCGAAGCGTCCGCCGGCGTGCGCCACCGCGACATCGACTTCGACGGCCAGATCGCCTGCATCGCCGTGGTCCCCACCCCTCCGGGATGCGTGTTCGCGGCCGAGGCCGACGGCAGCGACACCGCGTTCTACGTCGGCGGCCAGTACAAGTTCAACCCGCAGTGGGGCATCGCGGCGGAAGTGAGCTTCTCGGACGCCGACAACCGGGTGTTCTTGGGGCCGCGCATTTCTTTCTGAACCAATCCCGCGGTGCGCCGAACGGCCGGCGCACCGCGAGAAGTCAGAACTATCGCTCCTGGACGCAACCGGCCGATGTACCCGGCTTGCGCGACGTTGTGACTTCAGCCGTCGATGTGGTGGAAGTCGGAACGCCAGTCATTGGCATCTGAGTCACCGTGGTGAAGACCAGCGCGCGGCCTCGCCCGAGGTAAATACTGCGCGCGTCGGTGCGGGTGGACCCCTGAGGCCCCGAGGTATTGGATATCTCGCGGGCCCAGATCTGCTCGCCATTATTCCAACCCCAACCATCCACGCCACATCCCGCCCCCGCCTTGCCAAGATGCGCGGCCCCACTGGCATCAGCGATGGCGTGAACCCGACGCACGTTGGGCGCGAGATGAGCAGCCTTTCTGTCGTCGAAGACGACAGTTTCCTCGGTCTTCAACGAGGTCGACAAATGGTGTCGCTTTTCTGCCGCGTCCACGTAGAAGACGTGAATGAAGCCGGTTTCCTCGAGAACCTCGAAGCACTCTGTTTGGCAGGGCGCCTCAACCGCATCATCTTTCGCAACCGATACAGGGCTATGGGTGAGGGCTGCGATTCCGAAAAGCGCGCAGCCAAACATTGCAATTACAACACTCCTCTTTCTTGCGGTCATCGTTCAGGTCCTTTTGTGGATGGTCAGTGCCCCTGACGAGAGCAGGCTAGCAAAGGAAATCCGGGGGGGGGCAAGGTCCCTGTCCACTTCCGAAACTCGTCTGCTTTGGTTCCGAATCAGGCCTCGGCTGGCATCAGCGGCGACGCGCCACACGAACAGCAGGCGGCCGGCGCCTTCCGGTCGGGTCGATGGTTTTGCCTTAGCGCGCAGGGTCCCGTTCGCTGCGCTCGTTTCACCGTACGGCGAGGCTGTCGTTTGCAAGGGCTTGTCGTGATCGCAATCGAGGAAGCGTTTCGCGCCGCTGCTTCTCCTGTAGGAGCGCGCTTGCGCGCGACCGCCACGTCTCGATCTTGCCGCAGGTGACTTGAGCGCGGGGTTGTGTTGTTGTCGCTTGCGACGACAGAGCAACCCCGCACGCAAGACGCCAGCGGCAAGATCGAGACGTGGCGATCGCGCTGCACGCAGCGCTCCTGCAGTGGTGACCTCGAGGCAAGACGCCTGCGGCAAGGTCGACAGATGGCGGTCGCGCGCAAGCGCGCTCCTACGGGTGAGGCCGCGGTGCAAGACGCTGCGGCAAGATCGGGACGTGGCGGTCGCGCGCAAGCGCGCTCCTACGGGCGAGGCATGGGCATCCGAGACGGGGCAGGCGCGAGCGAAGCGCCACGCGGGCGCGGACCGCGCCGCGCGCTCATTCCCCCGGCGGCAGCGCCGCCAGCACCTCTTCCAGCGTGGTGATGCCCTTGGCGACCTGCTCGGCCGCCGACAGGCGCAGCGGGCGCATGCCGTCGGCCAGCGCCGCGCCGCGGAACTTGGGCAGTTCGAGGTCCTTCGACAACAGCCCGCGCAGGCGGCCGGTGAGCGGCATCATCTCGTAGATCGCGGTGCGGCCGAGGTAGCCGGTGCGGCGGCACTCGGTGCAGCCGACTGGGCGCATCAGCTGCGCCGGCACCGGGAAACCGAAGCCGTCGGTGAGCAACTTCCACTTCGCCTCGTCGACCTCGCCCGGCTGCTTGCAGTGGTGGCACAGCTTGCGCACCAGGCGCTGGGCGACCACGCCGGCGACCGTGGACTGCAGCAGGAAGAACGGCACGCCGAGGTCGAGCAGGCGGGTGATCGCGCTCGGCGCGTCGTTGGTGTGCAGGGTGGACAGCACGAGGTGCCCGGTGAGGCTCGCCTGCACCGCCATCTCGGCGGTCTCGAGGTCGCGGATCTCGCCGACCATGATGATGTCGGGGTCCTGGCGCAGCAGGGTGCGCACGCCGGCGGCGAAGGTGAGGTCGATGTTGGCCTGCACCTGCATCTGGTTGAACTCCGGCGCCACCATCTCGATCGGGTCCTCGATCGTGCAGACGTTGATGTCGGGCGTGGCGAGGTGCTTGAGCGTCGAGTAGAGGGTGGTGGTCTTGCCGGACCCGGTGGGGCCGGTGACCAGCACGATGCCGTTGGGGCGCTCGACCATCTCGCGCCAGATGCGTTCCTCGGCGCGCGAGAAGCCCAGTTGGCCGAAGCTCTTCAACACCAGTTCCGGGTCGAAGATGCGCATCACCACCTTCTCGCCGAAGGCGGTGGGCATGGTCGACAGGCGCATCTCCACCTCGCGCCCGCCCTGGGTGCGCATCTTGATGCGGCCGTCCTGCGGGCGGCGGCGCTCGGCGATGTCCATGCGGCCGAGGATCTTGATGCGCGCGGTGACCGCGACCATCACCGGCGTGGGCAGCTCGAACACCTTGTGCAGCACGCCATCGATCCGGAAGCGCACCCGCGACATGTCGCGCCGCGGCTCGAGGTGGATGTCGGAGGCGCGCTGGTCGTAGGCGTACTGCAGCAGCCAGTCGACGATGCGCACGATGTGCTGGTCGTCGGCGCCGATCTCGCCGGTCTTGCCGAGTTCCAGCAGCTGCTCGAAGTTGATGATCTTCGCGGTCGGGTCGTCGCCCTTGGCGTCCTTGGCGTCCTTCGCCCGGCGCACGGCCTGGGTGACGCCGTAGAACTCCATGAGATACCGGTTGACGTCGAGCGGGTTGGCCACCACCCGCTTCACCTCGCGCCGGGTCAGGTGCGCGATGTCGTCCAGCCAGCGGGTATCGAACGGCTCGCTGGTGGCGACGGTCAGGGTCAGGTCGTCGATCGCCAGCGGCAGGATGCGGTAGCGGGTGGCGTACTGCGCGGTCACCACCTGGCCGACCGCGGCGACGTCGACCTTGGTCGGGTCGATGCGCACGTGCGGCAGGCCGGCGTGGATGGCCACCCACTCGGTCAGCCACTCCAGCGACAGCGCCTGGCCGGGGTGGGCGGCGCGCTCCAGCTTGGCGTTGGCGACCACCACCAGCGGATGCATCTCGGCGCGGCCGGCGTGGCGGGCGGCGCCGCGTACGCGCTTGACCTCGGTTTCGGCGATCTCGCCGTCGTGCTGCAGGATGGCCAGCACCTCGTCGAGGTCGAGCCGGCGGTTGGCCGAGAACGACAGGCCCTTGCCCTCGCCCTTCTTGGGCAGGGCGACCACCTTGGGCGTTCCGTGCTGGGTCATCGGACGGGCTCGACGGGGAAGCATCGCTATACTAGCGTGCTACCTCCCGCCGTTATGTCGAGCCCGTCATGGCCGGTCCCAGCTTCCAGGACGTGATCCAGACCCTCAACCGCTATTGGGCGGAGCAGGGCTGCGTGCTGATCCAGCCGCTCGATTCCGAGGTCGGCGCCGGCACCTTCCATCCGGCGACCTTCCTGCGTGCGCTCGGCCCCGAGCCATGGCGCGCGGCCTACGTGCAGCCCTCGCGACGCCCGGCCGACGGCCGCTACGGCGAGAACCCCAACCGCCTGCAGCACTACTACCAGTACCAGGTGGTGCTCAAGCCGAACCCGGACGACATCCTCGAGCTCTACGTCGGCTCGCTCAAGGCGCTCGGGATCGACCCCCTGGTCCACGACCTGCGGTTCGTCGAGGACAACTGGGAGTCGCCGACGCTGGGCGCCTGGGGCCTCGGCTGGGAGGTGTGGCTCAACGGGATGGAGGTCACGCAGTTCACCTACTTCCAGCAGGCCGGCGGGCTGGACTGCAAGCCGGTGACCGGCGAGATCACCTACGGCCTGGAGCGGCTGGCGATGTACCTGCAGGACGTGGACCGGGTCTACGACCTGGTCTGGACCCAGGGCCCGCAGGGCACGGTCACCTACGGCGACGTCTACCACCAGAACGAGGTGGAGCAGAGCGCCTACAACTTCGAGCACGCCGACGTCGACTCGCTGTTCAAGTGGTTCGACACCTGCGAAGGCCAGGCGCTGGCGCTGGTCGCCAAGGGCCTGCCGCTGCCGGCCTACGACCAGGTGTGCAAGGCCTCGCACGCGTTCAACCTGCTGGATGCGCGGCGCGCGATCAGCGTCACCGAGCGCCAGCGTTTCATCCTGCGCGTGCGCACCATCGCCAAGGCGGTGGCCGAGGCGTACTACGCGCAGCGCGAGAAGCTGGGCTTCCCGGGCTTGAAGGCGAAGGCGGCGTGAGTCGGGGCTGCGGCCTTGATCGGGGTGGTCGCAAGGGCGGCGCAATCGCGGCGCGCCTTCGTATCCGCAAGATTGAACAGCTCGCGGCGCACGCGCCGCTCCTACAAAAAATGGCCCTGGCGCGGTCCTGCCGCGGGTTGCTGGAGTCTTCGAGAGTGATCGCGCGATGAGCCTGAGCCTGCCCCTGCTGGTCGAACTCGGCACCGAGGAACTGCCGCCGAAGGCGCTCGACGAACTGGCGCTGGCGTTCCGCGACGGCGTGGTCGAGGGCCTGGCCAGGCGCGGCATCGCGGTCGACGCACATGCCGCGCGCGCCCTGTGGACGCCGCGCCGGCTGGCGGTGCTGGTGGCCGGCGTGCCGGCGCAGCAGCCCGACCAGCCGATCGAGCGTCGCGGCCCCGCGGTGGCGGCCGGCTTCGACGCCGCCGGCAAGCCGAGCAAGGCGCTGGTCGGCTTCGCGCAGTCCTGCGGGGTGGACATCGCCGCCCTGACCCGGGTCGCCACCGACAAGGGCGAGTGGTTCGTGCACCGCGCGCTGAAGAAGGGCGAGCCCACCGCGAGCCTGGTGCCGCAGGTGGTGGCCGAGGCGCTCAAGGCGCTGCCGGTGCCCAAGCCGATGCGCTGGGGCGACCGCGACGTGGCCTTCGTGCGCCCGGCGCACTGGCTGGTGATGCTGCTCGGCGACAAGGTGATCGACGGCGAGGTGCTGGGCCTGAAGAGCGACCGCATGAGCCGCGGCCACCGCTTCATGGGCAACGGCAAGCCGGTGTGGATCTCCACCGCCGACGGCTACGTGGATGCGCTGCGCGCAGCGAACGTGGTGGTCGACCCGGTCGAGCGCCGCGCGCTGATCGAGCGCGCGGTGGAATCCACCGCCGACGACCTCGGTGGCCGCGCGCGCGCCACGCCCGCGCTGCTGGACGAGGTCAAGAACCTGGTCGAGTGGCCCGCGCCCATCGCCTGCGCCTTCGAGCGCGAGTTCCTGCGCGTGCCGCAGGAGGCGCTGGTGATGACCATGGAGTCGAACCAGAAGTTCTTCCCGGTGCTGGACGCGCAGGGTCGCCTGACCGAGCGCTTCATCGGCATCGCCAACATCGTCAGCCGCAATCCCGGCGAGGTGCGCCGCGGCTACGAGCGCGTGATCCGCCCGCGCTTCGCGGATGCCGCGTTCTTCTTCGACGACGACCTGAAGACGCCGCTGGCCAGCCACCAGGAAGCGCTGAAGAAGGTCACCTACCAGCAGAAGCTGGGCAGCGTGTGGGACAAGTGCTGCCGCGTCGCCGAACTGGCGCGCGTGATCGCCAACCGCACCGGTGCCGACGGCGCGCTGGCCACCAAGGCCGCCGCGCTGTCGAAGTGCGACCTGATGACGCGCATGGTCGGCGAGTTCCCCGAACTGCAGGGCACGATGGGCCGCTACTACGCGACCGCGCAGGGACTGGAGGCCGGTGTCGCGGCAGCGATCGACGAGTTCTACCAGCCGCGCTTCGCCGGCGACGCCATCGCGCCGAGCGCGCTCGGCCGCGTGCTCGCCATCGCCGAGAAGCTCGACACCCTGGCCGGCCTGTTCGCGATCGGCCAGAAGCCGACCGGCAACAAGGATCCGTTCTCGCTGCGCCGCGCCGCGTTGGGTCTCGCCCGCACCCTGATCGAGGGCGGGATCGCGCTCGACCTCGATGCCCAGGTCCGCGAGGCCTTCGACCTCGCGCGCAAGGACATCGAGCGCATCGAGCGCGAGCGCGTCGCCGCCGGCGGCAAGCCCGACCCCGCGGCGGCCGCCAAGGACGACCCGGCCGAACTGCTGGCCTTCATCTTCGAGCGGCTGCGCGGCTACTACGCCGACCAGGGCATCCGCGGCGACGCCTTCGACGCGGTGCTGGCGCTCAAGCCCACCGACCTCGCCGACGTCGACCGCCGCCTGCGCGCGGTGGTGGCCTTCAGCGCGCTGCCGGAGTCGCAGGCGCTGGCCGCGGCCAACAAGCGCATCGGCAACATCCTGCGCCAGGCCGCCGAGCGCGGCGACCACCCGGCGCCGAACATCGACGCCACCGCGCTGGAGATGCCGGAAGAGCGGGCACTGGCCGCCGCCCTGGCCTTCCAGGGCGACCACGCCGCGCAGGCGCTGGCACGCGGCGACTACGTGGCCGCGCTGCGCCAGCTCGCGACCCTGCGGCCGGCGGTCGATGCCTTCTTCGACAAGGTGATGGTGATGGCGGACGACCCCGACATCCGCCACAACCGCCTCGCGGTGCTGGACGACCTGCGCCGCCGCTTCCTGTCGATCGCCGACATCGGCCTGCTGCAGCCGGCATAGAGGCGGTGGCGCGGCGGGATGCCGGCACGATGACAGTTTCTTGACAACTCCCCGACCCACTTTGGTCGAATGTCAAGGGATTAGGGTCTTCACATTTGCAAATAATCGGCGCATCCTGCGCCGCAGGGGGTTGTAGCCGCCCCGCCAGGGGCGGTCCGTGCGCGATGGTGCCGGGCGCAGACCTGGCCGATCGTTGGCATGCGGTTTGGCTTAGTGGATGCCATCCGTCAGGAGAGTGCCACCATGGGCCCCCGCCGTGTTCCCGCCGTCCTCGCCCTGCCGGGCGCCGAACCGCGTCGCTGGTCGATCGACGACGCCAGCCGCGCCGCGCGCCGCTTCCTGCTGATGTTCATGCTCTACGTCGCCCTGCCCGCCACCTGGTACGCCGGGATCGCCGCCGACGTCAGTCGCGGCCTGTGGAACTGGGTGGTGCTCGACGTGCTGCTGGTCGTGCCCGGGGTGGTGCGCGGCCTGTTCGCCCTGCTCGGCTGAACCCGCGGCGATTCAGCGGCCGCCGCCCGCGGCCAGCCGCTCGATCAGGAAATCCTCGGCGTAACTGCGCAGCGACCAGTCGCGGATGAAGCCGCAGTGGCCGCCGTAGGGCGCGATGTCGAGCGTCACGTGCGGCGGCAGTTCCAGCGCGTGGAAGTCGTCCACCGGGATGATCGGATCGTCGCGCGAGGTCAGGATCGACGCCGGCACCGCCAGCGAGCGCAGCCGGTCGCCGCGGATCGAATAGCCGTCGAAGTACGCATCCAGCGATTCGAAGTCGGTGTAGCGCGCGATCAGTTCGGCGGTCATCTCGCGCATCGGCAACTTGAGGAAGCGCGGCTCGAACACGTAGGCCTCGGGGAACAGGCGCATCTTGCGCTTGAGCGAGGCGCGCCACTTGAGCATGAAGTAGTCGTGGTACAGGCGCGGCCCGCGCTCCATCGCGCGCAGGATGTGCGGCGGATGGATCGCCGGGCACACCGCGACCACGCCGGCCAGCGGGATGCCCGCGGCCGGCGCGCGCAGCCCCACGCGCAGCGCGAAGTTGCCGCCGAGCGAGAACCCGGCCACGTGCAGCGGCCGCTCGCCGTAGCGGCGCGAGACGTCGCGCACCGCGCCGACCACTTCGTCGATGCGGCAGGAATGGAAGATCTCGCGGTTGAGATGGTGGGTGGCGCCGTGGTCGCGGAAGTTGAGCCGGAACACGTCGTAGCCGGCGTCCAGCAGCCGGCGCCCCACGCCGAGCATGTAGCTCGACTGCGCCGAGCCCTCCCAGCCGTGCAGCAGCACCACCAGGCCGCGCGCCGGCCGCGCCGGCGTGGCGGCGTGGAAGCCTTGCAGGCGCACGCCGTCGCCGCAGTCGAGCAGGACCTCGCTGGAACGCGCCTCCACCTCGCGGTTGCGCCGCCGGTGCAGCAGGCGGCGCAGCGCGCTGGAGGCCAGCACCGACTGCACGTGCGGGTTGCGCAGCAGCCGCGGCGGGCGGAAATCGGCGGGGCGGGGCGGGCGGCGTTCCATGCGGGCGGCGATCACGGTCGCGCGTCGTCGGCGGCATCCGCCGCCGCGGTCTCGTCGGCCAGCGGATCGGCGTCGTCGACCGCTGCTTCGCCGCGCGCGCCGCGGCGCGGGACGTCCACCTGGCCGAGCGCGGCGAGGATCTGCGCGCGGCAGGCATCGGCCATCCGTCGCCGCCCGCTGCCGTCGTCGTGCACCGGCTCGAGGAACAGCACCTCGACGTCGGTGCGCGGCTCGCCCAGCACGCGCAGGAAGCAGCCGAGGAAGCCCTCGCGCGGGCGCTCCGACAGCGCATCGCAGGGCGCGCCGTCGCGGGTCACGCGCAGGGCCACCGGCTGCGCCGGCACGCGGGCGTCGATCGCGGCCTGGAAGATGCGCGCGTGGAAGGTGTGCACGCGGTTGCCGGGGCGGATGCCGCCCTCGGGGAACACCGCCACCGCGAAGCCCTCGCGCAGCCGCTCGACCATCGTGCCCGACACGCCCGACAGCGATTCGGTGCTGCCGCGCCGGTGGTAGATGGTGCCGGCCTGCGAGGCCAGCCAGCCGACCATCGGCCAGCGCTCGATCTCCGCCTTGGCCACGAAGCAGGCCATGCGGAAGGCGTGGATCAGTTCGATGTCGAGCCACGAGCGGTGGTTGGACACCAGCAGCACGCCGCCGGCGAGCGGCGTGCCGCGCGTCACCGCGCGGATGCCGAACACGCGCACGAGGTTGCGCGACCACCAGCGCACGACGCGGTGCTTCCACGGATCGCCCGCGGCACTGCCGATGCGGCCCAGCGGGCTCAGGATCACGCCCAGCGTGAGCGGCAGCGAGAGCGCGATGTGGCCGAGCAGCAGCGGCGTGCGCCACGCATAGCGCAGCGGCCGCAGGCGGTCGCGGCGGGCCTTGCCGGCACGGGATGCGGTGGCGTCCATCGGGGGATTGTCACGCAAGCGGCGGGGGTGGGCCAGTGAGACCCTAGCCGCCGGGTGCGGAGTCTTTGCTCCAGCATCGCGCCGGGCGGCGGCGCGCGTGCGCCGTCATCCGTCCGCGTCCAGTGCCTCGTAGAGGTCCGAGACGTGTTCGTCCCACCAGCGCGATTCCGCGGCGAACGGGAACGCGCGCGGGAACGCCGGATCGTCCCAGCGCTGCGCGAGCCAGCCCGCGTAGTGCACCTGGCGCATCAGGCGCAGCGGGCCGGCCAGCGCGAGTTCGGCCACGTCGAGATCGCGGAACTGCGCGTAGCCTGCGAGCAGCGCGTCGCGCTGCGCGGGGCCGTCGCCGAACAGCATCCACAGGTCCTGCAGGGCGGGGCCGCTGCGCGCGTCGTCGAGGTCGAGCAGCAGCGGGCCGGCGTCGGTCCACAGCAGGTTGCCGGGGTGGCAGTCGCCGTGCAGCCGGATCGCCCGCGGCGCGGCGGCCTCCCAGGCCGCGTCCAGCCGCAGGGCCAGCGCCTCGACCGCCTGCGCGTAGCGGCTCGAGGTCGGCGGCGGCAGCAGCGGCGAGGCGAGCACGTGGCGCGCGCTGGTGCGCACCAGGGCGTCGACGTCGATCCGCGCGCGGTGCGCGAAGCGCCGCCGCTCGCCCACCGCGTGCATCCGCGCGATCGTGCGGCCGAGCCATTCCAGCGTGTCGCCCCCCTCGAGTTCCGGCGCGCGTCCGCCGCGGCGCGGGAATACCGCGAAGCGGAAACCCGCGTGGCGGAACAGGGTGGTGCCGTCGCGCGCGAGCGGTGCGACCACCGGCAGTTCGGCCGCCGCCAGTTCGGCGGTGAAGTCGTGTTCCTCGCCGATCGCGGCATCGGTCCAGCGGCCGGGGCGGTAGAACTTCGCCACCACGAAGGTGCCGTCCTCCAGCCCGCACTGGTAGACGCGGTTCTCGAACGAGTTGAGCGCGAGCAGGCGGCCGTCGGTGGGAAAGCCCACCGATTCCAGCGCGCCCAGCACCACGTCGGGCCCGAGCGCATCGTAGGGATGGCCGTCGCCGCGGCTCACGCGCCGGCGCGCTCCGGCACCACGGCGAGCGTCAGGCGCGACAGGCAGACCAGGCGCTCCTGCGCATCGACGATGCGGGTCTCCCACACCTGGGTGCTGCGGCCGAGGTGGATCGGCCGCGCCGTGCCCACCACCTCGCCCTCGCGCACCGCGCGCAGGTGGTTGGCGTTGATCTCCAGCCCGACCACGTGGCCGCCGCCCGGCGGCACGCACAGCCAGCCACCGAAGGAGCCCAGGGTCTCGGCCAGCGCCACCGAGGCGCCGCCGTGCAGCAGGCCGAACGGTTGTTTCGTGCGCGCATCGACCGGCATCGCGGCGCTCAGCCAGTCGTCGCCGAAGGCGAGGAAGCGGATGCCGAGCGCTTCCGACAGGGTGCCGGCGCGCGAACGCTGCGCAGCCTCGAGGTCGATGGGCTTGTTCCAGATCGGCATGCGGGGCTCCGGGTCGCGCGGGGCCGCACAGGGTAGCGCTGCGCGCCCTCGCGGTGCGGCGACGGGCCGCCGGCTACCATTCGTGTCTCCCGTCGCGACCCCCACGATCCCGCATGCCATTCACCGTCACCCTTGCCGGCACCGAGCGCCGCTTTCCCGTGGAGGAAGGCGAGACCGTGCTGGAGGCCGCGCGCCGCGCCGGGCTCGCGCTGCCGTACTCCTGCCTCGGCGGGCGCTGCGGGTCGTGCAAGGCCACGATCGTCGCCGGCGAGTGCGACTACCCGCGCCAGCCGGCGCTGGCGCTGGATGCGGCCGAACGCGCGCACCACGACGCGCTGCTGTGCCAGGCCGTGCCGCGCTCCGACCTGACCATCGCCGCGCGCGAGGTGCCGTCGGTGGCCGACTTCCCGCGCCGGCAGATGGCGCTGAAGGTGGCCGCCAAGGAGATCGTCGCGCCCGACGTGGTGCGGGTGCTGCTCAAGCCGCCGCGCGGCGAGCGCCTGCGCTGGCTGGCCGGGCAATACCTCGACGTGCTGCTGCCCGAGGGCAAGCGGCGCGCGTTCTCGATCGCCAACGCGCCGGAAGAGGGCGACCAAGTCGAGCTGCAAATCCGCCACGTGCCGGGCGGCGGCTTCACGAACTGGGTGTTCGCCGAGATGCCGGTCGGCGCCGTGTGGCGGATCGAAGGCCCGCTGGGCACCTTCGTGCCGCGCGAGGACTCCGAGCGCCCGATCGTGTTGGTCGCCGGTGGCACCGGCTTCGCGCCGCTCAAGGCGATCGTCGAGCATTTCCTGCATTTGCGCTCGACGCGCCCGCTGCACGTGTATCGCGGCGTGCGCGACGAAGCCGAGCTGTACCTCGCCGACCTGCCGGCGCAGTGGGCGCGGCGCCATCCGGCGCTGGCGTACCAGACCGTGCTGTCGGAACCCAAGGGCGACGAGGCCGCGCGCCACGCCACCGGCCTGGTGCACGAGGCGGTGCTGCGGAACTTCCCCGACCTGTCGCCGTTCGATGTGTACATGAGCGGACCGCCCGCGTTGATCGAAGCCGGCCGGCGCGCCTTCGTGGCGGCCGGGCTGCCGGAGCAGCGCCTGTACTACGACTCCTTCGAGTACGCGCCGGACGTGCTGGCCGCGATCCTGCGCGCGCGCGCGGGCATCGGCGCGTGAAGCGCACGCTGGCGGCGCTGCTGCTGCTGGCCGCGAGCGCGCCCGTGCAGGCGCTGCGCTGCGACGGCCGCGTGGTCGACGTCGGCGACCACGCGATCCAGGTGCGCGAGCGCTGCGGCGAGCCGTTCTGGATCGATGCCTACACCGAGGTGCTGGTGCGGGGCGAGTACGGCCCGCTGGAGCAGCGTGTCGAGCGTCCGGTCGAGGCCTGGTACTACAACTTTGGGCCGAACCGCCTGCTGCGCCGCCTGCTGCTGGTCGACGACCGCCTGGTGCGCGAGGACAGCCTCGGCTATGGCGTGGCCACGATCGGCACCGACTGCCGCATCGATGCCCTGTCGGCCGGCACGCCGGCCGGCGTGGTGGTCGCGCGCTGCGGCGAGCCGGTGTCGCGGCGCGAGCGCTGGCGCGAGATCGTGCGCCGCGACGAGGCCGGCAACGCACGTCGCCGCTACCTGCGCGACGAGGACTGGGTCTACGACGTCGGCGCAAACCGCGACCGCCGCCTGCTGCGGCTGGTCGATGGGGTGGTGCAGGGGGTGGAGCGGTTGGAGCGGTAGGGGGCGGGGCGGCGGGCCGGAGCGCTTGATCGAGGGCCCAGGGCCCAGCGGACTCGAGGTCCGACTGCAGGTAGAAGGGTAGAGGGCCCAGGGTATAGCCGAAGGTTGGCAAGGCCCCGCGTTGCGTAGTGCGCCGTGTGACCTCTGTATCGGCGTGCCAACACGGCGTTCGGAGCGCGCGCGGGCAACTCGCCGCGCGCTCGATCCCGTCGGCTATACCCTGGGCCCTATACCCTTTTCCCTTCGCCGCAAGCGCTGTTCCTGCTGGGCCCTGTCCCCTTTCCCCTGTGCCCTGGGCCCTGGGTCGTTTCGAAAGAAGGACCTCACGGACCCGTCCCTGGGCCACGTGAGGTCGGGGAAGACGGATCAGGCGCGGCTGCGCAGGGTCACGGCGGGCAACATCGCGCGCCAGTCGATGCGGCGCGGGGTGCCGGCGTCGGTGCTGCGCTCCTCGCGCGACGAGGCCAGCGCCGGCGAGGCATCGACGCCGCCCTGCACCGGGCAGTTGACGATGGCGCGCTCCGCGCGCAGGGCAGCGCCGTCGGCGGCTTCGCTCTGGGTCGCGGCCAGCGCTGCCAGGACCCCGATCAGGCCCAGCGAAACCAGGCTGCGGTGGAACTGGGTGGCGAGTCGCATGGGGATTCTCCGGGTCGTCGATCGGGCTTGCGGGGACTACGATGCAGCCGTCATGCCAAGGGTTTGCAAGCCCAGTCGCAGCAGCATAAGCGCTTGATTCTACGGTGGGATGATGCGCTCGCCGGGCGGTGGCTGCGGTGCGCCGAAGCGAGTCCGGGCACGTCCGCGGACAGCCGCGTCCGTGCCCGGACGCGGGCCTCAGGGCGCGCTGCCGTCCGCGCGCACGATCCGGCGCAGCACCACCACCTTCGGTCCCTCGCCGTCCAGCAGCAGGATCTCGGGCTCGGCGGCATCCAGCGCCAGCGCCATCACGTCGGCCGTGGTGGCGTCGGCGTCCCCGGTGGGATCCGGTCCGGCCTCGCCGCGGCGAATCACCTGGACCACCTTGCGGGTCTCGCTGCGGGTGCCGTCGGCGCCCACGTCCGTCGCGTGGTCCTCGTCGCGGTGGATCACCACGCGCCGCCGTTCGCCGGGGACCTCGCCGACGTCGACTTCGCCGTCGGCATCGATCGTCACCGCCGGCAGCTTCACGTCGAAGCGCTCGCCCGCGAGTTCGAGCACGAGGCCCGTGCCGACGCGCGACAGGGTGGCGGGGTTGCCGGCCTCGGTGGTCAGCGCGCGGCGCTCGCCGTCGGCCAGGTCACCCTCGTACTTCAGGCGCTCCAGCGCACCGGCACTGGTGCGCACCAGCAGGGTGGTCTCGTCGCGCACGCTTTGTGCGGCCAGCGCCGCGGTGGACAGGATGGCGGCGCAGAGCGCCGCGAGCAGGCCGGCACGGCCCGCGCGGATCGACAGCATGGTGGCTCTCCCAGGTTGGACGTCGGCGCCCCATGCGCCGGTCAGATGGGAGATGCGGGGCGGGGGGTTTTGGTCGCACGCCGTCGAGGGCCCGGTACCCGGAAGGCGCCTCGCGGGAGGCCGCTCGCTCCGACGCAGAGGGTATAGGGCGCAGGGTACAGCCGAAGGATTGACGGGCGCGGCGGGTTCAGGCGTGCGCTGCGAACACCGCTTGGGAGCGACGATCGAGGGGAGGCCACCCGGCCGATCAGACGTCGCAGTGCCCTACCAACCGTCGGCTATACCCTGGGCCCTGAACCCTGCTCTTTCCGTGTCCTGCGCGCGGAAGTAGTGGGACTTGAGCCCTCACGACCCCGCGCAAGCCGCCACCAACGGCACCGCCAGCGCGGCCGCCACCGCACCGTCCTCCAGCGCGCGGCGGCTGTCGCGCGGGAACTCGATGCGCGCCTTTAGGTTGTCGCCGTCGGTGTCGCGCACGTTGGTCAGGCCGATGAAGCGCAGCAGGGTGCGATCGTCGTTCGAGTACACGACGTCGATGTGCGGCAGCAGGAAGGCCCACCACGAACCCAGCGCGAGGCGGATCACGCTGGCCTTGGCGCCGTCGACCTCGATCTCGGATTCCTTGCTGACCTTGAAATTGAAGTAGTCCAGCCGGCTCGGCACCAGGAACGGGAAGCGCACCGTCTCACCGGCCTGCAGCGCGTCCCAGTTCGCCTGCACGAAACCGTCGAAACCGGCATCGGCGACCAGCCCCTCGGCATCGGGCAGCGGGCCGCGCTTCTCGGCCGCACCCGGCTCGCGCTGAACGAACACCTCGCGCGCCGCGCCGGTCGCGCGCACGCCCTCGCGGTAGCCCAGCCGCGCGTCGACCAGTTCGAAGCTCGGCGCCTCGCCGTCGGCGTCGTAGAGCACACGCTTGCGCGCGAACGGCGCGCCGTCCGGGCAGCGGTAGAGCACGATGCGCTCGGCCGGCGCGTCGTCCTTCGCGGCGCTCAGGAAATGGGATTCGCGGTACAGCACCGCTTCGCCGTCGATCGCATAGGCCGTGCCGTCGTACTGCAGCGACTGCGCGAAGGCGGCGGCGGGCGCCAGCAGCACGCAAAGGGCGAGGATCGATCGCATGGTCGGGCTCCGCGGGATGCGGCATCTTGTCACGCCACGGTGAAGCCGGCGTCGCAGGCGGATGCCGCGCCGCGGCAATGACCTTCGGCCAGCGCGCGGCGCGGGAACCGATGGTAGCTTCGGCGGTCTGACCGCCACCGCCACGCCAGGGAAGCCCCATGCGCAAGTCGTTGCTGCTCGCCTCCGCCCTCGTGCTGTCGATCGCCGCCGCGCTGCCGCTGCGCGCGGCCGAGCCCGACATCCCCTTCGAGCGCTTCCGGCTCGACAACGGCCTGACCGTGGTGGTGCACACCGACCGCAAGGCGCCGATCGTGGCGGTCAACATCTGGTACCACGTCGGCGGCAAGGACGAGCCGGCCGACCGGCAGGAGTTCGCGCACTGGTTCGAGCACCTGATGTTCCAGGGCTCGGAGAACTACCGCGACGAGTTCTTCAAGCCGTTCGAGGAGGTCGGCGCCACCGACCAGAACGGCACCACCAGCCAGGACCGCACCAACTACTTCCAGAACGTGCCCACCACCGCGCTGGACCGCGCGCTGTGGATGGAATCCGACCGCATGGGGCACCTGCTGGGCGCGCTCGACCAGAAGGTGATCGACGAGCAGCGCGGCGTGGTGCAGAACGAAAAGCGCCAGCGCGAGAACCAGCCCTACGGCAAGGTCTGGGACCGCGTGTTCGAGGCCAGTTTCCCCGCCGGCCACCCCTACCACGCGCCCGACATCGCCGCCGGCGAACTGCTCGAAGGCGCCACGGTGGACGAGGCCAAGGACTGGTTCCGCAAGTACTACGGCGCGGCCAACGCCACCCTGGTGCTGGCCGGCGACATCGACGTCGCCACTGCGCGCGAGAAGGCGCAGAAGTACTTCGGCCACATTCCGCCGGGCCCGCCGCTGACCCGCCACGAGGTGAACATCGCCGCCCGCAGCGACGCGCGCCGCGACGTGATGTACGACCGCGTGCCGCAGCCGCGCATCGTGCGCGCCTGGAACGTGCCGCCGACTACCGACCCGCAGAGCGAGATCCTCGGCCTGTTCGCGCAGGTGCTCGGCGGCAGCGCCGCCTCGCGGCTGGATGCGCGCCTGGTGCACCGCGACCAGCTGGCCGACGGCGTGAGCGCGTTCAACTTCGGAATGGAGATCTCCGGCGTGTTCGGCATCCAGGTCGACGTCAAGGCCGACCGCGACGCGGCGGCGGTGGAGAAGGTGCTGGACGAGGAACTCGCACGCCTGCTGGCCGACGGTCCGACCCAGGACGAACTCGAGCGCGCCCGCACCGTGGTGCGCGCCGGCTTCGTGCGCGGCATCGAGCGCATCGGCGGCTTCGGCGGCAAGGCCGACGTGCTGGCCGAGTGCCAGGTCTTCCACGGCGACCCGGGCTGCTTCCGCACCGCGCTGGCCACGATCGACGCCGCGACGCCGGCCAAGGTGCGCGAGGTGGCACGGCGCTGGCTCAGCCAGGGCAGCTACACGCTCACCGTGCTGCCCTACGGCCAGTTGAAGAACACCGCGCAGAGCGCGGTCGACCGTAGCCTCGGCGTGCCGAAGGTGGACGCCTTCCCCGACCTCGCGTTCCCGGCGCTGGAGCGCTTCACGCTGTCCAACGGCGTACCGGTGGTGCTGGCGCGTCGCCCCGAGATCCCGGTGGTGCAGGTGCAGGCGTTGTTCGACGCCGGCTTCGCCTCCGATGCCGGTGGCAAGCTGGGCGCGGCGGCCTTCGCAATGGGCATGCTCGACGAGGGCGCCGGCGACTACGACGCGCTGGGCTTCGCCGCGCGCGCCGAGGATCTCGGCGCCGCGGTCGGCGCCGGTGCGGCGCTGGACTCCTCCACCGCCTTCGTGTCCGCGCTCACCGACCAGCTCGATCCCTCGCTGGAACTGTTCGCCAGCATGCTGCGCGAGCCGCGCCTGGCGGTGTCCGAGATCGAGCGCGTGCGCAAGCAGTGGCTGGCGCAGATCGCGCGCGAGAAGACCCAGCCCAACAGCATCGCGCAGCGCCTGCTGCCACCGCTGATGTACGGCACCAGCCATCCGTACGGGATCCCGTTCACCGGCTCGGGCACCGAAGCGTCGATCGCGGCGCTGACCCGCGAGGACCTCCGGGCCCACCTCGACGCCTGGATCCGCCCGGACAACATGCGCCTGGTGGTGGTCGGCGACACCACGCCGGAGGCGATCAAGCCGCTGCTGGAGAAGCACCTCGGCGGCTGGAAGGCGCCGTCGGTGGCGCGCGGCGCGAAGTCGGTGCCGGAGGTTGCGCTGCCGGCCAGCCCGCGCGTGTTCCTGATCGACCGCCCGGAGTCGCAGCAGGCCTTCATCCTGGCCGGCCACGTCGTGCCGTCGTCGAAGTCGCCGCGCAACCAGGAGATCGAGAGCGCGATCACCGTGCTCGGCGGGATGTTCTCCGCGCGCCTGAACATGAACCTGCGCGAGGACAAGAACTGGTCCTACGGCGCCTACGCCTTCAGCAGCGGCGCGCAGCACCAGCGCCCGATGCTGGTCTTCGCGCCGGTGCAGACCGACAAGGCCGTGGCTTCGCTGGGCGAACTCAAGCGCGAGTTCGAGGAATACGTCACTACCCGCCCGGCGACCGCCGATGAAGTGGCGAAGGTGATCGCCAACGACGTGCGCGCCCTGCCCGGCTCCTTCGAGACCGCCAACGCGGTGCGCGGCGCGATCACCGGCATCCTGCTCTACGACCGCCCCGACGACCACGTGCGCACGCTCAAGGCCCGGATCGAGGCGCAGACCGTGGACGGAATCAACGCCGCGGCGAAGGCGGTGATCCAGCCGTCGGCGATGACCTGGGTGGTGGTCGGCGACCTGTCGAAGATCGAGCAGGGCATCCGCGAGCTCGGGCTCGGCGAGGTCAAGGTGCTCGACGCCGACGGCAAGGTCCTGCGCTGACCACGGGCGCGGCGCGGGGTGCGTCCCCGCGCCGCCATTGGCGGTGCATTCATCGGCCGCGCGGCATGCTCGTCGCCCCGCCCAGGAGATCCGCCATGCGCCCTGCCCTCGTCCTGCTCCCGGTCCTCGCCCTCGGCGCCTGCACCTGGGTCGAACCGGATGCCGGCGGGCGCATGATCCGCGTCGCCTACGACGAACCCGCCACCGCCGGCTGCGTGGACTTGAAGCGCACCGTCACGGTGTCGGTCAAGCACGAGATCGCGGGCATCGAACGCGACCGCCGCAAGGTGCTCGACGAACTCGAATCGCTGGCCCGCAACGAAGCCGCCCGCATCGCCGAGGCCGACACCGTGCGCGCGCTGGGCCCCGTGTCCGGCGGCGAGCAGTCGTACCAGGTGTACGACTGCCGCTGAGGCGGCGCTTCGCTCAGCCGATCCGCCCGCCGGCCATCGTCCAGCGCAGCGCGAGCGAGTTGCGGTCGAGCAGCACCAGGTCGGCGTCGAGGCCCGCCGCGATGCGGCCCTTGCGCCGCAGGCCCCAGATCGCCGCCGGCGAGGTCGACGCCGCGGCCAGCGCGTCGGACAGCGACACGCCGTGTTGCAGCACCGCGGCGACCACGTCGGCCAGCAGGCTCGCGATCGGCGCCGGCTCCAGCGACAGCAGGCGGCCGCTGGCGTCGAAGTGCGGCAGGCTGGCCTGGCCGTCGGAACTCATGCTCAGGCGCGCGATCGGCGCACCGGCGGCCAGCGCCAGCGCCAGCGCGCGCGCGGCGGGGATCTCGCCGCCGGCCAGCATGTCGGGCGTGGTGCTGGTGGTGAAGTCGATGCTGCCGCCCTCGCGCACGAAGGCCAGCCCGTCCTCGAACAGCCGCGGATTGCGGTTGACGTGGGTCGGGTGCCACTGCGCGATCGGCACCGGCCAGCGACTGCTCGTCTCGCGCAGCAGCGCGAGCCCCTCGGCGGCGTCGCCGACGTGCACCAGCACCTTGCCCGACTTGCCGCCGAGCATGCCGCCGACGCGCGCATCGCTGGCCAGCCGCGCGAGCTCGGCCGCGCCCGGCTGCGAGCCGCGATGGTCGGCGATCGCGACCTCGCCGACGCCGATCATCTCCGGCACCAGGGCGAGGTCGCGGCGCACGCTGCCGGTGAGGGTCACCGGCGGCAACTGGTAGGAGCCGGTGAGCACGTAGGCCGACAGGCCGCGCGCGGCCAGCGCGCGCGCGCAGGCCAGCAGGTCGGCATGGCTGCGGGTGACGTCGTCGGTGCCGAGCGCACCGACCATCGTGGTGACGCCGGCGGCCAGCGCGGACTCGGCCGCGAGCGGCGGCATGCGGGTCTCGAAGCCGCCTTCGCCGCCGCCGCCGCCGAAGTGCACCAGACCATCGACCAGACCGGGGCAGAGCAGGTGGCCATCGGCCTCGAGCACGCGCGTCGCGACGCCCAAGCCGTCCGGCCGCAGCCCGGGCCCGACCGCGAGGATGCGCCCGAAGGCCACCAGCACGTCGCCGCGCCCCGCCGGTTCGGGCGTCATCAACTGGGCGTCGCGGATCCACAGCAGTTCAGTCATAGCCGATCCCCACCGCGAGCGCGATCGTCGCCGCGGCCAGGGCCAGCAGCAGCAGGACGAGGCGCAGGATGATGCGCACCCAGGCCAGCCAGCCCAGACCCGCGACGCCGATCGCACCCATCATCGCGGCCGAGGTCGGCATCACGAGGTTGGTCAGGCCGTCGCCCAACTGGAAGCACAGCACGCTCACCTGCCGCGTGACGCCGACCAGTTCGCCGAGGCCGGCCATCAGCGGCATGGTGATGGTGGCCTGCGCGCTGCCGGAACTGACGAAGAAGTTGAACGCCGACTGCGCCGCCAGCATGCCCCAGGCGGCCACCAGTTCCGGCGTGCCCGCGATGGCGCCGCCGGCGGCGTACAGGAAGGCGTTGAGCACCGAGGGCTGGTGCAGGTCGCTGCCGCCGAGCAGGCCAAGCAGGCCCTTGGCCAGCGCGATCACCAGCAGCACCGGCACCAGGCCGCGCACGCCGTCGGTGAACGCCTGCGTGGCCTGGTTGGCGGTGCAGCGCCCGCCGAGCACCGCGACCACGCCGGCGAACAGGCCGAGCGCGAAGAACTGGCTGGCGATCTCGGCGATGTAGTAGCCGCCGGCGACCACGCCCCACAGGATCCAGCCCACCGTGGCGAGCACCGCCAGCAGCACCGCGTGGTCGACCCAGCCCAGGCGCGGCGCCGGGCCGGGCGCGTCGTCGACCGCCGCGGCCGGCGCGCGGCGCGCGCTGGCGTAGTGCAGCGTGAAGGCGAGCGCGACCGCGGTGAAGGTGGCCCACATCGCGACCCGGAACGGCATGCCCGAGAGCAGCGGCACGCCGGCCACGCCCTGCGCCACCGCCACGCTGAACGGGTTCATCCACGAGGTGCCGAAACCGATCTGGCTCGCCATGTAGGTGACCATCACGCCGGTCTCCGGCGGATAGCCGAGGCGGCGGAACAGCGGCAGCAGCAGGGCGAGGAAGGCGATCGTCTCCTCGCCCATGCCGAACACCGCGCCGCCGAGCGAGAACGCGACGAACAGCGTCGCCAGCAGCAGCCGCGGCCGCCCGCCGAGCGCCGACACCAGGCGGCGGATGCCGCGATCGACCGCACCGCTGGCCTGCACCACGCCGAACGCGCCGCCGACCACCACCAGGAAGGCGATGATGCCGATCGCCGCGCCGTCGCGGCTGCCGGAGGTGAAGCCGTCGAAGAAAAGGTTCAGCACGCCCGGCGTGTCGCGCTCGCTGGAGAACAGCGTCAGCGGCATCGGCTCGCCCGCCGGGCGGTAGGTGGCCAGCGACAGCGGCTGGCCGGGCTCGAAGTGCCCGGCCGGCAGGAACGGCAGCAGGACCGCGAACAGCAGCGCCAGCGCGAGCAGGATCAGCAGCGTGTCCGGCGTGCGCTGCGGGATGGGTGCGGGGTTCATCGCGGGTCCTCGGTCGCGCGCGGCGGGGCATCCCTGCCCCGGGACCGCGCGCGCTGCGGCCGGTGCGCGTTCAGAAGCGCGCGATCCACTTCACGGTCACGAAGCGGCCCATCGCGCTGTGGTTGTAGGTGTCCACCCACGCGCTCGCGCCCAGCGCGCGCGGCGGGTCGCGGTCGCCGAGGTTGTCGACCGTGAGCGAGACCCGGTGCACCTCGTCGATGTTCCAGCCCACCGCGGCGTTGAGCGTGGTCCAGGAGGCCACGCGGTTGCTGCTCGAGATGGCCGCCGGGTCGAAGCGGAAGTCGTCGTAGTAGGCGCCGGTGTAGCGCGCCCACAGCGCGAGGTCGAGCGCCTCGCCGGTCCAGTCCAACGACAGCGTGCCGCGCCACTTCGGGTAGCGGTACTCGCCGTTGAACTCGACCAGCCGCTGGCCGTCGGCGCAGGGCCCGTCGCCGCGCAGCGCCGGCGTGGAGGCCGAGCACGACTCCGAGCGCTCGAACGAGTTCACGCGGGTGGCGTCGAGGCGCAGCACGAGGTTGCCGCCCCACAGGTCGTCGAACAGCTCGTGGTCGGCGGTGAAGTCCCAGCCGCGGGTGCGCTGCACGCCGATGTTGGACAACTGCGCGAACACCTCGCCGCCGCTGAGCGCACGCGCCTGCCCGGACGCGGTCTCGATGCCGATCGCGCCCGCCGGACGCGGGCGGCTGCCGTCGACGAAGGTGTAGACCAGCGAGGGATCGACCAGCGCGCGGCGCAGCAGGCTGAAGTAGTCGACGTCGACCAGGTTCTCCTGCTCGAAGTCCCAGTAGTCGACGCTGACCGTGGTGCGCTCGGTCGGCGACCACACGCCGCCGAGGTTCCAGGCCTCCGAGGTTTCCGGCTCCAGGTCCTCGTTGGCGAGGATCTGGCTGAGGATGGTCTGCGGGCGCTGGTTGGACGGCGGCGTGCCGGACCCGCTGGCGCAGAAGTTGCGGAAGAACTCGCTGCTCGCGCCGCAGGGCAGGGTGAACGACGCCGCGGTGATGCCGGCGCCGGCCTGCGCCAGCGACGGCGCGCGGAAGCCGGTGTTCCAGCCGCCGCGCAGCACCACGCTCTCGGTCGGCCGGAAGCGCAGGCCGATCGACGGATTGAAGTCGCCGCCGAAGTCCGAGTAGTGGTCGTAGCGCGCGGCCAGCCGCACGTCGAAGGCGTCGGTGAACGGCAGCAGCGACTCGGCGAACACCGCGCTCGCCGTGCGGTCGGCGCGCGCCGACTTCGAACCGAAGCCGTACACGCCGGGCGAGCCGGTGGCGCGGTCGACCTCGGCCAGCGGCGAGGGCAGGTCGGCGATGCGGTCGCGCCGGCCCTCGACGCCGAACGCCCAGGCGATGTCGCGCTCGCCGATCGATCCGGCGTTGCCGTTCAACTTGAAGTCGGCGCCGAGGCTGGTCGATTCGCCCTCGCGCGGGACCTCTTCGAGCACCAGGTCGAGCACGCGCGCATCCTGCGTGGCCTGGCCACCGAACGGGTTGTACCAGAGCCCGCCGGCGGTCGGCGTGCAGGTGGTGCTGCCGTCGGCGCACAGCCGGCCGCGCATGCCGGCGTTGACCCGCGCGCGGTTGTAGATGCCGCCGCTGGCGAGCTGTTCGGATTCGCTGCGGCCATACGACACCGCGCTCTCCCAGCCCCACGCGCCCCAGGTCCCGCGCAGGCCCGCCAGCGCGCGCCAGTTGTCGGTGCTGACGTCGATCCGGCGCGCGTCGGGGAAGCGGCCCCAGCCGCGGATGTCCTCGGTGGCGCCGAGGCCGGCGGCGCGCATGCGGGTGCGCAGTTCGGCCGGGAAGTTCGGATGGTCGAAGGCGATGCGCACGTTGCTCCACGGCGCCGGCGCGCTGGTCGCGAAGCTCTCGTTGCGCTGCAACTGCAGTTCGCCGAAGGCCTCCAGGGCCTCGCCGAGCCGCCAGTGGAAGGTGCCGTAGGCGCCGATCGCCTTCAGTTCCGGGTCGAAAGCGGTGTAGTCGCTGCGGTCGAGCGCGCAGTACGCGCCGAGGCTGCCGAGCGGGAAGCCGGGCCGGCCGTCGAAGCGCTGCTCCGGCGGACACGACGCCTCGACGAAGTCGTCGCGGCTGAGGTTGCCCCAGTTGTAGCTCGGGAAGATGCCCTGCTGCGAGGGCACGCGCTCGTCGCGGGTCAGGGCGCGGTCGCGGTTGTAGAAGCCGTTGCGCTGGAAGGCGTCGACCACCAGCAGGCCGCCCGCGTCGTCGTCGCCGAAGCCCCACACGAGGTTGGCGTTGTAGCGCCCCTCGTCGGTGCCGGCGGTCGAATCACCGGCGCTCACCGACACGCGCAGGCCGTCGAAGTCGCGCCGCAGCACCACGTTGATCACGCCGGCCACGGCATCGGCGCCGTAGATCGCCGACGCGCCGGCCGACAGCACCTCGATGCGGTCCACCGCGGCCAGCGGCAGCGCGTTGATGTCGACGAAGTTCTCCGAGCGCACGCCGTTGGAGAACGACGACGCAGCGACCCGGCGCCCGTTGACCAGGGTCAGGGTCGAACCCGCGCCGAGGCCGCGCAGCGATGCACCAGCCATGCCGGCCGGCGAATCGGCCTGCAGCGCGCCGGAGGTGGCGGTGTTGAAGTTGCCGGTGCCGCCGCCGGTCTCGGTGACCAGTTGCAGCACGTCGGCCAGGGTGTCGAGCCCGAAGCGCTCGATCTGGGCCGAGTCGATCACCTGCACCGGCTGCGATTCGGCGAGGTCGACCCCGCGCAGGTTGGTGCCAGTGACGGTGATCGCCTCGAGGGTCGGTTCCTCGTCGGCCGGCGCGGGAGCCTGGGCCTGGGCGTGGACGGACGTGGACAGCAGCAGCGCGATGGCCGCGCTGAGGGGCTTGATGGACGGCATGCGGATTCCCTCTGCAACGATGGATGGGCCGCGCGGCGCGGGCGCGGCGACGACGGTCAGGTTGGGGCGCACCGCGGGCGGAGCGCGCGGGCGCAGGCGCGCGGCGTCGACGACGCCGGCGGACTCAGCCGCGGGACGCTATTCGTCCCACCACTCGCTGAGGTAGAAGGTCCGGGCGATGTGCCGGATGTAGGTGCGCGGCTTGGGCATGGAGGGTTTCGCCGAAGGCGAGGCTAGATAAACGCTCCGTTCGCGCGCCGTCAAGTGCCGGCGCCGCACCATCCGATCCGCCGCATGCCGTCCGTCCCGGAACCACCGCCCATGCACCTGCCCCGCGTCGCCCTGCCGATCCTGCTGCTCGTCGCCGGCGGCGTCGGCGCCTCCGAACCAGCGCCGTCGCGCGAGCTGTTCCTCGCCGGGGGTGCCCTGGCGATCTGCAGCGACCTCGCGCCGCGCGCCTGCACGCAGGCGACCGCCGGTGGCCGCGGCGCGCCCACCTACCGGCTCGACGACGACGCGATCCGCGTGGCCAGCACGCCCACCCTGTGGCGCGCGGCCGGCGCACCGCCGGCGAGCGCGATCGAAGCGATGCTCGTGCGCGCGCGCGAGGCGCTCGGCGCACCTGCCGATGCGTCGCGCGGCATCGACGGCACGCCGCTGGAGGCCGCACTGTCCGCCGCCTGCCTCGCGCCGGCGTGTGCCGAGACGGACCCGCGGCGGCCGTGGTCGGTGCTGCTCGACGTCGAGCGCGCAGGCCTGCTGTCGGCGCTCGAACAACCGGGCGCGGCGATCGACGGCGTGCGGGTGCGCGAGCGCGCGCGGCCCGCGGCCAGCACGGTCGGCGGCGGCGTGCGCGTGCTGGAGGCCTTCGTCGCCGCCGCCCGCATGCGCGGCGGCGGCACGCCGCGCATCGCGGTGGTCACCGCCTCGGCCTTCGACCCGATGGAGCCGGTGGACTTCTATCGCTCCGCCTTCGCGGCGCTGGGCGCCGAGACCACCTGGTGGCCGGTGGACGCCGCGCTCGCCGCCGCGCGCTTCGAGGCCGGCGACTGCGACGCCCTGCCGCGCCTGCGGCTGGAACGCCTGCGGCTGGCGCGCCGCGAAGCGGTCTATCCGGACCTCGCCGCCGAGCAGCTCGCGTTCTGCCGCGCCGCCAGCGACAGCCTGCCGCCGGTGCACGGCGTGTTCTTCGCCGGCGGCGACCAGTGGCGCCTGCGGCAGGCCTTCGTCGACCCGCGCGACGCCGCGAATCCGTGGCTGCAGGCCTTGCGCGCGGCGCACGCCGCGGGCCGCGTGGTGGTCGGCGGCACCAGCGCGGGCGCGGCCGTGCAGAGCGGCGCCTGGATGCTGGGCAACGGCTCGGTCGCGCAGGCCGTGGCGCGCGCGCCCAGCACCGCACCGCCGCCCGAGCCCGGCTGC
>JAJTHZ010000028.1 GCA_021299185.1 Lysobacteraceae bacterium | reverse complement strand
TCGCGCAGCGGGGCGTCGTCGGCGTCGCCGGCGGGGGAAAGCTCGAAGCGATCGTCAGGCATAGGCGCGGACTCCCTGGTCCAACTGCAGCAGGTCGCGCAGCTTGCGCGTGCCGCGGGACAACTGGGTCTTGGAGAAACTCACGGTGCGGTCGAAGCTGCGCGCGATCTCCTCGTGCGTCCAGCCCTCCACGTAGTACAGCCAGACCACGCTGCGCGCGGTGGGCGAGAGCCCCTCCAGCGCGCGCTCGAGGTCGGCGCGTTCGATCGCCGGCTCCAGTTGCCGTGCGACCGCTTCCGGTTCCGGCAGTTCCTCGACGTAGTCGAGGCGCCGCTTGCGCAGGCGCATCAGCGACTCGTTGACGCAGATCTGCCGCAGCCAGCCCCAGAACGGCGCGTCGCCGCGGTACTGCCCGATGCGGTCGATCAGGGCCAGCATCGCGTCGTGCAACACCTCCTGCGCCTCGTCGCGGTCGCCGAGCAGGCGCCAGGCGAGGGTGAACACCGGCCGCTCGAACAGTCGGTAGACCTGCTCGAGGGCTTTCTCATCGCCGTCGCGCAGGCGGGCGATGGTGCTGGCCGGGATGTCGATGGCGAAGGAGGTCATGCAGGGGGAAGGATGCACCGGACGGCCGGAAGGTCGCAGGCCGTGGATCGATCTGGATCAAGATACAAATAGGAATGACGTGCATTCCCTTCTGCGTTCACCAACAATTCGCGCCCGGAAGCCCGCCCAACCATCGACCTGCCCCATGTCCGAGCCCCTGCCACGCCGCGCCCTGGCCCTCGCCATCCTGTCGGTCCTGTCGTTCAGCGCCCCGGTCACCCACGCCGCCGCCGACGCCGGCACCCAGCGCCGCGATGTCGAACTGCCGCAGGTCGAGGTGGTCGGCGACGCCACCGCACAGCGCGAGCAGCCCGGCAGCGCGGCGGTGATCGAACAGGAGGAACTCGAACGCAGCCGCACGCTCACCGTCAGCGAGGCCCTGCGCAAGGTGCCCGGCCTCAACGTGCGCGACGAGGAGGGTTTCGGCCTGCGGCCCAACATCGGCATCCGCGGCCTCAACCCCACGCGCTCGACCAAGGTGCTGCTGCTGGAGGACGGCATTCCCGCGGCGTACGCACCCTACGGCGACAACGCGAGTTACTACCACGCGCCGCTCGACCGCTACGCGCGGGTGGAGGTGCTCAAGGGCGTGGGCATGCTGCGCTTCGGGCCGCAGACCATCGGCGGCGTGATCAACTACATCACGCCCGCGCCGCCGGAGGAATTCTCCGGCTACGCGCAGCTCGCCGCCGGCAACCGCGGCTGGAGCAACGTGCACGTCAACATCGGCGGCGGCGGCTTCCTGTTCGACGCGATGCGCCGCGAGGGCGACGCCGCGCGCGAGAACCAGAACCTGAAGCAGGCCGACCTCAACCTGAAATACGTCGCGCGGATCGGCGACGACCAGGGCATCACCTTCCGCCTCAGCCGCCTGACCGAGGACTCGCAGGTCACCTACAGCGGGCTGACCGAGGCCGAGTACGCGAACTTCGGGCGCGAGTACAACCCGTTCCGGAACGACGTCTTCGACATCGAGCGCTACGGCGGGTCGATCACCCACGAGATCGGCCTCAACGGCGCCACGCTCACCACCAACCTGTACGGCTTCCGCTTCGACCGCGACTGGTGGCGGCAGTCGTCGACCAACACCGACACCCAGTGCGGCACGGCGTTCCGCGACGCGCGGCTGCGCGGCGAGCGGGTGGACGTCGAGGCGTGCAATTCCGCGCAGGGCCGGCTCCGGTACTACGAGACCTGGGGCATCGAGCCGCGGCTGTTCTTCAGCCACGAGGCGTTCGGCATTGCGCAGGATTTCGAGGCCGGCGTGCGCTGGCACGACGAGATGCAGGACCGCCGCCAGGTCAACGCGACCTCGCCGCGCGGGCGCGTGGGCACGCTGGCGGAAGACAACCTGCGCGAAACCGAAGCCTTCGCCGCCTTCGTCGAAAACCGCTTCCGCTTCGGCAGCTTCATCCTCGCGCCGGTGGTGCGCTGGGAGTCGATCGACTATGTGCGCGAGAACCGGCTCAACGGCGCACGCGGAGAGTCCGAGGTCGACGAGGTGGTGCCCGGCCTCGGCGCGAACTGGGCGATCAACGACGACCTCACGGTGTTCGCCGGCGTGCACGAGGGCTTCGCGCCGCCGCGCGCCGAGGACCTGATCGACAACAGCGGCGGCGGCGTCGAGGTCGACGCCGAGCGCAGCACCAACTGGGAACTCGGCGTGCGCGGCGCGCTGGGTGCGCGCACCTCGTTCGAGGCCGCGCTGTTCCGCAACGACTTCCGCAACCAGATCGCGGTCGGTTCGATCGCCGGCGGCAGCACGCCGCTGGCCGAGGGCGAAACGACCTATGCGGGCGCGGAGCTGCTGTTGAACTGGGACGGCAAGGACCTCGTCGCCAGCGGCCGGCCCTACGCCAACCTCGCGCTCACCGCGCTGCCGACCGCGCGCCAGGACGCGCCGCTGACCGCCGTGGCGACCGGACTGCCGGTCGGCGGCAGCGCCACCGGCAAGCGCCTGCCCTACGCACCGCGCTGGACCGCCACCGCGCGGGTCGGCTGGCAGCAGGGCGCGTGGGACGTCTCGGCCGAGGTGCAGTCGGTGTCGGAGCAGTTCAGCGACTTCGCCAACACGCAGTCGCCGGTCGCGAGCGGGCAGGGCGGCGTGGTCGCCGGCTGGGCGGTGTGGAACCTGACCGTGAACTGGATCCCGTCCGACCGGGGCTGGAGCGCGTTCGCGGCGCTCAAGAACGCCGGCGACCGCGACTACATCGTGGATCGCACGCGCGGCATCCTGACCGGCAGCCCGCGCCAGTTCGTGGCCGGCATGCGCTACGCGTTCTGAGTCCCAAGCGCCGTCCGCGGCCCGCGCGCGGACGCGGCCGGACGCCCGCGGACGCGCACCGGACGCTCGAAAAAACGCCGTCGAATCAATAGGCTGCAAGACCGCCGCCGCTTGGCATGAGCGGTGCATTGGGGTTTCCCGAAGCCTGTCCGCGGGGAATGACCTTGATCCGCGACACCAGCCAGCAGGACCGCATCCTCGCGCCGCCGCCGACCAGCCCGAAACGCTGGCTGGTGCGCGGCGGCATCGCGCTGGCGGTGCTCGGCGTGCTGGTGGTGTTCATGCCCGGCATGGCGCGCTGGTTCACCGCGTCGGCCTCGGTCAGCAGCGAGCGCCTGCGGATCGCGGAAGTGCGCCGCGACACCCTGCTGCGCGACGTCGCCGCGCAGGCGCGCATCGTCGCCGCGCGCAGCCCCACGCTGTACGCGCAGGCCGCGGGCACGGTGTCCTTCGCCGTGCAGGCGGGCCAGGCGGTGGCGGTCGGCGACCTGCTCGCCACCGTCGACAGCCCCGAACTCGCCAGCGAACTCAAGCGCGAGCAGGCCACGCTTGCCTCGCTGGAGGCCGAGGCCTCGGGCCAGATGATCGCCAACCGCCGCGCGCAATTGACCAAGGCGCGCGAGCTGGAGACCGCGCGCGTCGCGCTGCGCGCCGCCGAGCGCGAGAAGCAGCGCGCCGACAAGGCCTGGGCGCCGCGCGCGATCTCCGAGGTCGACCACCTGCGCGCCGGCGACGAACTCGAGAACGCCACCAACGCCTTCCGGCAGGCCGAGCAGGACGTGGCGCTGGAGCGCGACGCGCTGGCGCTCGAGCTTTCGACCCGCCGCAAGGCGGTGGAGCGCCAGCAGTTGCTGGTCGCCGACCTGCAGCGCAAGGCCGACGCGCTGGCGATCAAGGCGCCGGTGGCCGGCATGGTCGGCAACCTGCTGGCCGCCGAGCGCGCGCAGGTGGCGGTCAACGCGCCGCTGCTGACCGTGGTCGACCTGACCGAACTCGAGGTCGAGGTGCCGGTGCCGGAGGTGTACGCCAACGACATCGTGGCCGGCCTGTCGGCCGAGATCGCGCTGGCCGGCGCCAAGCTCGCCGGCGAAGTGCGCGCGATCTCGCCGGAGGTGGTCGAAGGCAACGTCAACGTGCGCGTGCGCTTCAAGGACGGCACCCCGCCCGACCTGCGGCAGAACCAGCGCGCGCAGGCGCGGATCCTGATCGAGGAGCGCCCCGGCACCCTGCTGGTCGAGCGCGGCCCCTTCGTCGACGTCGGTGGCGGGCGCTTCGCGTTCCGCATCGACGGCGACCGGTTGGTGCGCGTGCCGGTGACGCTCGGCGCGCTGGCCGCGGGCCAGGTCGAGATCCTCTCCGGCCTCGAGCCTGGCCAGCGGATCGTGATCTCCGACACCAGCGAATTCGCCGAGCAGGCGGAAGTGAACCTGACGAACTGACTGACTGTGGCGGGGTGGAGAAATCGCGGCGCACGCGCCGCTCCCACCAAGCCCGCAATGAATCCATCCCGAGTCCTCCCCGCGAAGGAACCCTGAACATGCTGCGGATGCAGAACCTGAAGAAGATCTACCGCACCCACCTGGTCGAGACGCACGCCCTGCGCGATTTCTCGCTCGAGGTCGGTGCCGGCGAGTTCGTCGCCGTGACCGGCCCCTCGGGCTCGGGCAAGACCACCTTCCTCAACATCGCCGGCCTGCTCGAGGAGCACAGCGAGGGCCTGTACGCGATCGACGGGGTCGACGTGCGCGGGCTGTCGGACGACGCGCGCTCGCGGCTGCGCAACGAGAAGATCGGCTTCGTGTTCCAGTCGTTCAACCTGATCCCGGACCTCGACCTGTTCGACAACGTCGACGTGCCGCTGCGCTACCGCGGCTTCGACCGCGCCGAGCGCCGCCGCCGCATCGAGCAGGCACTCGGCCGGGTCGGCCTGGGTTCGCGCATGAAGCACTACCCGTCCGAGCTGTCCGGCGGCCAGCAGCAGCGCGTCGCGATCGCGCGCGCGCTGGCCGGCGAGCCGAAGATCCTGCTCGCCGACGAGCCGACCGGCAACCTCGATTCGGTGATGGCGCGCTGCGTGCTGGAACTGCTGGAGGAGATCAACCGCCAGGGCACGACCATCATCATGGTCACCCACGATCTCGAACTCGCGCGGCGCGCGCGGCGCAACGTGCACATCGTCGACGGGCAGATCGTCGACCTCGACGCATCCGCGCCGCGGGTGGCCGCGCGCCGCGAAGCCGCCGCGCCGGCGGCCTGAGGAGGACGCCATGTTCGCCTACTACGTGCGCATTGCCCTGCTCGGGCTCAAGCGCCAGCCGGTGCTCTCCGCGCTGATGGTGCTCGCCATCGGCGTCGGCGTGGCCACCGCGATGACCGCGCTGACCGTGCTGCAGCGCCTCGGCGCCGATCCGATCCCGCACAAGAGCGAGCGCTTGTTCGCGCTCGGGGTCGACAACTGGAACACCAACGGCAATTCGTGGGGCGAAGTGGACGGCAAGGCCGTCGCCCCCGACCTGCTCACGCACAAGGACGCCATGGCGCTGCTCGCCGCCGACCGCGCGCGGCGCACCGTGATCGCCTACTCGGTGAGCGTGGCCGTGCAGCCGGAGAAAGAGGGCCTGCGCCCGTACGTGGCCGCCGCGCGCGCCACCGTGCCGGACTTCTTCCCGATGTTCGATGTTCCGTTCCTGCACGGCGGGCCCTGGAGCGAGGCCGACGAGGCGGGTCGCGCGCGCATGGTCGTGCTCTCGAAGGCCACCAACGAGCGCCTGTTCGGTGGCGAGAACAGCGTCGGTCGCCGCATTCGTTTGTCGGACCAGTACTACACCGTGGTCGGCGTGCTCGACGCTTGGGCGCCGCGGCCGAAGTACTACGACCTGAGCACCGGCGCGATGAACGATCCCGAGCCGCTGTTCATCCCGCTGTCGCTGGCGATCGCCGAAGACCTCGCCGTGAACGGCAACATCAGTTGCTGGGAATCCCCGGGCGAGGGGCGCGCGAGCTTTCTCGCATCGGAGTGCATCTGGCTCAACGGCTGGGTGGAACTGCCGGACGATGCCGCCGTGGCCGCCTTCCGCGACTTCCTCGCCGGCTATGTCGCCGAGCAGCGACAGGCCGGGCGCGCGTTCGATCGCGCGCACCTGACTGCGCCGGTGCCGCTGCGCGAATGGCTCCACCTGCGCCGCGTGGTGCCCGACGACATGCGTTTGTTCACGGTGCTCGGCTTCGCCTTCCTGCTGGTGTGCCTGCTCAATGCCGGCACCCTGCTGCTGGCGAAGTTCTTGCGCCGTTCCGGCGAGATCGGGTTGCGGCGCGCGGTCGGCGCAAGCAAGCGCGCGCTGTTCGCGCAGTATCTCACCGAGTCCTCGGTGGTCGGTTTCTTCGGCGCCTTCGTCGGCCTGCTGCTGACCGTCGGCGGTCTGGCCGGTGTGCGTTCGCTGTCGCCGCACTGGTCCGAGGCGGCGAGCCTCGATCTGCCGATGCTCGCCACCTGCGTGGTGATCGCGATCACCACCAGCGTGCTCGCCGGGGTTTACCCTGCTTGGCGCGCCAGCAACGTCGCCCCCGCGGTGCAACTGAAGACGAACTGA
The DNA here is from genome assembly GCA_021299185.1 of Lysobacteraceae bacterium. Lineage (GTDB taxonomy): Bacteria > Pseudomonadota > Gammaproteobacteria > Xanthomonadales > Ahniellaceae > UBA4656. The sequence continues at coordinate 6,478 of JAJTHZ010000028.1, read as the reverse complement.
GGAACCCGCCATGCGCAAGAGCCCGATCCTCGCCGCCCTGCTGCAGCACAAGGTGGCCGCCGGCCTGATCGCCGCGCAGATCGCCCTGACACTGGCGATCATCGCCAACGCGCTCTACATCGTGATCGACCGCACGCAGTTGATGGCGCGGCCGAGCGGGGTGGTGGAGCAGGAGCTGTTCGTGCTCGGGCTCACGCCCGAAGGCAGCGCCGAGCAGCGTCGCGCCGAACTGCTGGCAGACCTCGACGCCGTGCGCCGGGTGCCGGGCGTGGTTGGCGCCTACCTGACCAACTCGATGCCGCTGTCCGGCGGTGGCTGGTCGAGCAGCGTGGTGCTCGGTCCCGACGGCGCCGGCGGCGCGGAGAGCAACACGGCGCTGTACATGGTCGACGAGACGGCACTCGGGACGCTGGGCCTCAATCTGGTGGCCGGCCGCAACTTCGAGCCGGGCGAGGTTCAGTGGCATGAGGCCGAGAAGCCGCTGCGCCCGGACGTGGTGATCATCACCCAGGCGCTCGCCGAGCGGATGTTCGGCGACGAACCGGCGGTCGGCCGCATGATCGGCATTTCGGGCGTGCGCGGCGAAGTCGGTTCGCGCGTGATCGGCGTCGTCGAGCGACTGGTCACGCCGTGGACCGACTGGGGCCGGTTCGGAAAGTCGACCCTGATTCCGGTGCGCAGCGACGGCAGCCCTCGCATTGCGGTGCGCACGCGCCCGGATGCGCTGCAGCAGACGGTCAAGGCGGTCGAGGAGGCGCTGTGGGCGCGCAACCCACAGCGCGTGGTCGATGGTCTGCGCACCATGCCGGAGATGCGCGCCGAGCAGCATCGGGGCGATCGCGCGCTGGTGTTCATCATGATCGCGATCACGATCTGCCTGCTGGCGGTCACCGCGCTCGGCATCGTCGGCCAGGCCTCGTTCTGGGTCACCCAGCGCACGCGCCAGATCGGCGTGCGGCGCGCGCTGGGGGCCACCCGTGGCCAGATCCTGCGCTACTTCCAGGCCGAGAATGCGATCATCGCCGGCTTCGGCATCGTGGTCGGCGTGACGCTGGCCTATGTCGTCAACTACTGGATGGCGGAGAACTTCGGGGCCGACCGCCTGCCGTGGTTCTACCTGCCGATCGGCGCCGCGATCGTGCTGCTGCTCGGCCAGGTCGCGGTCTATGCGCCGGCGCGGCGCGCGGCCGCGGTGCCGCCGGCGATCGCCACCCGCAGCGCCTGAGCGCTTCGTCGCGCCGCCGCGGCGTGCGCCGCGGCGGCGCGCATGCAACCATCGAGGCCCGACGTGCATCCCGTCCGGCAACGGACGGGATGCACGAATGGCCGGAACCTCCACGCAACGCAACGGATCGAGCCCTCGCGCCCGCCGCCCCATGTCGACCATCCTGGTCATCGACGACAATCGCGCGGTGTCGACCGCGCTCGACGTGCTGTTCCACCTCGAGGGCTGGCGCACGCTGTGCGCGCCATCGCCGGACGAGGGGCTCGCCGCCCTGCGCCGCGGCGGCGTCGACCTCGTGGTGCAGGACATGAACTTCACCGCCGACACCACCTCGGGCGAGGAGGGCGTGGCGCTGTTCCGCCGCATCCGCGACGTGGAACCCGACATGCCGGTGATCCTGCTCACCGCCTGGACCCACCTCGAGCAGGCGGTGGAACTGGTCAAGGCGGGCGCGGCCGACTACCTCGCCAAGCCGTGGGACGACGCCAAGCTGGTGGCCACGGTGCGCAACCTCCTCGAGCTGGGCGACGCCACGCGGCGCGCGCGCCGGCTGGAACGCGCCGCCAGCGGCGCGCGCTCGGCGCTGGCCCGCGACTTCGACCTGCGCGGCCTGGTGTTCGAATCGCCGGCGATGGAGCGCTGCGTGCGCCTGGCCTGCCAGGTGGCGCGCGCCGACGTGCCGGTGCTGGTCACCGGGCCCAACGGCGCCGGCAAGGAGCGCATCGCCGAAATCTTGCACGCCAATTCGCGGGTCAAGGACGGCCCCTTCGTGGCAGTCAACTGCGGCGCGCTGCCGGGAGAACTGATCGAGGCCGAGCTGTTCGGCGCCGAAGCTGGCGCCTATACCGGCGCCGGCAAGGCGCGCGAGGGGCGCTTTGAAGCCGCCGACGGCGGCACCCTGTTCCTCGACGAGATCGGCAACCTGTCGTCCTCGGGACAGATGAAGCTGCTGCGCGTGCTGGAGACCGGGCGCTTCGAGCGGCTGGGTTCCAACAAGACCCGCGAGGTGAAGGTGCGCGTGCTCTCCGCCACCAACGCCGACCTGCACGCGATGATCCGCGCGGGCACCTTCCGCGAAGACCTGTTCTACCGCCTCAACGTGATCGAGGTCGCGCTGCCGCCGCTTGCCGAGCGGCCGGAGGACATCGTGCCGCTGGCGCGTCACTTCGCCCCCGACGGCGCGAAGCTGTCGCCGGCCGCCGAGGAGGCGCTGCGCGCCCACGCCTGGCCCGGCAACGTGCGCGAACTGCGCAACGCCATCACCCGCGCCGCCCTGCTGTGCCGCGACGGCGTGATCCAGCCCGACGACCTCGGCCTCCCGCAGACGCCGCGCTCGATCACCGTCGAGCGCGAGGCGCTGCGCGAGCCGACCCGCGAGGAACTGAAGGACGCGTTGCGCGCGGCCGGCGGCGTGGTCGCCGAGGCCGCGGCCACGATGGGGCTTTCGCGCCAGGCGCTGTACCGGCGCCTCGAAAAGCACGGCATCGCGCCGCGGCGCGATCCTTGAACCCCGGACGCGGCGGCGCCGGGCCCGCGCCGCATCGCCGCGCGCTCGCCAGACCCTCGTGGCGGGCGCGCCGGCATGGATAATGCCCCCATGCTCCGGCACCCACTGCGTCGTTTCCTTCCCTGGGCGCTGGCCTGCGCTGCGGTCCTGGTGCCGCTGGTGCTGGCGGCGCGGGCGCTGGGTGCGGGGCAGGCGGCGGCGCTGGCGGTGGCCGCGGCGCTGCTGTTCGGGCTGTGGATCGCGCAGGCGCGCCATGCGCCGTTCGCGGCGCAGTTGCGCGCACTGTCCACCCTCGTGTCGGCGTGGCGGGACAGCGACTTCAGCGCCACCATCAAGGTGCCCGAGGACCCCGACCTCGCCGAGCTGACGCGCACCCTCAACACGCTCGGCGACGTGCTGCGCGGCGAGCGCCAGCGCCTGGTGCAGCGCGAACTGCTGCTCGACACCGTGATCCAGAACACGCCGACCGCGGTCGTGTTGGCCGATCCGCACGGCCGCGTGGTGTTCTCCAACGTCGCCGCGCGGGCGCTGTTCGGCGACGGCCGCGCGCTGGAGGGCGAGGCGCTGGACGCACTCGCCGCGGTCCTGCCGCCGGCGCTGCGCGAGGCCCTGCGCGACCGCCTGGACGCGCTGTGCACGCTGGCGGGCGAGGGCGGCGAGGAAACCTGGCACGTGGCGCGGCGCGACTTCATGCTGCAGGGACGCCCGCACGAACTGTCGATGCTGCGCCACATGACGCGCGAACTCGGCCGGCAGGAGGTGGCGACCTGGAAGAAGGTGATCCGGGTGATCAGCCACGAGTTGAACAATTCGCTGGCGCCGATCAGTTCACTGGCGCACTCGGGCCGCGCGCTGGCGGCGCGCGGGGACGCCGCGCGGCTGGAGCGCGTGTTCGACACCATCGAGGAGCGGACGCGGCACCTGGAGGGTTTCATCCGCGGCTACGCCATCTTCGCCAAGCTGCCGGCGCCGCGTCGCGAGCGCGTGGCGTTGCGGCCCTTCCTCGCGCGCCTCGCCGAGCAGGTCACGGTGCGGATCGGCGAGGTCGACGCCGATGCCGCCGCCGACATCGACCCCGGGCAGGTCGCCCAGGTGCTGCTCAATCTGGTCAAGAACGCGCACGAATCCGGTGCGCCGCCCGACAGCGTGGAGATCACCCTGCGCCGGGTCGGCGCGGATTGGCGCCTGCAGGTGCTCGATCGCGGCAGCGGGATGTCGGACGCGGTGCTGCGCAACGCGCTGGTGCCGTTCTATTCCACCAAGCGCAGCGGCACCGGCCTGGGGCTGGCGCTGTCGCGCGAGATCGTCGAGGCGCACGGCGGCCGCATCGCGCTGGCCAACCGCGAGGGCGGCGGGCTGTCGGTGTCGATCTGGCTGCCCGTCGCGGCCTGACCGCGGGCCCCGGCCGGGGCCTTGTCGCGGCTTCGCGCCGCGGGGGGCGTGGTATATCCTGCGCAAGATCCTGCGCGCCCCCCCGATGAGCCAGTTCTCGACCACCATCCCCGGCTATGAGCTAATCCGCGAACTCGGCTCGGGCGGCATGGCGACGGTCTACCTCGCGATCCAGCGCTCGCTGGATCGCAAGGTCGCGCTGAAGGTCATGAAGCGCAACATCGACGACGTCGAGAAGTTCGAAAAGCGGTTCCTCGTCGAGGGCCGCACGATGGCGAAGTTGCCCCATCGCAACATCGTCAGCGTCTACGACATCGTCAAGAGCGACGACGCGACCTACATCGCGATGGAGTACCTCGAGGGCGGCACGCTCTCGCAGAAGATGAAGGAAGGCCTGTCGCTGGGCGACGCCATCTCGGTGGTGGTGCAGATCGCGCAGGCGCTGCAGTTCGCGCACGAGCACGGCGTGGTGCACCGCGACCTCAAGCCCGCCAACATCATGTACCGGGACGCGCACACCCCGGTGCTGACCGATTTCGGGATCGCCAAGCAGCAGGACGCCTCGGCCACGCGGCTGACCCAGACCGGCATGCTGGTCGGCACGCCGACCTACATGAGCCCGGAGCAGATCAACGCGCTGGAGGTCGACGGCCGCTCCGACCTGTACGCGCTCGGCGTGCTGTTCTACGAATTGCTGACCGGCACGCCGCCGTTCGCCGGCGACACCCCGATCGCGGTGCTGATGGCGCACCTCACGCAGCCGCCGCCGCCGTTGCCGGCGCAGTTCGTCGATTTCCAGCCGGTGCTGGACCGCATGCTGGCCAAGAACCGCGACGAGCGGTTCGCCAGCCTGAAGGAGTTCACCCGCGCGCTGAAGGGCGCGGTGGTCAACAACCAGATGCTGTGGCAGCGCCTGCAGGCCGACCCGGACCAGAGTTCGTCGGAGCAGTTGCGCGCGCTGGGCTTCTCGATCTCCGGCGGCGGCGACAGCCTGCAGGTGCCGATGTCGCAGCAGGTGCGCCTGCCGCCCTCGGGCCGGCCGGGCGTGCGCACGCCGACGCCCGGCCCGGCGCCGGCCCTGCCGCCGTCCGGCCAGGTGCCCGCGCCGCAGGCGGCGCGCCGCCCGCCGTGGATCGCGATCGGCGCCGCGCTGGCGATTGTGGTCGTGCTCGGGCTCGGCGCGCTGGCCCTGTGGCCCGGCGGCGGCCTCGATTCCGACGTGCAGCGGCGCGCCGACCTCGCGATCGCCGGCGTGCGCGACGCGGTCAAGACCGGCGACCTCGACAAGGCGCGCGGCCTGCTCGACCTGGTGCCGCCGGAAGCATCCGACTACGACGGCACGCTCGCGGTGCGGCGCGAGGTGCTGGCCGCCTACAAGAAGCAGGCCGCCGACGCGCTCGCCAAGGGCGACCTGGCGGCGGCCACCACCGCGATGCTCACCGCGCGCACGGTCGACGAGCAGGACGCCGAACTGACCGCGATCGCCGACCGCATCGCGGCCCAGCGCAAGGCCACCGAGAACGCGGCGCTGGTCGCCGACCTGCTCAAGCGCGCGGACGAGGCGACCCGGCTCGGGCGCGACCTCGGCGCCAACAGCGCGTTCGATTTCCTCAACCAGGCGCGCGCGCTGTCGCCGGACGATCCCGGCATCAAGCAGCGCTACGACGCCCTGCTCGCGCGCGTGCTGCGCCCGGGCAACGATGCGCTCGCCCGCGGCGACGCCGCCGGCGCCCAGGCGCTGGTGCGCGAGACCGAAGCGGTGCTCGCCAACGAGCCGGCCTGGCAGTTGCTCAAGGCCAAGGCCGACGACGCGGCCAAGGTCGCCGCGCAGCGCGCGCGTGTGGGCCAGGTGCTGGCCACGCTGGACGCGCAGATCCGGGCCGGCCGGCTGGATGCGCCGGCGGGCGACAATGCGCAGGAGACGCTGGCCCAGGCGCGCGCGCTGGCGCCGGATGATCGCGACGTCGCGGCGCGCGCCGATGCGCTGGCGCAGGCCCTGCTGCGCCGCGGCCAGGCCGCGCTGGCGGCCAACCGCGCCGAGGCGGCGCTGAGCGACGCCAACGCGGCGCTGAGCACCAGCCCGGGGCTGGCCGCCGCGCAGGACCTCAAGCGCCGCGTCGAGGGGCAGCTGAGCGCCGACCGCGCCAAGGTGCTGGAAGGGCTGTCCGCCGCGCAGCAGGCGCTGGCCGAGGGTCGCTACCTGTCGCCGCCGCAGCGCAACGCGCGCGAGATCCTCGACGGCGTGCTGCGCCTCGATCCGCGCAACAGCGAGGCCGCCGCGCTGCTGGCCGGCCTGCCCAAGCGGATCGCGGATTCCGCCGCCGCGCGCGCCGCGGCCGGCGATGCCGCGGGCG
>JAJTHZ010000048.1 GCA_021299185.1 Lysobacteraceae bacterium | reverse complement strand
TGCACGCAGCGCTCCTACAGTCCGCGTGAGCGGCTGGTGTGGGAGCCGGTTCTACCGGCGACTGACTTGCGGTGAGGCTTCGGCGGGGCGGTCGCCGGTGGAACCGGCTCCCACACTTCACGCACCATCGAGGCGTCGCGATAAGGCCGGGGCCTTGTGGGAGCGGCGCGTGCGCCACGGGCCCATTGGGCCCGCGGCGCACGGGGTCGAAGCAGGCTCAGTTGCCGGGCTTGACCTTGTCGCCGCCGGAGTGCGGGGCGTCTTCGTCGGTCTCGCCTTCCGCCGCGGGCGTTTCTGCTGCCGGGGCGGCCGGCGTGCCTTCGGCGGCCGGGGCCGGGGCGGCGGCGTCAGTTGCCGGGGCGGCGGCCGGTTCGGCGGGCGCGGCGGCCGGAGCCGGTGCCGGTTCAGCCGGTGCGGGTGCGGGCGCTGCAGCGGGCGCCGGGGCCGGTGCGGCCGGGGCGGCGGCTTCCTTCTGGCCGCAGGCGGCGAGGCCGAAGGCGGCGGCGAGGACCAGGGCGGCGAGATGCGTCTGCTTCATGGATATCCCCTCAGGTGGTGGTTGGGACTGGACTGGTTGCGATCCCTGCCTTCCCAGCGTAGCAGGCCGGTCGCGCCGGGCGTGCGCGTGGCACGGACAGGCACATGCAGAATGCCGTGCCTCGGCGCGGATTTCACGTGAAGCCCATCCCGGCCAGCAGGCGCTGCATGCGCGGTTCCGCGCGCAGGGGGTCGAGGAACGGGTCGTTGCGGGCGTAGATCAGGCCGGAGTCGCCGAGCGCACGGGCGCGCTCCAGCGCATCGAGTGCGCCGCCCACGTCGCCCAGTTGCGCCAGCACCTGCGCCTGCTGGTAGCGCACGCGATCGCCTTCGGCGGCGATCAGTTGGCCCAGGGTCGAGCGCGCGCCGGCGGCGTCATTGTCGCGCTGGGCCACCAGGGCCAGCCCGGTCAGCCGGAAATCCACCACCGGTTCCGCGTCGTAGGCGGCGCGCGCCTCGTCGAGGCGGCCGAGGTTGAGCAGGGCGTCGCCGCGCATCGCCGGCGCGCGCGACATGCGGGGATTCATCGCCAGCGCGCGCTCCAGCGGCGCCAGCGAGTCCTCGTAGCGGCGCGCCGCGTAGGCGATCGCGCCGGCGGCGCGGTGGATCAGCGGGTTGAGCGCGTCGCGCTCGATCGCGCGCTGCATGGCGGATGCGGCTTCCGCGTCGCGGCCGCAGCGGGCGGCGTACTGCGCGAAGCGCGCCAGCACGGTCGACTCGCCGGCACCCAGTTGCGCCGAGCGCTCGAAAGGCTCGCGCGCGGCGGTGGCGTCGAGCTTGCCCTGGAACAGGGTGAAGCCGAGCGTGGAGTAGGCATCGGCCAGTCCCGGCGCGATCTCGATCGCGCGGCGCGCGGCGACGATCGCGGCGTCGTACATCGCCGCGGTCTCGCCGGGCTTGCCGTACTGGTTGGCGATCGCGGTCAGCGAGCGCGCGCGCGCGGCGTGCGCGGCGGCGTAGTCGGGATCCAGGGCCAGCGCGGCGTCGAACTGCGCCAGCGCCTGGCGCTCGCTGGCCTCGTCGGCGCTGAGGTCGTACAGCGCGCGCCCGCGCAGGTAGGCGTCGAACGCGGCGGCATTGCTGGTGGCACCGCCGGCCTGCGGCGAGGCGGCGGGGGCGGGGGGTTCGGCGGCGCCCACCGCGCTGGCCAGCGCGGTGGCGACCGCGACGGCGATGCCCTCCTGCACCGCGAACACGTCGTCGAGGCGGCGCTCGAAGACGTCGCTCCACACGCTGACCCCGGTCTCGCCGTCGACCAGTTCGGCGTTGACCCGCACGTCGTCGCCGGCGCGGCGCACGCTGCCGTCGAGCAGGAAGGCCACGCCGAGTTCGCGCGCGATCGCCTTCGCGTCGGCGCTGGCGCCGCGGAACCGGCCGCTGGACGACTGCGCCATCACGCGCAGCGCGTGGTTGCGCGCCAGCGTGGCGCGCACTTCCTCCGACAGTCCGTCGGAGAAATACGCCTGCTGCGGGTCGCCGCTGAGGTTGTCGAACGGCAGCACGGCGACGCTGTTGCCGCCGGCGCGCGCCCCGCGGTCGCGGAACCGCCACGCCAGCAGGCCGCCGCCGGCGCCGAGCGCGAGCGCGATGCCGCCGAACAGCAGCGCGCGACGGGTGCCGGACGGCGGCGGCGCCACGTGCACCGGTGCGCCGCGCGGGCTGCGCTCGCGCGTGGCCGCGGCATCCACCGCGCGCCGGATCGCGGCCAGCAGCGGGTCGTCGGCGCCGCCCTTGAAGCCGCGCAGGTCGATCGCCTGGTACTGGCGGAAGCCGAGCGGCGGCTCGCTGCCGTCCAGCGACAGCGGCACGAGTTTCTTCAGGTCCCGGCCCCGCGCGGCCTCGTCGAGCACCCAGTCCGAGCCGGTGGACGCCTTCGACCACAGCACGACGACGGCGTCGCTGGCCTCCAGCGCCGCCTCGATCGACTTCGCGAACGCAGCACCGCCTTCGATCAGCGTGTCCCACCAGACCTCGCAGCCGGCCTCCTGCAGGGCGCCCGCCAGCCGCTGCGCCGGCACCTGGTCGGCGTGGCTGTAGCTCAGGAACACCGTCGGCCGTTTCGTCGCCGGTGGGTCGTGCGTGCCGCTGGACATCGTTCCCGCCCCCGCAGACGGAACCTGCGTCATCTTAGGCCCTCGCGCCGCGTTTCCGATAGGGCGCCGGCGCGCCGTTCAGCCGAGCCGGCCGTGTTCCAGCGGCCGCTCGCGGTGCATCAGGATCCACTCCGCGTGCTCCTCCAGCGCGGCCTGGCCGAGTGCCTCCAGCACGCGGCGCTGCGCGGCCACGTCGGCCTGCGCGTCGAGCCGCTGGCGCGCGCCGGCGAACACCCGCGCCATAAAGCGGTACTGCTTGATCAGTTCCTTGTCGGCGCGCTTGTGCGACCAGGCCTCGCGCACGCCGGCGAACAGCGCGGTGACGGCGGTCGCCACCAGCAGCCAGTTGGCCGCGCCGCCGAGGCGGGGCGCGGCGACCAGCAGCGCGGCCGCGCAGGCGAGGCTGACGCCGAGGCTGGCGCGGCCGAGCCATTCGGTGCGCTGGTGGCGCTGCGTGCGCTCGTCGTGGCGGCGCCGGTAGTAGCCCAGTTGCCCGGTGGCGCCGCCGTCGCCGACCCAGTGCTCGACCACCCAGCGCAGGCCGGCGTCGGTGCCGGTCGCGCCGCCGCCGAGGTGCACCCCGCGCATCGCGTGGCGGATCCAGCCCAGTTCGACGTCCTGCTTCTGCAGGAAGGAGTCGTAGGCGAAGCGCACGCGGTGTGCCGCCGGCACGCCGGCCACGGTCCAGTAGCACTGCACCCGCAGGCCTTCGGCCAGCACGCGGTAGTCGAGGTAGCGGCGGTGCCACTCGCGGCGGGTGCCGATGCGCGCCACCGCCACGCCGAGCACGAACAGGCCCAGGGTCATCGCGAGCAGCGCGCGTTCGGCGGCGAGTTCGGAGTACACCATCAGCAGCAGGCCGGTGGCGACCGCCAGCGCATGCAGCAGCAGCAGGCTGGCGTGCACGCGCTGGCGGTAGTGGATGGCGAGGTAGTCGGCGCGCGCGAACATCGCCTCGATGGCGCGCGCGGCCGGCGGCACCGGCACCGGGATGTCGGGCGGCAGCAGCGGGGCCCGCGCGGCGGCGATCTCGGCTGCGTACTTGCGCGCATCGGCGTTGAATTCGCCCAGCTGGTGGAACAGCCGGCGGTAGGACTCCGGCATCGGGCCCTCGCCCGGCGATTCACCGGTGCGCGTGAGCCAGCGCGCGTACAGCGGACGATCGATGTCGCCCTCGGGGCGGTCGCGCGGGCAGGCGATGTGGTAGACGAGGTCGCTGTCGTCGTCGGCCAGCAGGTTGGGCGGCGCGTCCTCCTCCGCCAGGCCCGGCATCTCGCCGTGCAGGTGGTAGTGCACGACCTCCGCGGTGCCGCCGGTGGCGGCCGGGCGGCGCCGGTCCCACAGCGCCAGCAGCACCTGGCAGTGCGAGGACACGAAAACGCCGAGTTGGGCGTACTGGCGGTCGCGCTCCGGGCCCGCCTCCTTCACGCCGGCGGCGGTGGCGCCCGGGGCCAGCGGCAGTTCGACCACCTCGGCCTGCGCCAGCAGGGCCTCGAAGGTGGCGCGCGAAGCCGGGGTGGGGAAGTCGGCCAGGTAATCCGCCAGCGGCATCGGCAGCGGCACCACCAGCGGGATGCCGAGCGCGAGCGCGCAGCGCGCCACCAACTGGTCGCCACCCTCGGCCAGCGCCGACATCACCGCCAGCGGCAGGTCGGCGTGCACGGCGCGCATGCGGCGGAGCCAGGCGCTGACGTCGGCCTCGATCCGCGGCACCAGTTCCGGCACCAGGTCGCGGTGCGCGGTGACGCCGATGATCAGGCGCGCGGCATGCGGGGTCTCGACGCTCATGACCGAAGGGTAACCGCAGATCGCGCCGCGCGGCGCGGGGTGCCGACACCAATGGTCACGCGGCGCGCGCGCGCGTGGCCGTCCAGCCGGTCGCACGGCCGCCGGGGCGATTGCTAAGGTGCGACCACCGGTCCCGACGGCCTGCCATGCCCCGAACGCTGCCCACCTTGCTCCTGCTCCCGTGCCTCGGGCTGGCCGCCCTCGCACGCGCGGCGGGCGGCGGTGGCGACCTCGATGGGCTGGCGTGGCCCAATGTCACCCACTTCTCGGTGCGCGACGGGCTGCCGCACTCGGTGGTCTACGACGTGCAGGTCGACGCCACCGGCTATGTCCACGCGGCGACCCAGGCCGGGCTGTACCGCTACGACGGCCGCACGTGGCAGCCGTTCGGCCCGCCCGAACTGCGCACGCCGGTGCGCGACCTGCATCTGGATGGCCAGCAGCGCCTGTGGGTCGCGACCGACCACTCCGGCATCGGCATCCTCGCGGGGGATGCCTGGCACCTGCTGGGACGCGCGCAGGGATTCCCGACCGACCGCTACTACCGCGTGCAGGCGATCGCCGAGCCGGATGGCCGCGAACGCACCTGGATCGCGACCGGCGACGGCGGCGTGCTGCGCCAGCGGGTCGCCGGGCCGGTGGCGATGCCGCCACGGCCGGCGGACTTCGAGCGCCTCGCCGCCGACGCCGGCGTCGCGGCGCCGGAGGTGTTCGCGGTGGCGCGCAGCGAGACCCTCGATGGCGTCGCGCAGGAATGGATCGGCACCTTCGAGGGCGGTCTCTACGTGCGTCCGGCCGCCGGCGACGGCGAGGGTGCGCGCTGGCGGCGGTTCGCGCCCACCGGTTTCGACGCCAGCCGCATCCGCGACCTGCGCGTGGTGCGCGAGGGCGCGCGCGAGACGCTGTGGATCGCCACCTATGGCAGCGGCCTGTACCGCTGGGACGGGCGCATCGAGCACGCGCATGCCGACGATGGTGGCGTGCCGTCGAACCTGGTCTACGAGGTGGCCGAGGCCCATCCGGGCGGCGTCCCCGAGGTGTGGGTGGCGACCAAGTCGGGCCTCGCGCGCTGGCGCGGCGGACGGCGCACGGACTACGACCGCATGAGCGCGTTGCCCAGCGATTCGCTGCGCAGCGTGCACCGCTGGCGCTCGCCGGACGGCGTCGAAGTGCTGTGGCTGGGCACCGAGGAAGGGGTCAGCCGCGCGCTGCTCAACGAAGATGCCTTCCACGTGGTCAGCACGCTCGGCGCGCGGGCCAACGGCGTGTGGTCGGTGATGGTGGATGCGGTGGATGGCGTGGAGCGGCTGTGGCTCGCCGCGGCGCACGACGGCGTGCAGCGCTACGCCGACGGTCGCTGGACCGCGTGGCCGGAGACGCGCCGCGGCGCGGGCAGCAACGTCGGCGGGCGGCTGGTGAAACGGCTGGTCGGCGCCGACGGCCGGCCCGAGGTGCTGGTCGGCCGTTGGGGCGGAGCGCTGTTCCGGCTCGGTGCCGGGGACCGCCTCGAGCCGCTGCGCGTGCCGTGGGCCGAGCGCGATGGCGAAGCCGTCGCCGACGTGCTGGACTGGGTGCGTGCCGATGGCGGGCGCGAGCGCTGGCATGCGCTGCGCGATGCCGGCCTCCACGGCGCCACGCCCGAAGGCTGGCGCCACGCGAAGGTCGGCGGCGATCGCGAGGCGCGCGTGTCGCGCCTGCTGCTGCAGCACGACGCCGACGGCCGCGCCTGGGCATGGGCGGTGAGTTTCCACGGCCTGTACCGCTACGACGGCCGCGACTGGGTGCGCGCCGAGGTGCCCGGCGCCGACCCCGCCGCGCGACTGCTCGGCGGCGGCATCGCGCGTCGCGGCGCGCGCACCGAACTGTGGACCGGCAGCTTCGGCCAGGGCCTGCACCGCTTCGACGTCACCGATCCGCTGCAGCCGCGCGCGATCCGCGAGCCGATGCCCGAGTCGGCCAACCCGACCACCTACGGCGTCGTCTTCGATGCCCGCGGGGATGCCTGGGTCTGCACCAACCGCGGGCTGCAGCGGCTGGCCGAGCACGCCGGCGGCTGGCGCGAGACGATCTACCTGCGGCGCGACGGCCTCGCGCACGACGAGTGCAACACCAACTCGGTGCACATCGACGACGGCGGCCGGATCTGGGTCGGCGGACTCGGCGGCGTGGCGGTGTACGACCCGCGCACGGCGCTGGCCGACCGCACGCCCAAGCCGCTGCGCCTGGCGACGGTCGAGGTCGACGGCGTGCCCGCCCGGCCCGGTCCGGACGGACTGTCGCTGCCGGCCAGCCACCGTGGGCTGCGCGTCGGCTGGAGCCTGCTGTCGTGGCAGCGCGAGGCGGAGTCGCGCTTCCGCACCCGGCTGGTCGGCGAGGAAACAGACTTCGGTGACTGGGGCCCGGCGCGTGAGCGCGGTTTCGGCAAGCTCGGCGCGGGCCGCTACACGCTGCTGGTGGAGGCACGCGACCACGCCGGCAACCCGAGCGCGCCGCTGGCGCTGGCGATCACGGTGGCGCCGGCGTGGCACGAGACCTGGCCGGGGCGCGCCGGCATCGCGGCGATCGTGCTCCTGTGCGCACTGGCGCTGGTGGCGGTGGCGACCCGCGCGGCGCGCTCGCGCGCGCGCGAACTCGAGGCCCTGGTCGAGGCGCGCACGGCGGCGCTGAACGACGCGCTGCGCCACGTCGAGGCGCTGTCGCTGCGCGACGAGTTGACCCAGGTCGGCAACCGCCGCCAGGCGCTGCGCGAACTCGACGCGCTGGCGCGCCGCCCGCGCAGCGGCGTGCTCGGCGTGATCATGCTCGATGTCGATCACTTCAAGGACTACAACGATCGCCACGGCCACCCGGCCGGCGACCGCGTGCTGGCGCAGGTGGCGGCGATCGCGGCGCGGGTGGTCGACGGCGTCGGCGCGATCGGCCGCTACGGCGGCGAGGAGTTCGTGGTCGCCGCCGAGGTCGCCGACGCCGCCGCGGTGGCCGCGCTCGCCGAATCGCTGCGCGCGGCGGTGGAGGCCGCGGCCATCGCCCACGACGGCGGGCCGGCCGGCGTGGTCACGGTCTGCGTGGGCGCGACCGTGGAGCGGCGCAGCGGGCCGCTGGTCGATGCCCTGCTCGACGCCGCCGACCGCGCGCTGTACCGGGCCAAGGCCGAGGGTCGCAACCGGGTGGTGGTGGCGCCTCCGGCGGCCTGAGATCCATCCCGCCGATGCTTGAAACGCGCGGCGGCGACCGCATACGGAACGTCAACGGCGAATGCCGATCCGATCCGGAGTGCTCCCCATGCGCATGGACAAACTCACCTCGCGCTTCCAGCAGGCGCTGGCCGACGCCCAGTCGCTGGCGGTCGGGCGCGACCACAACATGGTCGAGCCGGCCCATGTGCTGGCGGCGCTGATCGACCAGCAGGGCGGTTCGACCCGCCCGCTGCTGCAGCAGGCCGGCGTCAACGTCCCGGCGCTGCGCACGCGCCTCGGCGAGGTGCTCGACAAGCTGCCGAAGGTGAAGGGGCAGGAGGGCAACCTCAATGTCTCCAACGATCTCACGCGCCTGTTGAACCTCACGGACAAGCTCGCGCAGCAGCGCGGTGATGCCTTCATCGCCAGCGAACTCTTCGTGCTGGCCTGCCTCGAGGACAAGGGCGCGGCGGGCGAGGCGCTCAAGGCCGCCGGCGCGCAGAAGGCGCGCCTTGAGCAGGCGATCGAGAAGGTCCGCGGCGGCGACAAGGTGGCCAGCGAGAGCGCGGAAGACCAGCGGCAGGCGCTGGAGAAGTACTGCGTCGACCTCACCGCGCGCGCCGAGGTGGGCAAGGTCGATCCGGTGATCGGCCGCGACGAGGAGATCCGCCGCACCATCCAGGTGCTGCAGCGGCGCACCAAGAACAACCCGGTGTTGATCGGCGAGCCCGGCGTGGGCAAGACCGCGATCGTGGAAGGCCTCGCGCAGCGCATCGTCAACGGTGAGGTGCCCGAGGGCATCCGCGGCAAGCGCGTGCTGTCGCTGGACATGGGCGCGCTGATCGCCGGTGCCAAGTTCCGCGGCGAGTTCGAGGAGCGCCTCAAGGCCGTGCTCAACGACCTGTCCAAGCAGGAAGGCCAGGTCATCCTGTTCATCGACGAGTTGCACACCATGGTCGGAGCCGGCAAGGCGGAAGGCGCCATGGACGCCGGCAACATGCCCAAGCCCGCGCTGGCGCGCGGCGAGCTGCACTGCATCGGCGCCACCACGCTGGACGAGTACCGCAAGTACGTCGAGAAGGACGCCGCGCTGGAGCGCCGCTTCCAGAAGGTGTTCGTCGGCGAGCCCTCGGTGGAGGACACGATCGCCATCCTGCGGGGGCTCAAGGAAAAGTACGCCGTGCACCACGGGGTGGAGATCACCGATCCCGCCGTGGTCGCGGCTGCGACGCTCTCGCACCGCTACATCGCCGACCGCCAGTTGCCCGACAAGGCGATCGACCTGATGGACGAGGCGGCCAGCCGCATCCGCATGGAGATCGACTCCAAGCCGGAGGAACTCGATCGGCGCGAGCGGCGCCTGATCCAGTTGAAGATCCAGCGCGAGGCGCTGCGCAAGGAAACCGACGCCGCCTCGAAGCAGCGCCTGAAGGACCTCGAGAGCGAGATCGAGAAGCTTGAGCGCGAGTTCTCCGACCTGGAGGAGATCTGGAAGTCGGAGAAGGCCGCGGTCACCGGCACCACCAAGATCAAGCAGCAGATCGAGCAGGCCAAGCAGGAACTGGAATCGGCGCACCGCCGCCAGGACCTCGCGCGCGCCAGCGAGATCCAGTACGGCCGCCTGCCGACGCTGGAAAAGCAGCTCGCCGAGGCGCACGCCGCCGAGACCCGCGGCTTCACCCTGCTGCAGGACAAGGTCACCGCGGAAGAGATCGCCGAGGTCGTCTCGCGCTGGACCGGCATTCCGGTCTCCAAGATGCTGGAAGGTGAGCGCGAGAAGCTGCTGCGCATGGAGGACGAGTTGCACCGCCGCGTGGTCGGCCAGGACGAGGCCGTGACCGCGGTGGCCGACGCCATCCGTCGCTCGCGCGCCGGGCTGTCCGACCCGAACCGCCCGAACGGCTCGTTCCTGTTCCTCGGCCCCACCGGCGTGGGCAAGACCGAGCTGTGCAAGGCGCTGGCCGAGTTCCTGTTCGACTCCAACGACGCGCTGGTGCGCATCGACATGAGCGAGTTCATGGAAAAGCACTCGGTCGCGCGGCTGATCGGCGCGCCCCCGGGCTATGTCGGCTACGAGGAGGGCGGTTACCTCACGGAGGCCGTGCGCCGCCGACCGTACAGCGTGATCCTGCTCGACGAGGTCGAGAAGGCGCACTCGGACGTGTTCAACGTGCTGCTGCAGGTGCTCGACGACGGGCGGCTCACCGACGGCCAGGGCCGCACGGTGGATTTCCGCAACACGGTGGTGGTGATGACCTCCAACCTCGGCTCGCACCTGATCCAGGAACTGGCCGGGCAGAACGACTACGGCTCGATGAAGTCGGCGGTGATGGGCATCGTGCAGCAGCAGTTCCGCCCCGAGTTCGTCAACCGCCTCGACGAGATCGTGGTCTTCCACCCGCTGGGCCGCGAGCACATCCGCGACATCGCGCGGATCCAGATGCGCGGGCTCACTGCGCGACTGGCCGACCGCGATCTAAAGCTGGACATCAGCGAGGCCGCGTTGGACCTGCTCGGCAACGCCGGCTTCGACCCGGTATACGGCGCCCGGCCGCTCAAGCGCGCGATCCAGCAGCAGTTGGAGAACCCACTGGCCACCCGCATCCTCGCTGGTGAGTACATGCCGGGCGACTCGATCATCATAGGCACCGACGGCGGAAGACTGGTGTTCGACAGGCGGCACGCACAGGCGGCCTGATCGTCGATTGCGGCGCCGCGGGGCGTGCGTGGCACAATGCCGGAATGAACCGCGAACTGGCCGCATTCGTCGACGCCTGGCGCGTGGCCGGTCCGGCGCTCGAGGCCCTTCGTGACCGCGAGCTGCTGGAAACGCCGCTGCCCAAGGCGATGGCGCAGCTCGAAGGCATGTTCGTGTCCGCGATCCATCTCGAGCCGTTGGAGCCGACCTCGGGCCTGGTCGAGATGCAGGCGATATTCGCAAGGATGCGCACTTGCACGCGCTGATCGAAGCCGCCCGACAGGTCCAGGATCTCCTGGATCGCGAGGGCGTGGGCTTCTGCTTCATCGGCGGTTTTGCGGCCCAGCGTCATGCCGAGCCGCGCGTGACGCGCGACGTCGACGTGAGCGTGCTGACCGGCCTCGGAAACGAGGCAAGAATCATCGACCTGTTGTTGACCCACTTCGAATCCCGCATCGACGGCGCCCGGGAGTTCGCGATGCGCTCGCGCGTCCTGTTGCTGCGTACCGAAGACGACATCGGGATCGACGCCACGTTGACGGCGTTGCCTTACGAAGCGGAGGTCATCGCGCGCGCGACGGCCTTCGAGTTCGCACCGGGTTTATCCCTGAAGACCTGCAGTGCCGAAGACCTGATCGTTCTGAAGGTTTTCGCCGGCCGCCCGATCGACTGGCGAGACGTCGAAATGGTGCTGCGTCGCTATCGCAAAGGCCTGGATTTCGACTACATCGCAAACCGTCTTGAGCCTCTGGTGCAAGCCAAGGGCGAGCCCGACCTGCTAATCGAATACCGTCGCCTGCGCCAACGGTACGTCCCTGCTTGACCCCGTGTTCGCCTGGCGCGGCGTCGCCATCCGTCGCGATGGCGTGCGCGTTCGACGGGGCGTCAGCGGTCGACCAGCAGCGCGCGCCGCTGGCCGGATTGCGTCGACGGTCGCGACGCGCGACGCCGGCGCTCGGACACACGCATCGAATGGCTGGGATATGCAGGTTCCCGCGCCACGCAGGGAACATGCCGCATTGCCGTCGCATGCGTGCTGCCGTTGGCGAATGCGGCGCCGCTACTGCAGCGCTGAGCCGCGGATGATCACCTCGTCATTGGTCGCGACCTCGGGCTTGCCGTCGCCGTCCATATCGCCGAACGAAATCAGCCCGATTACCCGGCCGTCGTTTACTTCGCCTTCTCCGGTGATGATCCGGGTGGGCATGGCGTCGGAGTAGTCGAGCACGAAATCGGTATTGGTCCAGGCACTGCCGAATCCGGGCACGATCACCGCCACACCCCCATTGATTCCGCGACCTTCGGCAAGCGGGGCGGCGATCAACAGATCAAGTGCGGCATCGCCGGTGACATTGGCTGCGACGGCGGTTTGCCTCGGCGGGCCCGGAATCGCCCGCACCGGGATCCCGGTACTGCCGAGAAAACGCGGGCCGAGATTGGCCGGGCCCAGCGTCAAGGGATTGATGCTGGCGGCCAGCGCACCTGCGCGGCCGCGATAGATCTGCACGGCGCCGGCGCTGCCCGGCGTGCCGATGCTCGGCAGCACGATGGCCAGGTCGTCGCGGGTGCCCGCGGTGAACTGACCGATCCGGTTCAGGCTACGGGACGCGCCGGTGATCCTGAATCCATTGCCC
Source organism: Lysobacteraceae bacterium (assembly GCA_021299185.1). Taxonomy (GTDB): domain Bacteria; phylum Pseudomonadota; class Gammaproteobacteria; order Xanthomonadales; family Ahniellaceae; genus UBA4656. Next base: position 846 of record JAJTHZ010000048.1, on the reverse strand, counting down.
CCCGTCAGTGCGCCCAGGTCGATGTTCGCCGGCAGGCTGGCCGCACCGAACACGATCGCATCGTCGCCGTTGGCGAGCCGGATGGCGAAGTCGCGTCGCGTGTCGCCGCCGATGTCGCCGATATCGACTTCACCCAGCAGATTGGTGCGACGGCCATCGGCCGTGGCGAGCACGACGCGGGCCGCCGGCGCAGCGAGCCCTTCGATGGCAAAGGCCGCGCGTGCGGTACGCCCGTAGACCAAGTCGATCCGCCAGTCGTTCGACGTGGCCGTACAGCCGTCGCTGCCCGTGCAACTGAGCGCCAGCAGGTCGCCGCGGCCATCGCCATTGACATCACCGATCAGGCGCATCTGCTTGATCGTGCGCACATTGTCGGAGAAGCCGAAGCGGATGGTTCCCGCCGACACCTGCGCCGTGTCGATGGTCGCCGGAAAGCCCCGGGACGTGGTGGTCCGCCCATAGACCAGAGTGCCGCTGCCGTCGCTGAGCGTGGCCACCAGGTCCTGCCGCCCGTCGCCGTCGAAGTCGCCGCCCCGGCGACTGCCACTGCGAAGTTATTGGCGGTCGCGCCGACCAGCGAAAAGCCGTTGCGCCCGTTCAGTGCGGGCTCGGTCGGAAACGGGCCGTTGGCGGTGCCGAAAACGATGTTGAAGTACGGGCGCGAAGGGAACCCCGAGCTCGTATCGCGCAACAGGTCGGACCGGCCATCGCCCTGATCGAGCGCGCGGCGCAGAGCCTCGAACGCGACTTCGGCGGCGACCCGCGCGTGCTGGCCGAGGTCGCGCAGATCGTCGCCCAGGCGTGGATGAACGCGCTCGAATTCCAGCGCGCCGCCGACACTGCGCG
>JAJTHZ010000262.1 GCA_021299185.1 Lysobacteraceae bacterium | reverse complement strand
CGGAGTGCTTCTCCATGAACTCGCTCATGTCGATGCGCACCATGGCCTCCTCGGTGTCGAACAGGAAGCTCGCCAGCGCCTTGCACAGCTCGGTCTTGCCCACGCCCGTGGGGCCAAGGAACAGGAAGCTGCCGTTGGGGCGATTCGGATCGCTCAAGCCCGCGCGCGATCGGCGGATCGCATCGGACACCGCGCGCACGGCCTCGCGCTGGCCGACCACGCGGTTCGCCAGCACGTCATCCATCTTCAGCAGCTTCTCGCGCTCGCCTTCGAGCATTTTTGACACCGGGATGCCGGTCCAGCGCGAGACGACCTCGGCGATTTCTTCGGCGGTGACCTTGTCCTGCAACAGCGTGAAGCCCTTGGTCTCGGCGGCCTGCGCATCGGCCAGCTGCTTCTCCAGCTTCGGCAGCGCGCCGTACTGGATCTCCGAGGCACGCGCGAGGTCCTGCCGACGGTGCGCGGCTTCGAGCTCCTGCTTCAGGTGCTCGATCTGCTCCTTCACCTTGGTGGTGCCGCTGACGATGGCCTTCTCGGCCTTCCACACTTCTTCCAGGTCGTTGAACTCACGCTCCAGCTTGGCGATCTCGGCCTCGAGGTCGGCGAGGCGCTGCTTCGATTCCTCGTCCTTCTCCTTCTTCAGCGCTTCGCGCTGGATCTTGAGCTGGATCAGGCGGCGCTCCTTGCGGTCCATCTCCTCCGGCTTGGAGTCGATCTCCATGCGGATGCGCGACGCCGCCTCGTCCATCAGGTCGATGGCCTTGTCGGGCAGCTGGCGATCGGCGATGTAGCGGTTCGAGAGCGTGGCCGCGGCGACGATGGCCGGGTCGGTGATCTCCACGCCGTGGTGCACGGCGTAGCGCTCCTTCAGGCCACGCAGGATGGCGATGGTGTCTTCCACGCTCGGCTCGCCCACGAACACCTTCTGGAAGCGGCGCTCCAGCGCGGCGTCCTTCTCGACGTACTTGCGGTACTCGTCCAGCGTGGTGGCGCCGATGCAGTGCAGTTCGCCGCGCGCGAGCGCGGGCTTGAGCATGTTGCCGGCGTCCATCGCGCCCTCGGCCTTGCCGGCGCCGACCATGGTGTGCAGCTCATCGATGAACAGGATGACGTTGCCCTCCTGCTTCGCGAGGTCGTTGAGCACAGCCTTCAGGCGCTCCTCGAACTCGCCGCGGAACTTCGCGCCGGCAATCAGCGCGCCCATGTCGAGCGAGAGCACGCGGCGCCCGCGCAGGCCCTCGGGCACTTCGCCATTGATGATGCGTTGGGCGAGGCCTTCGACGATCGCGGTCTTGCCCACGCCCGGCTCGCCGATCAGCACCGGGTTGTTCTTGGTGCGCCGCTGCAGCACCTGGATGGTGCGGCGGATCTCCTCGTCGCGGCCGATCACCGGGTCGAGCTTGCTGCTCTCGGCACGCGCCGTGAGGTCGATGCAGTACTTCTCCAGCGCCTGGCGCTGGTCCTCGGCGTTCTCGCTCTGCACTTTTTCGCCCCCGCGCATCTTCTGGATGGCCGCGTCGAGCCTGGCCTTGTCGAAGCCGGCCGACTTCAGCAGCTTGCCGGCCTCGCCGCCGTCCTCGATGCAGGCGAGCAGGAACAGCTCGCTCGCGATGAAGGCATCGCCGCGCTGGCTGGCCAGCTTGTCGGTCACGTTGAGCAGGCGCGCCAGCTCGTTGCCGAGGTTCACCTGCCCGGCCTGGCCGGTCACCTTCGGGAGCTTGTCGAGCGCCTCGCCGATTTTTTCGCGAAGAAGAGACACGTTCCCGCCGGCCTGCGCCAGCAGCGGCCGGGTTCCGCCGCCCTGCTGGTCCAGCAGCGCGATGAGCAGGTGCGCCGGTTCGATGAGGTTGTGGTCGCGCACCAGAGCCAGCGACTGCGCGTCCTGCAGGGCCTGGGCGAAGCGGGAGGTGAGCTTGTCCATCCGCATGGGTCGTCTCCGAAAGGGGCGGCGGCCCACGGAACGGGCCGCGATGGCTTTCAGGTGCGGATGATGGGGGCGTGATTCAAGGGCGGCTTGACCGGACGCAAACCCCGGGGCCGCGTGGAGCGGGCGACGCCCCGCTCAGAGCGCCGCGAGGTCCTTCTTCGCCTCGGCGTTCTCGGGATCCAGCCGCAGCGCCGTCTGGAACGACGCGCGCGCCGTGGCCTTGTCGCCCTGCTTGGCCTGGATCTGCCCAAGGCGCCACCACGCATTGGTGTCCTGGGGATCGTTCTCGGCCCGCGTCAATCCACCATCGAGATAGCGCTTCAGCGCCGCGGCGCCTTCGTCGAGGAAGCGGCCGCTGATCGCCGCCAGGCGCCCCATCTGGTAGTGAGGTGCCGCGGCGGCCGGCTGCGCCGTGGACCAGCCCGCGAGCACGTCGCGCGCCCGGTCGAAGCGCTCGAGCGCGACGAGGGTCCGGACCAGCGAGAGGCGCGATTCGGCGTCGTCCGGACGGAGCGACGGGGCCGCGGCGACCGCCGCATCGATGGAGCGCGCGACGGCGGCATCGTCCTTGTTGAAGCGGTCGATGGTGGCCTGGGCGAGGTGGCCGCGCACCGGGTTGCGCTTGGCGATCTCGGCGACCTGCGCCTTCGCCTTCTCGATGCCGCCGCCCATGACGGCGGGGGCCTGCAGGTAGAACGGGACCAATGCCTCGCGGGCGTCGAGCAGGTCCGGATCAAGTCGTACCGAAGCCTCGAAGGCGTCGCGGAGGTCCGGCGCCATCGTCATCTTGCGCAGCATGTTGACCTCGCCGATGCGGGCCCCCAGGGCGTTGCCGAGCCAGAACTGGGCCTGGGCGTCGTTGGGCGCGAGTTCGACCGCCTGCTCCGCGCTCTCGAGCGCGTCTTTAGCTTCGCCCTTCTGCAGCTGCGCGCGGGTGAGCAGCACCCAGGCCCGCGCGTTGGAGGCCTGTGCCTCGACGAGGGCCTCGGCTCGGGCCAGCGCGCCGGGATCTTGCGACTTGATCAGGGCTTCAACCGCGTCCGGTGAACTGGCGGCGGCCGGAAGCGCGAGGGCGGCGGCAAGGGCGAGGGCCAACAGGCGAGGAGCGGCGGGCAGGCGCATGGTCAGGATCCGGCAGCGGGTGTAGTCCCAGCATCGCCGCGAACCCGGGACCTGTCGCTCTGCCGAAGGTCATACCCGACGCCGCCGTTCAGGCGCCGTCGGGGGCCGTCAGAAGGTCAGCGACCAGCGATCGATCACCCCCCCATTACCCGTGACGGCATCGGTGACCCGAAGCTGCCAGGTGCCGTTGGCCGCGCGTCCGGGGGCCGTGAGGGTCCAGCGCCCGGTGAGGTTTGCCGCCGTGCGGCCGGCCCGGTCGTGCAGCACCACCGTGAGGCCATCGGGCCCCACCAGCTCGACGCGGAGCTCGCGGATCGCCGGATGGCGGATCACTGCGTCGATCGTGAGCGGGGTCGACAGCGTCGCGGGACGTCCGGACACGGAGATCGCACTCGCGACGGTGGCGTTGTCACGGGTCGAGACATCGACCTCGTTGGCAAAGGTCGCGGGCGCGGCGGTGGCGCCGCCCGCCGTGTAGCTGATGCGCAAGGTCGCACCGCTGAAGGCGGCCGTGCGACACCCGAAGGTGTTCATTCTGCGCCTGCGCCGGGTGCCGATGATCGACGCCTCGGGCGCGGCCGCCTTCACCGGCTTTCTGGATCGCGCGCACAAGCTCGGCATCCGCGTGGTGCTGTCCGGCCTGCAGCCGCAGCCGCGCGCG
>JAJTHZ010000019.1 GCA_021299185.1 Lysobacteraceae bacterium | reverse complement strand
CACCGGCTGCTGCGCGATGGCCGGTGCGGCCACGCAGGTGGCCAGCGCGAGGATCGGGGCGAGGAAGCGTTTCATCGGCGTCAGTTCCCGCTCGCGGCCAGCGCGGCCGGCAGTTCGAAGTAGCCCTGGCGGATCTGCTTGTCGAGCGCGTCGAACAGCGCGGCGATGCGCTGCTGGTCGGCCTTGTCCGTCGACTCCTCCCACGTCCAGCCGGATGCTGCGCGGCGCGCGGCGCCGAGACGGCCGTCGGGCGCCTTGAACAGCAGCATCACGGCACCGACCTTGGCGACCTGCGCCAGCACCTGCTCGTCGCCGAGCCGGATCGTCTGCTGGTGCAGTCCGGTCTCGCGCACGACGCGGAACTCGTCCTCGTGGAAGGCCCACAGCCGGTTGGCCGCGCGATGCGGCGGCAACTGGCCGGTCGTGAGCCCGTCGCGGATCTCGTCCAGCACCGCGAGGCGTTCATCGGTCTTGAACGGCAGCCCCGCGGCGACCTGCGCGCGCAGGGCTTCGATCGCCGACAGCATCACCGGGGTCAGGGCGTCACCGGCCGCACCGACCACGACGCGCTCGGCGTCGAGCCGCGCGACCTTGTCGCGCGCTTCCTGCTGCGCCAGTTGCTGCCGCTTGAGGTTGTTCTCCAGTTCCGCCTTCTGCTGCGCCAGTCCCAGCAGGGTCGTGCGCTGCTCTTCGCGCAGCAGTTCGAGTTCGCTGTTGAGCGATTCGACCTCGCCGCGCAGGGCGATCAGGCGCTGCGGCAGTTCAGTGGCGTCCTGCGCCGGCGCGACCGCGGGCAGCAGGGCGGCCAGCGCAAGCGCCAGGGCGGCGCGCCGGGAATGGATCGCGCGGGTTGCGGGCATGGACCTCTCCTCCGGGGGACTGCGATGCTGCGCGGCGTCGATGACGGATTCGCGGCAGCAGGCGCGGTGGAGAGGCTATGAACGGCCGCTTTCGATTTCGTGACCAGCGTGTTTCCGTTCGATGACAGCGCCGACCGACCGGCGTTTATGCACATGCGGCGGCGCGGCGTGACGGGAAGCGCGCCCGGGCGTCGGGTCTTGCCGACGCGACCAACGCAAGTGATTGATCGCAAAGGACCGAGGGCGACTGGCCAAAGATTGACCGATCCGCTCCGGGCGGCGTCACAGCGGCCCCGGGCCGCCGCCGACGGCCGGTTCTGCACAGGCTTATCCACAGGCCGTGTGGATAAGCGACAGAATCGTTACAGCTGCCGACGCTTCACCGCCACTCTTGAGAATTCACTTTAAGTTTGTAGGGGCGGGCGACTTATCCGCACCGGCCCGCGCGACTACACTAGGCGACTTTTTCGCAGGGGCCCTGCCGTGAAGGAACTGATCCGCGAGCTGGTGCTGCAGGCCGTGCTGGACCTGCGGCGCGACGGCCACCTGCCGCCCGGCGACGAACCGGTGTTCACGGTCGAGCGCACGCGCAACAAGCAGCACGGCGACTACGCCTGCAACGCGGCGATGCTGATGGCCAAGGCGGCCGGCCGCAATCCGCGCGAACTGGCGCAGCAGCTGCTCGACACCCTGCCGCAGTCGCGCCTGGTCGAGCGCGCCGAGATCGCCGGCCCCGGCTTCATCAATTTCTTCGTCAGCCCGACCTGCCTGATCGGCAGCCTGCGTCGCGTGCTCGAGCAGCGCGACCGCTATGGCTGGCAGCCGGAGGAATCGCGCGAGTCGGTGACGGTGGAGTTCGTCTCCGCCAACCCCAATGGCCCGCTGCACGTCGGCCATGGCCGCGGCGCGGCCTACGGCGCCTCGCTGGCCAACATCCTCGAGGCCTACGGCCACAAGGTGCAGCGCGAGTACTACGTCAACGACGCCGGCCGGCAGATGGACATCCTCGCCGCCAGCGTGTGGCTGCGCTACCTGGAACTCGGCGGCGTGCAGGTGCGCTTCCCCGACAACGGCTACAAGGGCGACTACGTGGTCGAGATCGCCCGCGCGCTGCGCGCCCGCGAGGGCGACCGCCTGCGCCACCCGATGTTCGAGGTCACCGACGGCCTGCCGCCGGACGAATCCCAGGGCGGCGACAAGGAAACCCACGTCGACGCGCTGATCGCGCGCGCGCGCAAGCTGCTCGGCGAGGCCGACTACCGGATCGTGTTCAATGCCGGCCTCGACTGGTGCCTGGCCGACATCAAGCAGGACCTCGGCGAGTTCGGCGTGCGCTACGACAACTGGTTCAGCGAGCGCTCGCTGGCCACCTCGGGCGCGGTGTCGAAGGCGATCGAGACCCTGAAGTCCAAGGGCCACATGGAGGAGCGCGACGGCGCGCTGTGGTTCAAGGCCACCCAGTTCGGCGACGAGAAGGACCGCGTGGTGGTGCGCGAGAACGGCGTGACCACCTATTTCGCCTCCGACATCGCCTACCTGCTGAACAAGTTCGACCGCGGCTTCGAGCGCGCGATCTACGTGTTCGGCGCCGACCACCACGGCTACATCGCGCGCCTGAAGGCCGCGGCCCAGGGGCTCGGCGTGGACCCGGCGCGGCTGGAGATCCAGTTGGTGCAGTTCGCGGTGCTGTTCGAGAAGGGCGAGAAGGTGCAGATGTCGACCCGCGCCGGGCAGTTCGTGACCCTGCGCCAGTTGCGCGCCGAGGTCGGCGCCGACGCCGCGCGCTTCTTCTACGTCATGCGCAGCCACGACCAGCACCTGGACTTCGACCTCGACCTCGCGCGCTCGCAGTCGAACGACAACCCGGTGTACTACGTGCAGTACGCGCATGCGCGCGTGTGCGCACTGTTCCGCCAGCTGGCGGAGAAGGGCTGGTCGTTCAACAAGGCCGCCGGCGACGCCGCGCGCGAGCGCCTGGTGCACGAGCAGGAGGTCGCGCTGATGAACCTGCTGCTCGGCTGGCCGGAGATCGTCGGCGCGGCCGCGCAAGCGCGCTCGCCGCAGATCGTCGCCAACGGCCTGCGCGACCTGTCCAGCGCCTTCCACAGCTACTACAACGCGGTGCCGATCCTGGTCGAGGACGAGACGCTGCGCGCGGCGCGCCTGTACCTGTGCAAGGCGGTGCGGCAGGTGCTGGCCAATGGCCTCGCCCTGCTCGGGGTGTCGGCGCCGGAGACGATGTAGCGCAGGGCGCGCGCTGGGACAGGGCGACTCTGTGGGAGCGAGCACAGCTCGCGACCGCAACCTCCGCGCCTGCTGTCAGCCCGCAGGTCCCGGTCGCGAGCGCTGCTCGCTCCCACAACGGCGCAACCCCGCCGCCCGCAGCCCGCCATGCCGCGGTTCAGGCGAACCTGCGACAATCCGGGCGTCACCCGAATACCCGGGCCCGCGACCAGCGAATCCTTCGACCCGATGGCGAAATCCAAGTCCCAGGCCACCCGCGGCGGCGCGCCGAAGCCGGTGCCGTTCTACGTCTGGCTGCTGGCCGGCGTGCTGCTCGGCCTCGGCCTTGCCGGCGTTGCGCTGTACAAGGACTGGGTGCCGGCGCTGCGCGGCGGTGATGGCCCGCAGCCCAATCCCCAGGCCAGCGCGGCGCGCGGCGGCGATGCGGGGGTGGCGGCCGAACCCGCCAAGCCGGTCGAGTCCAAGCCGAAGTTCGACTTCTACACCGTGCTGCCGGAGATGGAGACCGTGGTCCCGGACGCCGAGATCGCGGCCGAGGCGGCCAAACCGCCGGCGGCGGAACCCGCGCCGGCCACCGATGCGCGGCTGTTCCTGCAGGCCGGCTCGTTCCGCTCGCAGGCCGACGCCGAACAGATGAAGGCGCGGCTCGCCCTGCTCGGCCAGCGCGCGGCGGTGGTCGCGGTCACGGTCAACGGCGCGACCTGGCACCGCGTGCGCGTCGGGCCGTTCGGCGGCGCGCGCGAACTCGACGACGCGCGGCGCACGCTCGCTGACAGCGGCATCGAGGCGATCGCGCTGCGCGAGGCGCGCTGAGCCGACGCGCAGGGACGCGAGCATGTCGACGACGCGCGGCGCCAGGGCACCCGCCATCGAGCCGTTCTGGCAGCGGCTGGGCAAGATCTTCGCCTACCCGCTGCAGCGCGAGGCGCTGCTGACCATCGTCCTGCTGTCGATCGCGCGCCTGCTCGGCTACATCCCCGGCCTGGTGGGCTGGATCTTCGACCTGCTGATCACGATCGCCATCCTGCGCTACGCCGGCGAGGTGCTGTACCGCACGGCGCACGGCCGGATGGACGCGCCGACCGGGCTCAACAGCGACGACCAGCGCGGCTGGACCCTGTTCTGGGTGCAGTTGGGCCTGGTGCTGCTGGTGCTGTTCGGCCAGTTCGTGGCGGTGGCGATGGAGGCTCCGCTGCTCGGCGTGCTGGCCACCGCCCTGGTCGCGCTCGGCACGCCCGGCGCGATGGCCAGCGCGGCGATCGACGGCGACTGGGCGCGCGCGCTCAACCCGCTGCTGTGGCTGACCGTCATGCTGCGCCTCGGCGCGCCCTACTTCCTGCTCGCCGGCCTGTGCCTGCTGGTCGCCGCCAGCGCCGGCAACGCGCAGGAACTGCTGGAGTCCGCCCTGCCCGGCCCGTTCGCGGCGATCGCCAGCGCGCTGGCCCTGCACTATGCGCTGGTCGCCGTGTTCCACCTGATGGGCTACACGGTCTGGCAGTACCACGCGCGGCTCGACTTCGAGCCCGACGAGGGCGACCTGCTGCCGACGCACGCGACCGATCCCGATACCGACGCGCTCGCGCGCGCCGAGGCGCTGGCCGCCGACGGCGAACTCGCCGCCGCCGAGGCGCTGCTGCGTGAGCACCTGCGCGAGCGCGGCGGCAGCGACGCGCTGCGCGAGCGGCACCGCAAGTTCCTGCGCCTGCGCGGCGACAAGCCGGCCCTGCTCGCCGACGGCCGCGAGACGATCAACGTGCGCCTCGCGCGCGACGACGAGCGCGGCGCGGTGACGATGTGGCGCGAGTGCCGCGAACTCGATCCGGGGTTCTGGCCGGCCGACCCCGACCAGGTGCATCGGCTGGCCACCCGGGCCGCCACGATGGGGCTGTCGGACCTCGCGCTCAAGGGCGTCTCCGGCTTCCACAAGGCGTTCCCGAAACACGCCGACATCCCGCGCAACTACCTGCTCGCCGCGCGGCTGCTGGTCGATCGCTTCGGCCAGGACGCGAAGGCACTGGAACTGCTGCGCCAACTGCAGCAGGGCTACCCGCAGCACCCGCTGGCCGCCGAGATCGCCGACTACACGAAGACCGTCGAAGCGCTGGCGGCGAAACCGCCGAAGGCGTAGCGCGCGCCGGGGCACGGTCGCGTCGGAACGCGTAGGGTGCAATGAGCGCAGCGAATTGCACCGCCCCATCGATGCGGTGCAATTCGCTGCGCTCATTGCACCCTACACCGCTATGCCGCTGCGCGGCCGCAATCGGCTCGGCTGGCATCGCGGCCGGCGCGGGTTCACTGGGCGGCGAGCTTCGCTGCCTGCGCCGATCCGGGGAAGCGCGCGCGGATCGCGGCTGCCACGCGCTCGGCGTCGACCGGGCGTGCATCGCGCAGCGCCAGCCACAGCGCGAACCAGGCCTCGGCCAGCCCGTCGAGCGTCGGCGCACGGTCGGCGATGCGCGCCAGCAGGCGCTCGCCCGCGGCGTGCTCGCCGGCCGCGACCCAGCGGCGCGCGATCGCCAGCAGGTCGGCGCCGGACAAGCGCGGACGCTGGCGGCTGGCGGCGACATAGTCCTCGAACAGCGCAACGTGGCCCGCCGCGCCGCGCGCGCCGAGCCGCGGGGCCAGCAGCAGGCGCCGCGCGCTGTCGTGGAAGGCGTCGTCGGCCACGTCGCGGTGCGCGCGATAGCGCAGGTCGTGCACCGCGGGGTCTTCGGTCGCCAGCGGCAGCAACTGCGCCACCGCCTCGCGCGCGCGCTGGAACTCCAGCCGGCCCAGCGCGCCGCGCGCCGCCTCGCGCAGTCCGGCTTCGCGGTCGCCGACGGTTTCGTGGTCCACGTAGTCCTCGCGCTGCCAGCCGGCCGCGCGCACGCCGAACGCCGCCAGCGCACCGGCCATCAGGCCGCCCGCGTGCGCATCGAAGGCCACGCCGCGGCTGTCGCCGGCCCACTGCCACAGTTCCCAGCCGAGCCAGAACGGCAGCAGCCACAGCGCCACCACCCGCGCCTGGCCGAACACCACCAGCACCCAGTAGAACACCCGCACGCGGCGCAGGCCCCACAGCACGCAGAACGCACCCATCAGGCCCGCGATCGCGCCCGACGCGCCGAGCACGCCGCTCGGCGTGCCGTGGTTGACCAGCAGACTGAAGGCCGCCGAGGCCACCGCCACCAGCGCGTAGAGGCCGAGGTAGAGCGCGGCGCCCAGCGCGCCCTCGACCAGCATCCCGACCAGCAGCAGGAACAGCATGTTGCCGAACAGATGCCCGGCATCGGCGTGCAGGAAGGCCGAGGTCAGCAGGGCCGCCGGACGCGGGGCGTCGTAACGCAGCGAGTGGCGCAGGCTGAACAGGCCGTCGATCCGCTCCGCCAGCCGCGCCCGACGCTCCACCCAGTACCCGTACTCCGGATGCGTCGGCGCCAGCAGGCGCCGCTCCTTGATCGCGACGGCCAACCGCGGGTCGCGCTGGGTGATGGCGAACAGCACATCCGAACGCTGGCCCTCCGGTGCCTGTTCGAGCTGCCGTGCGAGTTCCGCCTTGCCACTGCCGCGCAGGTGGGCCAGCACCGGGGGCGTCTCCACCGCGGCGAGCCCGGACGACCGGTAGTAGCCCCCGGCGTCGCGCCAGGCGGCGGCGTCGCCGGCCTGCAGCACGAAAAAGACCAGCACGTTCGCCAGCACCAGCGCGAGCGTGGCCCAGGGCAGCCCGGCCCAGCCGGGGCGGCGATGCAGCGGGATCACCAGCATGCGGCCAGCGTTCCCGATCCCGCGGCCGGGCGCAAGCCTGGTGCACGCGCGCACTGTCGCGACGGGCGCGCCGGTGCGATGCTGCGCGGATGCAACCCCAAACTTCCGCCCTCTTGCTGTTGGCCACGGCCGCCATGCCAGCGGCGGCGGCCACCTACTCCGTCGGCCCGGGCGGCCAGTACGCATCCCTGCAGGCGGCCTTCAACGCCGTCGACCTCGGGCCCGGCGACATCGTCGAGGTCGCCGGCGGCGTGACCTACGATGTCGGCAGCCCCGGCATCGTGATGGGCGCGGGCGATTCCGGCGCAGACGGCAACCCGGTCGTGGTGCGTGGTATCCGCGTCGGCGGCCAGCGGCCGGTGCTGCGCGGCGGCACCAACACCATCGAGTTCCGCTCGTCCAATCATGTGCGCTTCGAGGGCTTCGAGGTCACCGGCACCGGCGACACGCTGACCGGCACCTTCCGCTGCATCTACCACCACGCCCATGAGGTCACGATCCGCGACGTGCTGGTGCGCGACTGCCCGCGCCACGGCATCCTCGGCGGCGACCGGGACACGGGTTCGCTGACGGTCGAGTACTCCGAGGTGCGTAACGCCGGCTCCAACGTCGGCAACCACGCCATCTACATGGCCACCGACGAGGTCGCCTACCCCGGCGCGGTGTTCCGCCTGCGCCATTCCTACCTGCGCGACAGCCGCTTCGACGACACGCGCGACGGCGGCAACCTCATCAAGAGTCGCGCCGAGCGCAACGAGATCCACTACAACTGGCTCGAGGGCGCGTTCTTCCACGAACTGGAACTGATCGGCCCCGACCCCGGCGGCGCGCCGGCGGGCTGGAGCGAGGGACTCGCGCGCGAGGACTCGGACATCGTCGGCAACGTCATCGTCCACACGGCGGCGTTCGGCAGCATCCTGCGCTTCGGCGGCGACGCCACGGGACAGACCTTCGGCCGCTACCGCTTCGTCAACAATACCGTGGTGCGCCTCGGCGGCGCCGACACGCCGACCGTGTTCCGCCTGTTCGACGGCATCGCCGCGCTCGAATTCCACAACAACGTGTTCTGGCGCGAGGGTGCTTCGTCACTGACCCTGGTGCGCGGCGTCGAGGCCGACTGGCCCGGCGGCGTGGTGCGCGTGCGTGGCAGCAACAACTGGGTGAAGGCCGGCTTCGCCTTCAATCCCGCCAACCTGCCCGCGGTGCTGGTCGGCACCATCACCGGCAGCAGCCCCGGGTTCAACAATGCCGCGGCCCTCGACTTATCCCCGGCTGCCGGCAGCCCGCTGCTGGATGCCGGCACCACCGCCACCGTCACGCCGCCCGACTACGACCTTGCCAATCCGCTGTTCCCGCCGCTGTTCCAGCCGCCACCGGGTGCGGCGCTGCCGGCCGGCGCGCCGATCGCCCGCCCGCCCTCGCCCCCGATCGACATCGGCGCGTTCGAGCGCGACACGGCGGGGTTCGTGTTCGCCGACGGCTTCGAGCCCGCGCTGCGCTGAGCCGGCTCCGGCCGGCCCGATCGCCGGTGGAACCGGCGACCACACCGGCCCGGTGGGATCAGGGCTCGAAACCGTTGCCGAACAGCAGGTCGGCCGGCACGCGCGGGCCATCGAGCAGGAGGATCTGGTTCCCCACCGCAACATAGAGATTGCGCTGCTCGTCTTCGCCGAACGAGGCCACGCCCTGGCCCGTACTGATGCCGTTGCCGAACTGCTGGAACGGCGCTCCCGCGCCGCCCGGGCCCGTCGGCTGCGACCAGGTCCCGCCGGCCCCCGTGGAGGCCCAGATCGACCCCGTGCAGTAGTCCGCGTAGAAGTAGCGACCTTCCACACCCTGCACATTGCCCCGATAGACATGGCCGCCGGTCACCGAGTAGCACGGCGCGCCGCTGATCAGGTTGCGCGGGTACTCGATGATCGGCGCGGTCCGGGCAACCACCGGCGCGGTGCAACCCGTCCCGCTGTTGGCGAACGCCTGCGAGCCCTCGAAGCAGCGCCAGCCGTAGTTGATGCCACCGGCATTGGCCGGCGTGCGGCTGATTTCCTCGCGCGCCGATTGCCCGACGTCGCCCACGTAGAGGTCGCCCGTCGTCGCATCGAAGCTGAAGCGCCACGGGTTGCGCAGGCCGTAGGCCCAGACCTCGTCGCACGCCGCGGGAAATGCGCCGCCGGCGGCGCCAGGCTGGTTCGGCGGGATCGCATAGGCCACCGGCTGGCCGGCGCGCGGCTCGCCGCACATCCCGGCGCCCGCCGTCGCCAGCGGCTCGGTGACATTGATGTCCAGGCGCAGCATCTTGCCCAGCAGCGCGCGCGAATTGGGATCACCACCATTGCTCGTGTAGTTCGTGTCCGACGGACAGCCCGTGTCGTTGCCGTCGTTGGCCGCGAGGTTCGCCGGGTCGAGCGTCAGCGCGCGGTTGCACGGATCGCCGCCGTTGCCGCCGTCGCCGAGGCCGAGGTACAGGAACCCGTCGGGCCCGAAGGCGATGTTGCCGCCGTTGTGGTTGCCGAAATCCTGGTCGGTTCGCAGGATCACCGTGCAGGTCGCGAGGTCGCCGGACGTCAGCACGTCGTCGCCCGAGGCAGGCGGCGCCGGGTTGGCCTTGGTGTAGCGCAGGATCATGGTGTCGCCCGCGCTGTCGGTGATGCTGACGAAGATGCGGCCGTTGCTCTCGTATTGCGGGTGGAAGGCGAGCCCGAGCAGGCCGCGTTCATCGCCGCTGGTGAAGCCCACGGTGGTCGGCGTCGTGTTGCCGGGATAGGTGCAGGTGGTACTGCTGTTGAATCCCATGAAGGCCGTCGTCTGCAGGGTACCGCCGCGCCAGACGCGCACCTGGCCGCCCTGCTGGATCACGAACAGCCGGTTGCTGCCATCCGCGGCATTGAACACGCCGATCGGGCCGCTGAGGCCGGACGTGATGAAGGGCGTGAACTGCGGCGTGGCCGGCTGGGCAAGCAGGTTCGGCGCGGCAAGCAGCGCGCCCAGCAGGGTCGCGATACGGCGGGCAGTCTTCCACGAGGTCATGGCGGCACTCTGCGGGGTCAGGGACTTCCGGATGATAGGCCGTCCGGGCAGTCCCGGGCGTGACGCCCGTCGCGCCCCGGCGGCAGGACGTCGGCCGGGCTGCGCCCGCGCGGGGGGCGCTGCTGCTAGTCGAAGCCGTTGGCGAACACCACCCCGACCTGGGCGGACGGGAAGCGCCAGACGCGGTTGCCTCCGATGTCGACGGTATAGAGGTCGCCGTTCTCGCCGACGCCGAAACTCACCAGGGCCTGGGTGGTGTCGCGCCAGACGGTGTTGGTCCAGGTCGTCGACGGCGGCACCGGCCGGCGCAGGAAACTGATGATGCCGGCGGTGAAGTCACTCCAGAAACAGATCCCGCGCAGGCCCCAGATCGGACCGCGGTAAACGAAGCCGCCGGTCACCGACGACCCCAGCCCGGTGTTGCGGGGATAGGGGAAGACCGGCGGCACCGATCCGGCGCAGTTCCCGTTCGGGCCGCCCTGCGTGCCTTCGCAGTTGGACCAGCCGAAGTCGCGGTTGCCGGTTCCGGTGATGTTGTCCGCCGAGATCTCCTCCTGCGAATTGTTGCCCACGTCCCCAAGGAACATGGTGCCGGTTTCGGCATCGATCGAGAACCGGAACGGATTGCGCCAGCCGTAGGAGAACGTCTCGTCACACGCACCCGGCACACCATTGCTGCCTGCATAGGGATTGCCGGGCGGGATCGCGTACGGCGCGCTGCCGTCGGGGTTGCTGCCGCAAAGTTCGTTACTGCCGGCCGGCGTGGTGCCGTTGACGTCGATCCGGATCACCTTCGACAGCAGGGCTCGCGAGCGCGGGTTCGCCAGCGGGCCGACGAAGTTGGCATCCGCGGGGCAATCTCCGCTGCGCGGGTCGTTCTGCGCCAGTTGCGCCGGCGTGAGCGTCTGCCCGCGGCGGCATGGATCGCCCTGGTCTGAGCCGTCGCCCATCGGGATGTACAGGAACCCGTCGGGGCCGAAAGCGAGGTCGCCCCCGCGGTGGAACCGGAAGCCGTGGTCGATGCGCAGGATCGGGGTCAGGGTCGTGAGGTCAGCGACGTTCGGATCGGTCTGCGAGACGCGCACGCGCGCAAACACGCTGTCGTCGTTGCGATCGATGTAGTGAATGAAGAAGAACCCGTTGCTTTCGAAATTCGGGTGGAATGCCATCCCCATCAGGCCATTCTCGTAGTCGGTGCGCACGCAAAGGTTCGGCGGCGGTGTGTTCTGGCACTGCGGGATGTCGAAAAACGGCGTAGCGCGGACCGCGCTCGCACCCTGCTCAAGGACCGATACCCGGCCGAGCAGGCCGACGATGAACAGACGGTTGCTGCCGTCGCCTGCATTGACCACCTGTACCGGGGCGGTGAGGCCCTGAACCACCTGCACCAGATTGAGGTCGCTCGGCGCGACCTGCGCCCCGGCGGGGACGGTGGACCCAGGCAACAGCGCGCCAAGAAGACGGTTCATTGTGCGCATGGCAAGACTTCCCCGGTTCGACACCTGATTATGCGCCAGCTTCCACGGCGCAAGCGTGACGGGCGTCGCGCTCAGGCCTCGGCCAGCCCGGCGCGCGCGGCGAGCATGCGCGCCATCAGCGAGCGCAACGCCAGCGGCTTGATCGGCTTCATCAACAGCGGCAAGCCGGCGGCCGACACCGCCGCGCGGACGGCCTCGCCGTGATCGGCGGAGACCACGACCGCCGGGCGCTCGCCGATCGCCGCCTGCACCTGCGCCAGCACGTCGAGCCCGGTGCGCGCGCCGTCGAGATGGTAGTCGAGCACCAGCAGGTCGGGCGGCGCGCGCCGTGCCGAAGCCAGCGCCTCGGCGCTGTCGCGCGCCAAGGCGACCTCGAGGTCCCAGCCGCCGAGCAGCGACTGCATCGCGCGCAGCACGGCGGCATCATTGTCCACCACCAGCACGCGCGCGCGCGGCACCGCGCCCACCGCGGCTGGGGCGACCGCCGCCGCGCGCGGCTGCGGCGCCACGCGCGGCACCTCGATCCAGAAAACGCTGCCGCGCCCGGGCCAGGAGCGCAGGCCGATCCGGTGGTCGAGCAGGCGCGCGATGCGATCGGCGATCGCGAGCCCGAGGCCCAGTCCTTCGCTGCCGCCCGGACGCTCGAGGCGGCGGAACTCCTCGAAGATCGCCGTGCGATCGATCTCGGCGATGCCGGGCCCGGTGTCCCATGCCTCGATGCGCAGAGCGTCGCCGTGCCGGCGACAGCCCAGCAGCACGCGCCCGCGCTGCCCGTAGCGCACCGCGTTGGACAGGAAATTCTGCAGCACGCGGCGCAGCAGCTGCGGGTCGCTCTCGACCCAGGCCGCGCACGGCGGGCGCGACAGCTGCATGCCCCGCTCGCGGGCCAGCACGCCGAATTCGGCTGCCAAGGGTTCCAGCACGTCGGCCACCGGAAAACGGTCGATGCGCGGCGTGAGTCCGCCGGCATCGAGGCGCGAGATGTCGAGCAGCCCGGCGAGCAGGGTTTCGGTCGAGGTCAGCGCGCCGTCGATGTCGGCCACCGCCGCGCGGTACTGCGGATGCTGCAACTGCTGCGCCAGCGCATGGGTGAACAGGTGCGCGGCGTTGATCGGCTGCAGCAGGTCGTGGCTGACCGCGGCGAGGAAGCGGCTCTTGGCGCGGTTGGCGCGCTCGGCTTCCTCGCGTGCGGCTTCCGACTCGCGGGTGCGCAGCACCACGCGCTCCTCCAGCGTGAGGTTGGCCTGCTCCAGCGCCTGCTGCGCGCGGCGGAAGGCGGTGACGTCGGTGAAGGTGGCGACGAAGCCACCGCCGGGCATCGGGTTGCCGCGGATCTCGACCACCGTGCCGTCGGGGAAGCGGCGCTCGGCGACGTAGGGCGTGCCGGCGCGCATGTGCGCGAGGCGGCGCGCGACCAGGGCCTCGGCGTCGCCCTCGCCGAGCAGCCCGCGCCGCGCGTTGTGGCGCACCAGCGCTTCGACCGGCGTGCCGACCGCCAGCAGCGCGCGCGGATAACCGAACAGGTCGGCATAGCGCTGGTTCCAGGCGACGAGGCGCAGCTCGCGATCGACCACGCTGATGCCCTGGCTCATGTTCTCCAGCGCGGCCTCCAGCAGCACCTGGTTGAAGCGCGCCGCGGCCGAGGCCTCGCCGACGATCTGCGCCACCGCGGCGACCTCGCCGCCGCGCCGCGCGGTGTCGAGCAGCCAGCGCGCGGATGCCGCCCCCACCACCGCCGCGAGATCGCGCTCGACCGCGGCCGCGCGCGCGGCATCGACCGCCGCGTCGTCCGCCTCCCCGTCCAGCGCGCGCGCGACCTGCGCCGCCGGCAGGAAGCGCGCGGCGAGCGCTCGCAGTTCGCCGGCCGCGATCGGTTGCTCGGCGCGCGTCGGCGCGCCGCGCCGGCCGCGCGCGGACAGCACCATCACCAGCGCGTGCACGGCGAGGCTCAGCAGCACCGCCCGGGTCAGCGGGTCCCAGCCCTGCAGGCCGAGCACGCGCTCCGGCGCCAGCGGGCCGGCTGCGTCGATGAGTGCCTGTGGCAACAGCCCGGACTGCACGCTGGCGGGCACCAGCAGCAGCCAGGCCCAGCTCCCGAGTCCCGCGAGCAGGCCCATCGCCACCGCGCGTGCCGGCCACTGCGGCGCGTACAGCGCGGCGACCACGCCCGGCGCGAGATGCGCCAACGCGGAGAAACTCAGCGCGCCGATGTCGGCCAGCGCGCTCGATTCACCGACCGCGCGGCTGTAGGCCCAGGCCAGCAGCAGGATCGTGCCGATCGCGAGCCTGCGCAGGCCCAGCACCGCGCCGCGCAGGTCGCGGTGCGGCGCGCCCGAGGCCAGCGCCCCGCGCAGCAGGCCGGGCGCCAGCCAGTGGTTGCCGATCATGATCGACAGCGTGATCGCGGCCATGATCACCATCCCGGTGGCCGCCGACAGGCCCCCGAGGAAGGCCAGCAGCGCGAGGCCATCGGCACCACGCGACAGCGGCAGCGCCAGCGAATACAAGTCCGCCGGCAGTACGCTGCCGATCGCGACCTGGCCGGCCCAGGCCAGCGGCAGGATGGGTGCCGCGATCAGCAGCAGGTACAGCGGGAACAGCCAGCGCGCGCTGGCGAGGTGCGCGCGATCGCGGAGTTCCACGAAGCCGATGTGGAACTGGTGCGGCAGGGTGAACATCGCCAGCGCGCCGAGCAGCACCAGGGCGAGGAAGCCGCCGCCGGGCGCGGGCGGCGGCAGGTCGGCCACGCGCGCGGCGAGTTCCGACGGTCCGCCGCCGATGCCCCACACGGCGAACACGCCGAGCGCCAGCATCGCGACCAGCTTGAACAGCGATTCGAAGCCCATCGCCAGCACCAGCCCGCGGTTGTGCTCGGTCGCCGCGGCGCGCCGGGTGCCGAACAGCATCGCGAATGCCGCCATCAGCAGCGCGACCCAGAACGCGAGGTCCTGCCACGCCGCGGCGGCGATCGCCCCGCCCTCCTCGGCGGTCAGCAGCGCGAAGCTCTGCGCCACCGCGCGCAACTGCAGCGCGATGTAGGGCACCATGCCGACCACCGCCACCGCGGTGACCAGCGCGGCGAGCCGCGGGCTCTTGCCGAAGCGCGAGGCGACCAGGTCCGCGATCGAGGTGCTGTTCTGCTCGCGCGCCAGCCGCGCCAGCCGCCCGAGGAAGGGAAAGCCCAGCGCGAACAACGCGATGGTGCCGATGAAGGTCGGCGGCACCGCCCAGCCGTGCGCGGCGGCCTGAGCGACCGTGCCGTAGAAGGTCCACGAGGTGCAGTACACCGCCAGCGACAGCGCATACACCGCCGACCACGCGCGTTCCGGCAGGCGCAGCCGGCGCTCGCCCGCGAGCGCAACGCCGAACAGCGCCAGCGCCCACAGCAGCGCGCCGAGCAGGCCGAGGGTGGTGGTGGTCATGGCCCCATGTTAACGGCGCCCGCCGGACGATGGCGGCGACCGCGACACCGGGGCCCTGCCGCGGCGCTTGGGCTGGCAGTCGCGCGCCAGCGCGAATCGACAAGACGCCAGCGAATCGCTGCCCGGCAATCGTAGGAGCCCGCTTGCGGGCGACCGAAACACCCGGGTCTTGCCGCGGCGTGCGAGGTCGCGATCGCGCGCAAGCGCGCTCCTACGTGACGCATACGAACCGCTGCCGGGCAATCGTAGGAGCCCGCTTGCGGGCGACCGCAGCAACCGGGTCTTGCCGCGGCGTGTGGGGTGGCGATCGCGCGCAAGCGCGCTCCTACGTGACGCATACGAACCGCTGCCGGGCAATCGTAGGAGCCCGCTTGCGGGCGACCGCAACACCCGGGTCTTGCCGCAACGTATCGGGTGGCGGTCGCGCGCAAGCGCGCTCCTACGCACAGCGGGCGAATCGCTGGCGTGCGATCGCGCGCGCGTCAGGGAACGCCGGCTGCCGCGAGCAGGTTGGCGACGAAGCGCACCTGGGCGCCCTGGCGCGTGTCGTAGTCGGCGCCGGTGTAGCCCCACCAGTCCCAGCACGCCTTGGGATTGAGCGGCGTCCAACTGGCGCGCGCCTGCGGGTACAGCACGACCAGCGACGCGGCGTCCGCCGCGCGATTGAAGCCGCCGTCGTCGATGAACGCGCGCCCGACGTCCGCGACGGACTGCTGGCAGCCGTGGAAGACCACCAGCAGTCCGCAGCGCGCGCCGCGGCATTGCGGCGGCACGTAGCCGTGCCCCGACTCGGCCAGCACCGGATCGACGTCGGCCGGGAACAGTGGACGCTGGTCGAACACGAAAGTCTCACCGCGCCCGGCCGCCGGCGCCGCCGGGTCGACGTTTACGGCGCCGAAAAGCGCGCCAACCGCGCTGGCCGCGCCATCGGTCCCGCAGCGTCCGATCCACGGTGCGCCGCCCGCGTCGCACGCGACGCCGGCGTCGCGCGTGGGCAGCAGGTGCGCCGCGCCGTCGGCCAGGTCGAGGGTCACGGCCAGGCCGGGATCGAGCGCGCGGTACAGCGCCGCGGCGGCCTCGCCCACCACCGGCGCGACGGTCGCATCGGCGCGACCATGCCAGACGTAGACGCGATCCCCGGACAGCGCCGACAGCGGCGCAATCGCGCCGGACGTCGCGCGATCCTGCACGCGTCCTGCCAGCACCGACACCGCAGGTGGCCCATGCTCAGCCGCCATGCAGGTCGACAGCGCGGTGGACAGATCGCCGCCCGCACAGCCATACGGCCCGCCGGCGAACAGCGCGGCGCCGCCCACGCGGTCGTTGAGCGCGAGATGCACCTGGGTCGCCATGTAGGCCCCCGACGACAGGCCGGCCACGCCGACGCGTGCCGGATCGAGGTCGAAACGCGGCAGCGCGGGCGCTGGAGGCTCGCCACCGCAGGCGGACAGGGCGAGCACCACCGCCACGCCGAGCAGGGCCGTGCGCGATGCGGATGGATTCACGCGGGCGATGTCCTGGTCCGGGTGCCTCGCGGCGGGATGCCGCGCTGCGTCCTGCGCGGCGTCGCCGGCGCGCCGGTCCGATCCCCGGCGCCCGGCGCCCGGCGGCTCGCGGCGACCGGCCGGCGCCGGTCGCCGCGCGGCGCTCAGTCGAAGGTATAGGCCACGGTCAGCGACACCTGGCGCGGCGGACCGTAGAAGCCGGTCAGCACGCCGAGGCCGGCGATGTTGTAGCCGGTGGTGCGGTACGCGCGGTCGGTGAGGTTGCTGCCCTGCAGGGCCACGCTCCACGGCGAATCCTCGCTGCGCCACAGCAGGCCCGCGCCGAGCAGGGCGTAGGGCGCCTGCTGGATCGCCGGCGACAGGTCGGTGGTCGGCACCACGCGGCCCTGGTAGGTGCCGGTGACGCGGCCGCTGAGTTCGCCGCCGAACACGTCCCAGCGGTACTGCGCCGTGACGCCGGCCTGGAAGGGCGGTGCGTTGGTGAACTCCTGGATGTTGGCCACGTTGACGCCGCGGTCGATGAACTCGCTGTACGCGGCATCGAGGTAGGCGAGGTTGCCCGACAGCGTCAGCCGCTCCGTCGGGTTGGCCACGAACTCGACCTCCACGCCCTTGACGTCGGCCTTGCCGGCATTGGTGAAGTCGCCGAAGAACGACGACTGGCCGTTCGGCAGCGTGAACGAGGTGAACACCGACAACTGCACGTCCTTGTACTTGTTCCAGAAGTAGGCAAGGTTCAGGAAGAAGGTGTCGTTGTACAGCGCCGACTTGGAGCCGATCTCGAACGAGGTCACCGACTCGTCCTTGAACGGCCGCGCGGACAGCGGGAACGACACCGTGTTGGCGCGGATGTTGTAGCCACCCGACTTGAAGCCGCGGCTGACCAGGCCATAGACCATGGTCTGCTCGGTGGCCTGGTAGTCGACCGAGACCTTGGGCGCGATGTTGTTGGTGCTCAGGTCGTCGCTGAACTTGGCCAGGGTGGCGATCGGCGTCAGGAACTGGGCGTTGGCGAAGCCCTGGTTGAGGACGTTGGCTTCCTTCTTCTCGTTGGTGTAGCGCGCGCCCGCGGTCACCTTGAGGCGGTCGCTGACCTGGTACGTGCCCTCCCCGTACAGCGCCCACTGGGTGGTGTCGACGAAGCCGTTGGTGGTGCCGAACTGCAGGTTGAAGAAGTTGTTGCGCACCGTGCCGCCGGCCTTGCCGTCGAAGTAGTACAGGCCGACCACGCCGGACAGGCTGTCGCCGATGTAGGTGCCCTGGAATTCCTGCGTGAACTGGTCGTCCTCGTACTCCGCGCGCACGTCGGCGATCACGTTGGGCAGGGTGTCGAAGTCGATGTTGGTGGTGGTGTCGGACTCGCGGTAGGCGGTGACCGACTTGAACGCCCAGGCGCCGCCCGGCTGCCAGTTCACGGTGGCCGACGCGCCCTGCATCGCGGTGTCGTTGACGTTCGGCATGCCGTTGCGCACGTCGTAGCGGCTGGTGAGCGGCAACTGCGTCGGCGCGAAGCGATTGGGGGCCAGCATCTGCGCGCCGCGCACGCCGCTCTGGTCGTCCATCCAGTCGGCGCTGACCACCACGTTGAGCGCATCCGACGGATAGAAGCCGAGCGTGCCGCGCGCGACCAGGATCTCCTTGTCGGAGATCGGCGCGCCGGTGACGAGGTTCTCGCCGAAGCCGTCGCGGTTGAGCGAGGCCGCGCTGAAGCGGCCGACCAGCGCGTCCGAGCCCAGCGGCGCGTTGACCGAGGCCTTGACGTCGAGCTGCTCGTACTCGCCGGCGGTCAGCGACACCTTGGCGCCGAAATCCGGCAGCAGCGGCTTGGTCACGTACTTGATCGCGCCGCCGATGGTGTTCTTGCCGTACAGCGTGCCTTGCGGGCCGCGCAGCACCTCGATGCGGTCGACGTCGAGCACGTCGAGCAGCGCGCCCTGCGGGCGGGCCACGTACACGTCGTCGATGTACACGCCGACGCCGGGCTCGACGCCCCACAGCGGGTCGCTCTGGCCGATGCCGCGGATGTAGGCGGTGACGGTGGACGACGAGCCGCGCGCGGCATAGATGGTCAGGTTCGGCACCTGGCCCTGCAGATCGCCGAGGTCCTCGATGTTCAGGGTCTCGATCTTGGCCTCGGAGAACGCGGTGACCGCGACCGGGATCTCGTTGAGGTTCTCCTCGCGGCGGCGCGCGGTGACCGTGATCTCGCCGAGGCGCGCGGCGTCCGACTTCGCTTCCTCGGACGACTGCGGGTCAGGCTGCGGGTCGGCGGCCGGCGCGGCGAAGGCGGCGAGCGGGGCGAAACCGGCGGCGGCGATCGCCAGCGCCAGCGGGGTGAGCTTCAAGCGGTTCATGGTCGGTCCTCCTCGGGTGCGGCGGCCGGTTCCCGATCCGCGCAGGCACGCGGACCCCCAATGCGGAGCCGGACTCGCCGCGACTCTAGGGCGGTGCCGCGCGGCGCGGACCTGTACCTTGGTACAGCAGACGCTTCCCCCACCCCCGCCCATCCTGCCGGCCGACACTGCGGAGGATTCCATGCTCGCCATGCTGGGCCTGCTCGGCGCGCTCGCGCTGCTGATCGTGCTGACCCTGCGCGGCATGAACCTGTTCGTGGCCACCCCGCTGTGCGCGCTGGTGGTGGCGCTCACCTCGGGCGTGGCGGTGGTCGAACCGCTGGCCGCGCAGGGCCAGCCGAACCTGGTCGGCGCCTACATGGGCGGCTTCACCGGCTTCATCGCGAACTGGTTCTTCATGTTCCTGCTCGGCTCCATCTTCGGCAAGTTGATGGAGGATTCCGGTGCGGCGGACGCCGTGTCGCGCTGGGTGACCGCGCGGCTCGGCATGCAGCGCGCGGCGCTCGCGGTGGTCGCCGCGTGCGCGATCCTGACCTACGGCGGCGTGAGCCTGTTCGTGGTCGCCTTCTCGGTCTATCCGATGGCGCTGGCCCTGTTCCGCGAGGCCGACCTGCCGCGGCGCTTCATCCCCGCCGCGCTGGCCTTCGGCTCGGTCACCTTCACCATGACCAGCGCGGGCTCGCCAGAGATCCAGAACTGGATCCCGATCCAGTACCTCGGCACCACGCCCTACGCCGCGTGGGAAGCGAGCATCATCGTGGCGATCTTCATGGCGGCGTTCGGCTACTGGTGGCTCAAGCGGCTGATCGCCGGCGCGCGCGCGCGTGGCGAGCGCTTCGAGGCGCGGCCCGACGACCCGACCGGCACCCGCGAACACCTGCCGCATCCGGCGCTCGCCACCATCCCGCTGGCGGTGGTGCTGGTGGTGTCCTTCATCTGGCACGACAGCCTCAAGACCTCGGCGCTCATCATGGCGCTGCTTGCAGGCTCCGGCGCCGCCTGGCTGATCAACCTCAAGTGGCTGCGCAACCCCGGCAAGGCGATCGCGGATGCCAGCACCGGCGCGCTGATCGCCATCGGCAACACCGCCGCGGTGGTCGGCTTCGGCGCGGTGGCGAAACTGTCACCCGCGTTCACCGTCGCGGTGGAGTGGGTCACCCACCTGCCGGGCAGCCCGATCGTCAGCGCCGCGATCGCGGTCAGCCTCATCGCGGCGATGACCGGCTCCGCCTCCGGCGGCCAGGCCATCGCCCTGCCCATCCTCGCCCCGCACTTCCTCGGCATGGGCGCCAACCCGGAACAACTGCACCGCGCAGTGGCGATCTCCTCGGGCGTGCTCGACTCGCTGCCGCACAACGGCTACGTGGTCACCACCATCCGCGCGATTTGCGGCGAGACCCACCAGGCGGCGTACTGGCCGGTGGCGGCGATGACGGTGATCGTGCCGCTGCTGGGCTTGCTGCTGCTGTTCGCCCTGTTCGCGCTGGGGCTGTAGGTTCGCGCCGGATCGCGCCATGCTGGCTGGCCGCGAGCTGGCCTGGGCTACAGTCGTAGCTCCAATTGCGGCGGGAACTGCTTGAGGCGACCACGCACGCTGAGCGCCCCCAGGTGAAAGGCGACCGCTGCGGTCGGCCAGAAGTTGATCCGTATCCCGTTGATTTCCTTCTGCGCAAAGCGGCGACGGGTCGTGACCAGTGCATCCGACAGGCCATTCGTAGCGCAGAATTTCAAGACGCCAGCGATTCGCCTCTGGTCATCAATGGCCTGGTCTGACCACTTCACTTCGATTACCGAACGCGGGCTCTGCGCCGGGCTCATTTCAACCATGTCGACTTCCGTGTCAGCGCTTCCGAAGCGCGCATAGTGCAGACTCGCCTCTTCGTGAAAGCGCTGCGCATAAACCGCGGTCTCGACGAGGTGGCCGAAGCCATCGTCGTCTGCCCCCATGGGCCCGAACAGTCCTGTCCGCATCGCCGGATTGGTGAGAAACACCTTGAATGACCGCTCGCGCTTGTATCGCGCGCCGGACTGGTCGACGCGGAACACACGCTTGATCAGGAACGCCGCTTCGAGGTACTCGATGTACTTGGCGATCGTCGCGCCTGCAACGCCGCTGCGTTCGGAAAGCGGCTTCAATGCCACGATTTCCGCGGTGTTGTACGCCAATTGCGCGAAAAGCGCGTTGAGTTCCTGAATGTCCGTGATGCCATAAAGCTGTGGCAGATCGCGCAGCAGGACCTTGTCGACAATGTCGGACTTCACGAAGCGCTCGGGATCGTCGCGCAGCCGCCGTTCCACTGCGAGTTCCGGATATCCGCCGAAGTTCACATACTCGACAAAGCGTTCGTTCAGCAGGTCGATGTCATGGACGACATAGGCACCGGGTGCGCGTTCCGCAATGGGCGCGTGCGCCCCGATGAGATCGAGGTACTCGGGGAACGTCAGCGGCGGCAAAAGGAAGTCCGTGAAGCGTCCTGCCCCCGACTCGGTGCTTTGGCGCTTCAATGCCGCAGCGGCCGATCCAGACACGAGGACGCGCAAGTCAGGACGGTGGTCGACCACCTGCTTGAGGTGTCGTTCCCAATCGCGCAGATATTGGATCTCGTCGAAGAAGAGGTACTTCGGACCGTCGCCATCGGCCCCGCTGGCGCGTTCGCAGGCGCCGACCAGCGACTCGATCGTCTGGTTGTGCAGCAGCGGATGGTCAACCTCGACGTATCCGATGCGCGTGCGTGGGACGCCCGAATCGATCAGGCGCTGGATCAGGTGCTGGATCAGCACCGTCTTGCCGACGCGGCGCGGCCCCAGCAAGACAACCGCCCGCCGCAACCGGCTGTCGATCAGCAGCTGCTCCACGGCTGGCAGGTAATGGCGCGGCGCCCACTGTGCCGTGGCCTCCGCGATGCCCGATTTCCCGTCCCACCACCGATTCAGTCGCCTGAGGTGCGCCTCAACTTCCTGATCTGAAACAGTTTTCATGCGGAAAGCCGATTAAGCTAACGCGCGTTAGCTTAACAGGGTTCTTTGCCGGAAGGCGGCCATCGGGCCGCCGGCTCACGTCATCCAGCGGTGGGTGGCGCACCGTTGCGATGTGCCCACCCAGCCACCGGGATGATGCAGCGAACCGCTGACTGTGCGCCGGCTCAACGCTTAGGCCGACCAAAGATGGCTCACAAGCTATTGTTCTAATTGGTTTTTCGTCCTTTATCCCAGTTAAGCACACGAGCGTGAGCTTAATGAGTTCGGCCCCACGCCACGATGCTCGGGCCACATCCGCCGCGCATCAGCCATCCGTCGACTCGACCATGGTGCGGGGCTTGCGCGGGCGCTTCGGCTTCGCAGCGGGCGCGGGCAGCAGCGAGGTGTAGTGCTGGTAGAGGGAGAACAGGAAGGCGACGCGCTCGGCGTCGGTCTTGAGAGACGGTTTCCTGCGGCCGGCGGCGGCTTCGCCGGCGAGGTAGGCGGCGTCGACCGCGCGGTCGAGCGCCTGGTGGGCCTTCACCAGCACCGGCGGCATGGTGCGCGGGTCGTAGAGGTCGGCCAGCGAGCTGCCGGGGAACTGGGCGCGGGCGTCGAGCACGGCGTGGGCGGTGGCTTCGATCGCGGCCTTCGTGGCGTCGGTGGGGGCGTCGGGCCAGGGGAAGTTGTTGTAGACGATGTCCTTCGAGTAGCGGAAGTCGCTCTTTAGGCGACCGCAGGTGGCGCGGACCCATGCCATGTGCATGGTCGACTGCAATATCCCGAAGTCCCCAATGGTTGCCTGTGGGGCCACTTTCATCAGGTTGCTGCAAAGCACGTCCGGGCTCAGAAAGCCCATCGGGATAAACTTACGGCGTTCTGACGAGACCTCGGGAATCGCCAGGTATTGTCGCGACGGAATGTTCTCGACATGGAATCTCGTCGGCGTGGCCGATAGTCGCCTTGTCCCCTCACTGCGGCTCTGCGACCGAAATCGCCTGACGTGATCTATGCGCTCGAGCACTCGGGGCATGGTCGAAAGGACGCTCGGTTCCGCATCACCAAGCCAAAGGCAGTAGCGTCTCCAGCCGTTAAGGAACTCATCTGCGCCAAGCCATTCCCGCATGAAGCGCCGTGCACCAGGCTCGGTCTTCAGGAACTCAGTTGCTTCGTCGACTGAGAACAGATAGGCGCCGTCGTCAATTGGCTTGTTGCCGATGCCTATTTCCGGCGCAAAGGCGCACAACGGGAGGTCGCGTCGCGGCAGAACGATGTTTGGCGCGTCGACCAGATAAGGATTGATGTTCCGCGCTGGAACAACATGAGGGTCCGAGCGAAGGCTTTCGTACTCGTAGATCAGTGGCGTCTCAGTTGGCTCCGCGGCAAGACCGACAATGACGCAGTGGACCGCTGCGACGCCGCGCGCTTCGTTGCTCCACTGAAACGTTCGGTGTGCGAAGTGGATATGCGCACCATGCTTCCAAAGCTCAGGCCACAAAATCCCAGGCTGTTCGCCTTGCGTGATCGAGTTCGTCGAGACAAACGCCGTCTTGATACGTGTTCCCTGCATGAAGCGAACAGCAATCGCGTACCAGCCTGTTACGAAATCCAGAACGCCTGCGCCGGTTGACGCTGGGAAAAGGCTAACGATCTCGGCCCGCTGCGCATCGGACATGACCTTCGCGCCGGAGAACGGCGGATTGCCGAGGATGTAGCTCAGCCTCTCCTTTGGGCAGACCGAGTTCCAGTCGACCGCCAGTGCGCTGACGCCATGGACGATGTTGGGGCTCTTGACCAGCGGCAACCGCACGAACAGCTCCCCGAACTCCTCGCTGACCTTCTGGTTCATCTGGTGGTCGACCAGCCACAGCGCGACCTGGGCGATCTGGGCGGGGAACTCCTCGATCTCGATGCCGTAGAACTGGTCGACGTCGACGTGGATTTCGTCCTTGACCGACAGGAACCGCGTGGTCACGTCGGCGTGCAGTTCGCGCAGGACCTCGAGTTCCAGCGCGCGCAGTTCGCGGTAGGTGACGACGAGGAAGTTGCCGCAGCCGCAGGCCGGGTCGAGGAATCGCAGGGACGCAAGTCGCTGGTGGAACTGGCGCAACTGCGCCTGGCGCACGTTGGTCTGCTTCAGGGCGCGGATACGCGCGAGGTCGGCCTTGAGTTCGTCCAGGAACAGCGGGCCGATCAGTTTCTGGATGTTCTTCTCGCTGGTGTAGTGCGCGCCGAGGTTGCGGCGCAGCTTCGGGTCCATGACCGACTGGAACATGGCGCCGAAGATCGCCGGCGAGATCTGGCCCCAGTCGAGGGCGCAGGCATCCAGCAGGCTGCTGCGCGTGCGGGCGTCGAAGGCGGCCGTGAACAGGCGCTCCTCGAACAAGCGGCCGTTGACGTAGGGGAAGGCGACCAGCTGCTCGTCCAGCGCGCGCTGGCGCTTCTCGGCGGGAGTATTGAGCACCTCGAACAGTTCGTTGAGCAGGCGCCCGAGGTCGCTGCCGTCGACGGCGGTGCGCAGTTCGACCAGTTCGCGGAACGCGTTGCGGTCGAAGATGCCGGTGTCGTCGGCGAACAGGCAGAACAGCAGCCGCACCAGCAGCACTTCCAGCGGGTGCCCGTCGTAGCCGGACGCCTCGAGCGCGTCGTGCAGCGCGCCCATCTTCTCGGCCGCGGCGACGTTGACCGGGTCGTCGTCCTTGTAGATGCGGGTCTGGTAGCCGGCGATGAAGCCGAACAGGCGGACCTTGCGGTGAAGGTCCTTCAGGTCGAAGTCGTGCTCGGCGCCGCTGTCGAGGTCGTGCAACCGGAAGCGCGCGAAGTCCGACACCAGCACGTAGCGCGGCAGGTCGCGCTCGGCGATGCCTTCGAAGTAGTCCACCGCCTGGGTGTAGGCGCGCGCCAGGTCCTTGCCCTGCGACTTGTGCTCGACCAGCAGCACGCCCTTCCAGAACAGGTCGATCTTGCCGGTGGTGGTCTTGCCGCCATCGCGCAGGCGCTTGACCGGCTCCTCGAACGACGCGACGCGCCGGCGGGTGAGGCCGAACACGTCGAAGAATGCGTTCCAGAACGTCTGCGCCTCGGCACGCTCGGACGCCTCGCCAGCCCACTCGCGCGAGAACCGCAGGGCGCGGTCCTTGATCTCGTTCCAGGAGAGGGGCATGGCGGTCCTCGAAGCATTTCCCGTGCTGCACGGCGACGGCTATCACCGAGCGGTCGCCGCCGTGGGAGGATAGCGCATGGCCGCGCGCCCCCTGCCCGTCCTGGTCCTCCTGCTCGCCGCGGGCGCCGCGCAGGCGCAGGCGATCCACAAGTGCCGCGACGCCGAAGGCCGCATCGCCTACCAGGACCAGCCCTGCCCGGTCGAGGCGCTGCCGCTGCCGCTGCCGCCGATCGACGGGCCGCCGTCGGACCGCTACGTGCCGGACCTTGGCGCGAAAGCGGCACCGCCGCCCCCACCGGACGGCACGCCTGCACCGCCGACCGCGCCGCCGCCGCCCTTGCCGCAGCGCTACGCCTGCACGCGCGAGGACGGGGAGACCTACGTGTCCGACAACCCGGTGCCGCCGGTGCGCTACGTGCCGGCGTGGGCGGTCGGCGCGACGACCACCACCAGCAACCTGCCGCGTTCGCCGGCGCGGCAGGAATGGGATCGCCGCGTCGGCGGCGCCTATGTCCGGGTCCAGGACCGGTGCTCGCCGATGGGCCGCGACGCACTGTGCGTGCACTGGCGCGGTGCGCTGGACACCGCGCGCGGCGGCGCGCGCACCGCGTTCGCGGCCGAACGCGGCGCGCTGGAGCGACAGGTCGCGGACCTGCGCGAATCGCTGCGGGTGCATTGCGGCGGGTGAGCGAACTCGAGGCGCGCGCCACCCTCGGCTGGTGCGCATGCTCGATCGCCCGCAAGCGGGCTCCTGCGACAGCCGCGGCGCGGGACGAACTGTAGGAGCGCGCTTGCGCGCGACCGGCACCTTCCACGCTGCGGCAAGGTCGCGGTGTTGCGGTCGCCCGCAAGCGGGCTCCTACAACAGCAGCGGTTTGCGACGACCTGTAGGGGCGCGCTTGCGCGCGACCGCCGCTTCGCGCGCTGCGGCCATGCCGTGACGCGCGAAGACGGTGCCCGCGACAGGGTGTACGAGGTCCGGTCGCATCGCTGCGCCGAAGCCTGGGGCGGATCCCACGGCCTGCCGGGGCCGCTGGAACCCCGGGTTCGCGAAGGCGCACCACCCGGCGATCGGGCAGCGGTTCAGTCGAAGTGCCAGGCGATCTCCAGCGTGCTGGCGAAGCGGATGTTGTGGATCGCGCGGCCGTCGAGCAGGCGCAGGGCGACCAGCGAGGCGCTCCAGTCCGGTGCGAAGGCGTACTCCGCGCCGAGGCCGGCCACGGTGGCGCCGTGGCGGACGTTGCGGTCGTGGAAGTACCAGCGCTAATTGGTGCGGCGGCCGTAGTCGGCATCGCCGCCGAGGCCCTTGCCGTCGCGCTCGGTGGCGAACGCGCGCAGGCGCAGGCCGCGGGCCGCGAACCAGCCCAGTTCGAGCTCGCCGAGGTGCGCGTTGGTGTTCACGCCCTCGTAGGAACGTTCGATCACCTCGTAGGCGTACTGCGCGCGCCAGTAGAAGTCCGACAGCCCGATCGGGCGCACGACCTCGACGCCGAGCTTGCCCTTGACCAGCCGGGTGCCGATCGCCGAGTTGCCGAAGAACGGATAGTCGCGGGTCGGGATGCTGATGCCGACGAACGGCCGCACGCGCATGGCGTCGTCGATCCAGTCGTAGTGCACGACCAGCGACAGGTCCTGCAGACCGCCGTGCCAGTCGCCGTCGTCGACCACCGGCACGCCGGGGCGCGGCGGACGCAGCAGCGCGGGGTTGTGCGACAGGAACCCCTGGTTGCGCCGACGCACGAAAGGCACGTGCGCGGCCAGGCTCCAGCGCTCGGCGAAGCGATAGTCGAGCCCGAGGATCAGCGCGCGCGTATCGACGTCGCCGGCCGCGAAGACCTCGCCGTCGTCCGTGAAAGTGCCCTCGCCGCGGCTCGCGTGGAAGCCCAACGACCACGCGCCGCTGCCCACCCGGGAGGTCGGTTCCTCGACATCGAACAGGCCCTGCGCGCCGGCGACCGGGCTGGCGCAGGCGAGCGCCACGCCGGCCAGCAGGTGCGCGCCGAGCGCGACGATCTCGCGACTCACGGCCGCGCGCGGTCGACGATCAGCTCGTTGATCGCGCGCAGCGCCTCGCGCAGCCCGGCGTCGTGCGCGAGCGTGTGCCGGAAGCCGTCCAGCGAACCCTGCACGCTGCCGGCGAGGTCGTGCACCACCGGCAGCAGCGCGGCGTCGCTGCCGCGCGCTCGCGCATCGGCGGCGACCGAAGCCGCTTCGTCGGCGTCGACCAGCACCACGTCCACGCCGCCGGCGTCCAGCGCGGCGCCGAGTTCCGCGGCGTCGCGGGCCACGGTCACCGTGTGGCCCGAACGCACCAGCGCACGACCGAAGGCGGCGGGGTCGCCGAGCTCGCGCCCGCTGAGCGTGCGGTCGGCGTACAGCACCATGTGGCCGGGGTTCGGCACCCGGTAGGTGCGCACGACGTGGCTTTCGGCCAGTCCGAACAGGCTGGCGCCGCAGGCCAGGGCCGCGCTCGGCGCGATGGCGGCCCCGAGCAGGGCGGTGGCGAGGGCGATGCGGACGGTTCGCATGGCGGGCTCCCGGTTGACTGGAGGGGGCGGACGCGGCGCAGCGCCGCGTCCCTGGGCCTGCATACGGCGGTCGCGGCCACCGATTACACGCCGCCGGCCGCCCGCGCGGGCCGGGGAATCAGTCGATCAGGTCCACCCGTCCGTCGCGCAGGCGCACGCGGTCGCCGCGATAGATGCGCATGTCGCCATGGATCTCGACCGTCTGGTAGTAGCCGCGGTCCATGCGGATGGTCAGCCGCAGGCCTTCCTCGCCCCGGCCACCGCGGCCGTCGTTGCGGTCGATGTCGCGCCCGACCAGGCCGCCGACCACCGCGCCGGCGATGGTCGCGGCCTTGCGGCCGTCGCCCTTGCCGACCTGGTTGCCCAGCGCGCCGCCGATGATCGCGCCGAGCACCGCGCCGCCGGTCCCGCGGTCGCGCCGGCCCTCGTACCAGATGCGGTCCACGTCCTCGACCGTGCCGCACTGGCCGCAGCGATAGCCGCGCGCCTCGGCGGGCGGGGCGAAGCCCAGTCCGGCGAGCAGCAGGGCGAGGAATCCCGGAGCGAGAAGGATGGCGTAGCGCATCGTCGCGTGCTCCATGAGGCTCGGGCCGGCCAGCGTGCGGCCCGCACGGTCGGCACTGGCCGACGCCGCATGCTAACGCGCGGGCGCGCGGATCGCCTACCGCGGCGCAGCGCCGCCCGCCGCCGCCCAGGCCAGCACCTGCGCCGCGAGGTCGTCGAAGAACGGATTGCAGTTGAGGCGCGCCAGTTGCTCCATCGGCACCTGCAGGGCGTGGCGCTCGCCGCGCAGGGCGAGCGTGCCCAGGCGCACGCCGAAGTCCTCGTCGGTGCGCGGCGCGATGCCGTACAGCGGGTCGTCGCAGGGGAACGGCACCGCGGTGTGCGAGAGCGAGAACACCTCCGGCGGGAAGGCGGCGCCGAGGTCGCGGTGCGCCGGCTCGCGCGCGCCCGGCGCGATCGCGACCTCGTGCACCGCGCGCGTGCCGGGGTGCTGGTTGGTGACCACCCGCAGCGTGTAGGCGCGCGGCCCGCCGTCGAACAGCGCGCGCACGCCGTCGAGCTGGGCCGGGCGGAACAGCGGCAGGAAGACGTTCCAGCGGTTGAGGTCGTACATCACCAGCTCGCTGCCGTTGGCCGGCAGCGCGTCGTACAGGCGGCGCACCACGGCGTCGCTGCGCACCGTGGTGTCGAGCACGGAGTGAAAGGTGAGGATGGGCGGCAGGCGCGCGAGCGATCCTTCCGCGCGCGCGCGATCCAGCGCGGCGACGACCTCGCTCGCGAGCCGGTGGGACTGCCAGCCGCCGTTGACGGGGAAGGAGTTGTACTTGAACGGGTTGTACTCCGGCATCACGTCCAGCCAGGCCGCCTTCTCGAAGCCCGGCAGGCCGTCGAGCGCCGACAGCAGCGGCGCGAGCCCCGCCCCGCGCGACAGCCCCACCAGCGGCGAGAGCAGCACCAGCCGGTCGGCGCGCGGTAGCGCCGGATCGTCGAGCGCGGCGAGCTGGTGCTGCAGCGCGAGCGCCGCGCCCGTCGAATAGCCCACCACGACCAGCGGCAGCGCGGGATCGCCTGCGTCGCGCAGGTGGCGCATGGCCAACCGCGTGGTCGCGGCCCAGTCCTCCCAGCGCGCGTCGAGCAGGCCGGCCGGCGTGGTGCCGTGGCCCTGCAGGCGCGGCGCGAGCACGTGGAAGCCCTGCGCGTGCAGGCGGTCGGCGAGCGCGCGCGCGCTGTACGGGCCGTCGGTCATGCCGTGCAGCAGCAGCACCCGTCCGACCGGCCGTCCGGGGATGCGCTCGAACGTGCGGTTCCAGTCGACCGCGAAGCGCGCCGGGTTGATCGGCGAGTCCGGCGCGAAGCGCCCGTGCCCGCCGCCGGTGCCGTCGAGTTCGGCCGCCACGCGCTCGCGCGCGTCGCGCAGCACGGCGTCCTCGCGCGCACGGTAGCCCGCGAGGTCCATGCCGGCGTCGATCTCGGCCGCGGTCGGCTCGCCTTCCGGCGCCACGCGGTGCCACGCGGCGAGTTCGGGATGCCCGCGGGCCACGACCGCATAGCCGACGGCGACCAGCACGACCGCGCCGCAGGCGCCGGCCGCGACGAACAGCGCGCGACGGCGCCAGCGCGCCGCGCGCGGTGGCGCTTCAGTCGGGGAGTCCGGCATCCGCGGTCACCTGCCAGCCGGCGCGCGCCAGTTCGCGCCGCGCGAGGTCCGACACCGAGCCCGCGACCAGCAGCCGCGACGCGGACGACGCCTCGCCGTGCGCGGCCTGTTCGACCTGCTCGGTCCACGACAGGTGGTCCACCGGCAGCGCCACCCAGCGCACGCCGCCGCGCGTGGTGGCGGCGATAGACGCCTCGAGCGCCTCCAGCGCGACGACGGGATCATCCACCGGCACGTGGCGCGCCAGCATGCGCAGCTGCTGCACCAGGAAACGCGCGTGGACCTCGCCCTGCACGCCGGTGGCCAGCGCCAGCACGTCCGCCTCGCCCGTCGGGCGGCCGAGCGCGCGCAGGGCGGACACGAAGGCCAACTGCAGGGTCGGGGTGAAGGCGCCGTTGCGCAGGAACTCGCGCGCGGCCATCGGCTCGGCGCCGCGCGCGACCAGTTCCTTCTCCAGCCGGCGGCGGATGTCTTCCGGCGGCAGGTCCCACACCAGTCCGTCGAGCTGGCCGGTGGTGGACAACACCGTGCCCGCGAGCCCGCCGAACGCGCCCAGCGCGAGGTCCATCGACAGCCCGCCGGCCACCGACGCCCAGGCGAGGTCCTCGAGGCGGTCCTGCAGCAGCGGGTTGCCGGTGTAGGGATCGATGTTCAGCGACTTCGCGATCGCGCGCCGCGCCTTGTTCACGCCGGCGAGTTCGGTGGCGAAGTCACGCGCCTTGTCGGCCGCGCCGGGGCCGCCCTCGCCCGCCGCGCCGCCGTCCTTGTCGCGCTCGCGGCGCGCGGCGTCGCCGACCGCGACCGCCACGTTGCGCACCCGGCCGGCGGTGCGCTTGACCAGCCGGCCGAGGCCCGCGGGAATGCCCTTGATGGTCTCGCCGGGGTTCGTGACCACGCGCGTCACCGCGCGTCCGGTGGCCTTGGCCGAGTCGGCGATGGCACCGGCGAACACGTCCCGGCGACTCACCTCCTCCAGCCGCGCCAAGGCCGGGATCTCGGCGATGCGGATCGCCAGCACTTCGCGTCCCTGCGCCGGCACATCGCCCTGCGGCGTGCGCAGGGTGAACTGGCCGAGGTAGCCCCGGACCGGCACCGGGCTGTCGACGCGCCAGCCCGGACCGGACAGGGCGCTGCCGGGCGCGGCCAGGCGCGCGGCCGGCAAGGTGGGTTCCTTCTCCACCGCGGCCAACGCGGGCGCGACGGCGACCGACAGCACGAAAGCGATGATCGAGGCACGCATGTCGGATTCCTAGAGTCGCGGCCGCAACAGCGAGCCGAAGGTGAGGTAGACCGAGGCATCGCCCTGGTCGTTGCGGCCGTAGCCGAGGAACAGCGGGCCGAACGGCGAGTCGACGCCGACGAACAGGCTGCCGCCGAGCACCAGGTCCTCGAGGTCGAGCAGGTCCTCGCGGCGCAGGAACACGTTGCCGGTCTCGAGGCTCGCGCCGACATAGGCCGGCACCGAGAACAGTTCGCCGGCGTCGCCGAGCCGGCGGTAGTAGACGGTGCGGAACAGCGCCGCGTGGTCGCCGATCAGTTCGCGCTCGCTGTAGCCCGAGAGGTTGGTGAAGCCACCCAGCGTGGCGGGACTCTCGAAGCGCGAGGGGCGGCCCCATCGCGCCTGCAAGCGGGTGCCGAACAGCAGCCGGTTCGGCCCGAAGCTCGTCGCGTGGTCCCAGGTGAGGTCGACGATCTCGCCTTCGCTGGCGTCGCCGAGCACGTCGCGCAGCGCGAGCAGCAGGAGGTCGGTGCGCCCGCCGGCGGAGGGAAAATCGGCATCGTCGAGCGTGTCGCGGGTGAACCCGAGCCGCACGCCGCCGGAAGACTCGTCGACGTCGTCGAGGTCGCCCGGCGTGCCGATCTGCCGGCTGGCGTCGCCGCGCGAGCGGAACAGGCCGGCGTAGGCGCGCATCGCGACGTTCGGCTCCCAGCCGACGTCGATGCCCACCGCGCCGCGGCGCACGCGGTAGTCGGCGAGCACGGTGTCGCCGACGCGGATGTCCTGGTTGATCGCGCGGTACTCGAGGTAGGGAAAGCCGAAGAACTGCCCGCGGTCGCCGGCGGGCTGGAAGAACTCGGTGCGCAGGCCGGTGATGCGGCCGATCTCGGCGCGCGTGCGCCACTCCCCACCCCAGCGGTTGAGGCCGGTCATCGTGTACTCGGCGCCCAACTGGTAGCTGTTGCGGCCTTCGAAGTCGTCGCTGACCTGCAGGCCGAAGGTCAGGAAGTTCGGCCCCCAGCCCTTGTCGACCGGCAGCACCTCGACGCCGGTGCGGCCTTCCTTCTCCACCAGCTTCCACGAGATGTGCTCGTAGTTGCCCTGGCCGTAGACCGAGTTGACGCGTCGCTCCAGCGCCATCGGGTCCAGGGGCTTGCCCTCGAAACCCTCGAGTTCCCGCTTGACGTAGCCGGCGGTCTTGCTGCGCCGGGTCACGACCTCGAGGAACTCGACCAGCGGGGCGTCGAACTGCACGCGCTCGCGGGTCGCCTGCAGCGCGGCCCACTCGGCCTCCCCGAGCGACAGCTCGCGCAGCCGCGGCAGCACCCGAATCGCCGCCACCTCGCCCGGCGCGATGGCGTCCACCGCGCGGTCGAACGACGCGCTGCCGATGTCGCCGAGGTCGGGCACGATCTTGACGTCGCGCGGGTCCATGGCGGCCATCACCTGCGCGGTGCGCTGCTTCATCAGCACGTCGAGCATCTGCATGGTGATCGCGAACGGCGAATTGAGCTCGCTGTCGTCAAGCAGCGGCGCGCCGACGTCGACCGCGATCACGCGGTCGGCGCCCATCGCCTTGACCACGTCGACCGGCACGTTGTTGACGATCCCGCCGTCGACCAGCAGGCGCCCGTCGATCCGCAGCGGCGCGAAGGCGGCCGGCACCGACATGCTGCCGCGGATCGCCAGCGCGAGGTCGCCCTGCGAAAACACCACCGCCTCGCCGGTGCCGATGTCGGTGGCCACCGCGCGGAACGGGATCGGCAGCGCGTCGAAGTCCGGCGTGCGCCAGGTGTGGATGGTCAGCCGACGCAGCAGGGTCAGCAGCTTCTGGCCCTGGATGACGCCGCGCGGCAACTGGATGGCGCCGTCGCGCAGGCCGAACTTGAAGTCGAGCAGGTAGCGCAGGGTGTCGTTCTTGCGCCGCAACGGGAAGTCGGTGCGCGGCGGATCGTCGGCCAGCACCTCCTTCCAGTCGACCGCCGACAGGATCGCCTCGATCTCGTCGGCCGAATAGCCGGACGCGTAGAGCCCGCCGACGATCGCGCCCATGCTGGTGCCGGCGATGCGGCACACGGGCACGCGTTCGCGCTCGAGCACCTTGAGCACGCCGATGTGCGCGGCACCGCGTGCACCGCCGCCGCCGAGCACCAGGCCGATGCATTGCGGGCGGCCGGCGGACGGCGTGGAGTCGGCAGCCGCGCTCGCGGGCAGGGCCAGCGTGGCGGCGAGGGCGAGGCAAAGGACGATCGGACGCATGGGGTTTCCGGCCTGGAGCGGTGTTTAGGGCGGCGCGATGGTATCCCGGGCGCGTGGCGCGCGATGCCCGGCGCAGGGTTCGTTCAGGGGCTCCCTAGAGCTGGCTGTCCAGCGGCAGCACCCGGAACAGCCAGGCCATCAGCTTGCGCCCGGTGTTGGCCTGCGGCTCGCCGGTGCTGACCACGGGGCGTCCGTCGCGCACGTCGTGCCAGCGCAGCTGGCCGCCCTCGAGCGCGACCCGCCAGCTGCGGGCGGGGTCGATCGCGCGCTCGTACTGCGCGCGCACCTGCGCGGCGAACCCGGGGTCGTCGATCACCACCCCGCCCTCGGTGTTGATGCGCGCCGAGCGCGGGTCCATGTTGAACGAACCGACGTAGGCGATGCGCCCGTCCACCACGAGCGCCTTGGTGTGCAGGCTCGCGCGCGATTCGCCGATCGCCGAATCGCGCGCCATCGACGGATCGGGCTTGAGTTCGTGGATCACCGCCCCGGCGCGCAGCAGCGGCCGGCGCCATTTCGAGTAGCCGCCGTGGACCGCGGCGACGTCGTTGGCGGCCAGCGAGTTGGTCAGGACGCGCACCGCCACGCCGCGCTCCTGCAGGGCCACCAGCGCGTCGGTGCCGGCGCGCAGCGGCACGAAGTAGGGCGAGACCACCACCGCCTCCCCGGTGGCCGCGCCGAGCAGGCGGCGCACCTCGTCGAGCATGCGCATCGGCGGATCGTCGTCGAAGGCCTTGCCCGGATCGTCGGCCACCACGCGCACGCCGCGGCCGCGCCGCAGGGCGTCCAGCCGCAGGCCGAGCTGGCCGTCGCGGCGCAGGTCGGCCAGCCGCGCCACGTAGGGCGTGGCGCTTGCCGCCTTGCGATGGGCCTCGAGCGCGGCCACCGCGGCGGCCACCGCCGCCGGCGGATCCTCGGCGCGGGCGAAGGCGGACAGCGGCACCACCGCCGCGCTGTTCCAGTAGTCGTCGAAGCTGGCGCCGGCCTCGGCGACCGCCGCGCCGGCCAGCAGCACGCCGAGGTCGCCGAAGTTGAAGTCCTGGTTGGCGCCGAAGTACTCGTCGCCGATGTTGCGCCCGCCGACGATCGCCAGCCGCCCGTCGACGAGCCACAGCTTGTTGTGCATGCGCCGGTTCTGCCGCCCGCCGCTGCCGATGAACTCCAGCGCGTTGCCCAGCGTCGAAGCGCGGCTGCGGAACGGATTGAACAGGCGGATCTCGAGGCCGGGATGCGCGTCGAGGTTGGCCAGCAGGGCGTCCAGCCCGCGCGCGTACATGTCGTCGACCAGCACCCGCACGCGCGCGCCGCGCTGCGCGGCGGCCAGCAGTTCGCCGGCCAGCAGTCGGCCGGTGAGGTCGTCGTGCCACATGTAGTACTGCACGTCGATGCTGCGCGTCGCCAGCGCGGCGGTGCGCATGCGCAGCGCGAAGGCGTCCTCGGCGCCGACCACGAGGCGGTAGGCGGATTCGCCGGCGCCCAGGCCGAGGCCGTCGACCGCCTCGGCCAGCGCGCCGCTGGGCGCGGGAGGCAGCGCGGAGCCCGGCTCGCCGCGCGGCAGGGGCGTGGTGGCGCAGGCGGCCAGCAGCAGTGCCGCTAACGACAGGGCGACGCGGCGCAACGACGAGCGGATGCGGGGCATGGCTCATCGTCCCTGTTCGCACGGTCCGGATCAATCGTCGCGCCCCGGAAAACGGCCCCCGGGTGGCCAGCCACGGCAAGGCGCTACGGAGACGCGGCCCTGCGCGCCACGCGAGGCGACGCCTCGCCCTGTGCTGCGACGGGGTTCAGCGCGGCTTGATCGCGCCCGCGAAGGCGTCCAGGACCTTGGTGTCCGGCTCCGACTGGCAGCGCTTGAGCACGTCGGCGACGGCCTGCTTGTAGGCCGCTTCGCCGGCGAGTTCGGTGCCGGCCCGGCCCAGCGCGTAGCCGAGGTAGAACACTTCGGCAGCGCCCTGGGTTTCCTCGGGTTCGGTCAGCAATTGCCAGCAGGAATAGTCGGCGAGCTTCTGCGGCGCCTCGGCGTCGGCTTGCGCGGCGACGGCGGCGGTGGCGAGCAGGCCCGCGATCAGGAACGGGATGCGGATCGAGTTCATGGGGTTCTCCGGGTCCGGCTCAGCGGTAGTAGTCCATGCAGCGGTCGAGTTCGAGCTGGTAGATGTAGCGGCTGTCGCGGTACTCGTCGCGGGCGCGCTCGCGGCGCGCGGCGCCGATCACCGCGCCGGCCACCGCGCCGCGCCGCGCGGCACGCCGGATGTCCTTGCGGTCGCCACCGGCGATCGCCCCGATCGCCGCGCCGGTGGCCGCGCCCCGTGCCGCCCCGCGCACGGCCCCGCCGCGGTGGTAACGGTCGGGCACGGGCCCGTAGTAGCCGCTGATCCGCTCGGCCTGGTGGCGGCAGTAGTCGTAGCGGCCGCGATCGTAGGCTTGGGCGAAGCCGGCGGCGGCGATGAGGCCCATGGCCAGCAGCAGGCGCGGCAGTCGATGGCGTGCGTTCATGCGGGTCTTCCCCTCCGGGCGGCGATCGCGCCCCGAGCATGCTGGCGCGCCGGACTGCGGCGCGCCAGACCGGTCCTGCCCATTCTGGGCAGGCCGCGCGCCCGCCGCCGCGACGCCGAGCTTGGATATAGTGGGCGCGGGCGTAACGGGGGACGAGGCGATGCGAGCGGAAGCGGCTCTTGGCTGGATGCTGTGCCTGGCGCTGGCAGGATGTTCCGAGGCCCCGCCGCCCGCCCCGCCGCCGCCGGTGGTGCGCGTCGCCACGCCGACCATCGCCGACACCGACATCGTGCGCGACTTCGTCGGCGCGGTCGCCGCGACCAGCGAGGTCGAGATCCGCTCCAAGGTGACCGGCATCGTCGCCGCGCAGGAGTTCCGCGAAGGCCAGACGGTGGCCGAAGGCCAGGTTCTGTTCCGGCTGTCGGCGGAATCCCTGCGCGCTGGCAGCGACAACGCGCGCAGCCAGGTGCGCAACGCGCAGGCGGCGCTCGACAAGGCCGCCGCCGACGTCGCGCGCTACCGCCCGCTGGCCGAGAAAGGCACCATACCGCGGCAGACCCTCGACCAGGCGGTCACCGCGCAGGACCAGGCGCGGGCCGGGCTCGCCTCGGCGCGCGCCCTGCTGGAGCAGGCCGAACTCGCGCAGCAGGACGCGGTGATCCGCGCGCCCTACGCCGGGCGCATCGGCCGCGCCCAGGTGCAGATGGGTGCGCTGGTGCAGGCCGGCCAGACCGTGCTGGCGACGGTGAGCACCACCGACGCCGCGCGGGTCGATTTCGCCCTCAGCGAGCGCGAGTACCTGGAGCTGGTGCGGCCGATCCTCGAGGCGCGCCGGCAGGCCGAGCCGCCGCCGGTGGAGCTGGTGCTGGCCGACGGCAGCACCTACCCGCACAAGGGCCGGATCGGCTTCGCCGACCGCGCGCTGTCGGAGGCCACCGGCACCTTCGCGGTCGCCGCCGACTTCCCCAACCCCGACGAGGTGCTGCGGCCGGGCATGTTCGGCCACGTGCGCGCCATCGTGCAGCGCCGTCCCGGCGCGATGCGCGTCCCGCAGCGCGCGGTGCAGCAGCTGCTCGACCGCACCTTCGTCAGCGTGGTCGGCGCCGACGGCGCCGTGCAGCGCAAGGCGGTGGTGATGGGACCGCGGGTGGGCGAGGACTGGATCGTCGAGTCCGGCCTCGAGGCCGCGGACCGCGTGATCGTCGAGGGCCACCATCGGGTGCGGCCCGGGCAGCAGGTCGATGCGCAGCCGCTGGCGGCCGTCGATCCGGCGCCGACGCCCGCGCCCGCCGCCGGCTGAGCTTCCGCCATGGCCGCCTTCTTCATCGACCGGCCGGTGTTCGCCATCGTGCTGTCGCTGGTGGTCCTGATCGCCGGCACGCTGGCGCTGGCCGGCCTGCCGGTCGCGCAGTACCCGCAGATCACCCTGCCCACGATCAGCGTCACCGCCGCCTATCCGGGCGCGGGCGCGGCGGTGGTCGAGCAGGCCATCGCGCAGCCCGTCGAGCAGCAGGTCAACGGCGTCGAGGGCATGCGCTACATGTCCTCCAACTCGTCCTCCGACGGCTACTACGCGCTGTCGGTGACCTTCGACCTCGCGCGCGACGCCGACATCGCCGCCGTGCAGGTGCAGAACCGCGTCGCGGTGGCGACCTCGCAACTGCCGTCGGAAGTCGTCGCCGCCGGCGTGACCACGCGCAAGAAGAGCCCCGACACGCTGATGTACTTCGCCCTGCACTCGCCGGACGGCACCTTCGACGAGCTGTTCCTGAAGAACTACGGCTCGATCTACGTCACCGACGCGCTCAAGCGCGTGGCCGGCGTCGGCGAGGTCGGCGAGTACGGCTCCGACTACGGCATGCGGCTGTGGCTGGACCCGGAGAAGATGGCGCGCCTGAAGGTCACCACGGCCGACGTGCTGGCCGCGGTGCGCGAGCAGAACGTGCAGGCCGCGGCCGGCCAACTGGGCCAGTTCCCGGCGCCGGCGGACCAGGCCTTCCAGCATTCGGCCGAAGTGCGCGGGCGCCTCGTCGAGCCGGAGGAGTTCGCGAACATCATCCTGCGCACCGAGGCCGGCGGCCGCGTGCTGCGCCTGTCGGACGTCGCCGAAGTGGCGATGGGCGCGAAGGAGTACCGCTACTTCGGCACGCTCGACGGCAAACCGGCGGCCATCTACACCATCAACCTCACGCCCGACGCCAGCGCGGTCGAGACCTCGCGCCTGATCCGCGCCGAACTCGAGCGCCTCGCGGCCGACTTCCCGCCCGGCATGGCGGTCGAGGTGGTGCAGGACAACACCGTGTTCGTGAAGGAGTCCCTGGCCGAGGTGGTCAAGACCTTCGGCGAGGCGCTGCTGCTGGTGCTGCTGGTGGTGTTCCTGTTCCTGCAGAGCTGGCGCGCCACCCTGATCCCGATGCTGGCGGTGCCGGT
This sequence comes from Lysobacteraceae bacterium, assembly GCA_021299185.1. Lineage (GTDB taxonomy): Bacteria > Pseudomonadota > Gammaproteobacteria > Xanthomonadales > Ahniellaceae > UBA4656. The sequence continues at coordinate 5,118 of JAJTHZ010000019.1, read as the reverse complement.
GTCGCTGGTCGGCACCTTCGCCGCCTTCGTGGTGCTGGGCTTCACGGTCAACACCCTGACCCTGTTCGGCCTGGTGCTGGCGATCGGCATCGTGGTCGACGATGCGATCGTGGTGGTCGAGGCCGTCGAACACCACCTGCGCGGCGGGAAGCTGAGTCCGGCGGAGGCCACGCGCAAGGCGATGTCCGAGGTCTCCGGCCCGGTGGTGGCGATCGCGCTGGTGCTGTCGGCCGTGTTCGTGCCGGTGGCCTTCATGGGCGGCATCAGCGGCGTGATGTACCAGCAGTTCGGCCTCACGGTGGCGGTGTCGGTGCTGCTCTCGGCGCTGGTCGCGCTGACCCTGACCCCGGCCCTGTGCGCGATGCTGATGCGCGCGCCGGAATCGGGCCACGGCCGGCGCGGCTTCTTCGGCGCCTTCAACCGCGGCTTCGACGCCCTGACCGAGCGCTATGGGCGCGGCGTGGCGCTGGCGGTTCGACGCAGCGGCGTCGCGCTGGGCCTGCTGCTGGCGCTGTGCCTCGGCATCGGCGGCCTGCTGCAGAAGGTTCCATCGGCCTTCGTGCCGGACGAGGACCAGGGCTTCTTCCTGGTCGGCGTCAGCCTGCCGGAGGCGGCCACGCTGGCACGCACGCGCGACGTGGTGGCGCAGGTCGAATCGGCCGCGCGCTCCGTGCCGGGCGTGCAGACCACGCTGGCGATCACCGGCGTCAACGTGCTGCTCGGCACCGCGCAGCCCAACCAGGCGCTGATGGTGGTCAAGCTCGCGCAGTGGGACGAGCGCGGCGATCCGTCGCTGTCGGTGCAGGCCGCGATCCGCGGCGTGCTGGCGGCCACGCGCGACATCGCCGAGGCGCGGGTGATGGCCTTCAACCCGCCGTCGATCCCCGGCCTGTCGACCACCGGTGGCTTCAGCCTGATGCTGCAGGACCGCACCGGCAACGGCCCGGCGGCGCTGGAGACCGTCGCGCAGGACTTCATCGCGGCGGCCAATGCGCGGCCGGAGATCGGCATGGCCTACACCTCGTTCAGCGCCAGCACGCCGGCAGTGCGCTTCGAGGTCGACCGCGAGCGCGCCAAGCAGCTCGGCGTGCCGGTGAACGAGGTCTTCGCCACCCTGCAGACCTTCCTCGGCGGGCTGCCGATCAACGACTTCACGCGCTTCGGGCGCACCTACAAGGTCACCATGCAGGCCGCGCCGGATTTCCGCGGCGGCACCGAGGCGCTGTCGGCCTTCTACCTGCGCAGCGCCAGCGGCGCGATGGTGCCGCTGTCGACCTTCGTCAGCGCGGTGCCGACCGGCGCGCCCGGCGTGATCAAGCGCTACAACGTCTACCCCGCGGCCGAGATCGGCGGCCAGCCGGCGCCGGGCTACAGCTCGGGCCAGGCGCTGGCGGCGCTGGAGGAGGTCGCGCGCGCGACCCTGCCCGCGGGCTATGGCTACGAGTGGTCGGGCCTGTCGCTGCAGGAGCGCGAGTCCGGCGGCCAGGCGCCGGTGGTGCTGGCGCTGGCGCTGGTGTTCGTGTTCCTGGTGCTGGCCGCGCAGTACGAGAGCTGGAGCGTGCCCTTCGCGGTGCTGCTGTCGATCCCGGTCGGCGTGTTCGGCGCGCTGCTCGGCCTGCTGCTGGCCGGCTTGACCAACAACGTCTACACCCAGATCGGCCTCGTGCTGCTGATCGGGCTGGCGGCCAAGAACGCGATCCTGATCGTCGAGTTCGCGCGCGTGCGGCGCGCGGAGGGGCTGGCCATCGCGGATGCGGCGCTGGAGGCGGCGAAACTGCGCCTGCGGCCGATCCTGATGACCTCCTTCGCCTTCATCCTCGGCGTGGTGCCGCTGGTGCTGGCCAGCGGCGCGGGCGCGGGCTCGCGGGTGTCGCTGGGCACCAGCGTCTTCTCCGGCATGCTGGCCGCGACCCTGGTCGGCATCTTCATCGTGCCGGTGCTCTACGCCGTCGTGCAGGGACTCGCCGAGCGCTTCGGCGCGAAGCCGGCCTCCGCGCCGGCACCCGCGCCGTCGACCGCGCACGGCTGAACGCGGGCTCGGCCCGCGCTCAATCGCGATCGAGGACGTCGATCAGCCGGCGCGCGGACTGCAGCAGGCGGCGCGCCTGCTCGCGATTGAAGTGCGGCACGAAACGCTCGCCGGCGGCGGGCGTGGTCACCCAGCCGCCTTCGTGCTCCGCGATCCAGCCGCGCGCGGCGAGTTCGAGCACCTTGCGCCGCGCGGTCTCGCGCGGCACGCCGCTGGCGAGGCTGGCCGACAGCGCGTTGCAGGGCCGCACCGCGGCCATCAGGGTCTCGCTGTTGGCGTCGACGAGGTCGAGCGCGTCGTGCCGGCGCGGATCGGTGAAGCGCCGCGTGCTCGCGTCGCCGATCTCGGCGAGCACGATGGCGAGCGCGATGTCGCCGTCGAAGATGCGGTACATCTCGCGCAGATAGGGCAGGAAGAAATCGGTCAGCAGCAGGGTCGCGGCCAGCGGACGGCGGTCGTAGGCGCGGTCGAAGTCGGCGAGCAGGCGGTCGAGCGCACCCGCCAGCGCCTCGAAATCGCCCGACGGCTCGGCGGTCGGATCGGAGCTTCGCCTGGGATCGCGCATGCATCGCCCTCCGTGGTGTGGGCGCAGTCTACCCACTTTGGGCAAAAAAACCCCGGGCGCCGACCGGCGGCCGTCGGCCTCGGCGGCGACACTACCTGCCCTGCAGCCCGTCGACCACGACCATGGCCCACCCAACGCGCAACATCCGCCTCGCGACCGCGCTGGCGCTGGCCGCGCTGCTGCCCGCGGCGGCAACCGCCCAGTCCGCGCTCACCGTGACCCCGCGACTGGACAGCAAATGGGCGCTGTATTCGTCGCAGAACGTGTTCTGGGACCTCGGCGCGCGGCTCGGCGGCCCCGACGACACCCTCGATGCGAACTTCGGCGAGGCCTGGCTGGAGCCCGGATTCGACTTCACCGCGCCGTACGCGGCCGGCAGCGTCTACGGCGGTCTCAGCGTCGGCGCGAGCGGGACGTGGCGAACCGATCCGCTGGGCGCCCGCGGCAACAGTTCGGTCGCGTTCGAGAACGCCTTCGTCGGCTGGCGCAACGCGCCGGACGGCGGTGGCTGGGGCTACGACGTGTCGGCCGGCCAGCAGGACTTCGCGGTCGGCAACGGCATGCTGCTGCGGATGGGTGCGGCCAACGGCGCCGAGCGCGGCGGCACGATGCTCGCGCCGCGCACCGCGTGGGAGATCGCCGGCATCGCGCGCGCCAGCCGCGGCCCGCTGTCGCTGCAGGCCTACTGGCTGCAGCCCAACGAGGTCGATTCCAACGACACCCGCACCCGCCTGTGGGGCGCGCTGGCCGAGTACAAGCCCGCGCAGGGCCAGCGCTTCGGCGCGACCTACATCAAGGTCACCAACTCCGAGCAGGTCTACCCGCGCGCCGACCGCCCGCTGCAGTTCATCGAGCGCGGCCGCGACGGGCTGGAGACGCTGCACGGCTGGGCGGAGTTCAACCCCGCGCCGCAGGCCGCGCCGATGCTCGGCCTGCGCGCCGAGGCCGCGTGGCAGCGCAACGACGCGATCGACATGCGCGCCGAGGGCTACAGCGCCGAGGTCAACTGGCTGTTCGCGACCACCCGCTTCACGCCGAAGCTGTCCTACGGCTGGACGCGCTTCTCGGGCGACGATCGCGCCACCGCGCGCTACGAGCGCTTCGACCCGCTCTACTACGGTGGCAGCCTCGACACGTTCTGGTACGGCGCCAACGCCGCCTTCGCCCTGCTCAACAGCAACGTGCGCGTGCATCGGCTGTCGGCCTTCCTGGTCGCCAGCCCGCGCGACTTCGTCAAGCTCCAGTTGCTCGATTTCCGCGCCGACGAACTGCGCAGCCCGCTGCAGTTCGGCCAGGCGGCGCGACTGGGAATCAGCGACGGCAGCGTCAACCTGTTCTCCGGCGTGACCGAGGCGCACCTCGCGACCGAGGCCTACGGTGAGTGGACACGCCTGCTGGCGCCCAACCTGTCGCTGACCGGCATCGTGTCGTGGACCACGCCGCAGGCCGGCTACGAGGCGGTCAACCCGAACGGCAGCGACCTGCGCGACTGGACCACGGTCGGCCTCGTGCTGGCCTGGTTCCTGCCCGTGCCGGGCACGCCTTGAAGACCGCGCAGTGACCCTCGCCCGCGTCCTGCCCGCGCTCCTGTTCGGCCTGGCGGCGCCCACCGTCGTCGCCCAGAACCGGGTCGAAGGCGTCAACCCCGCCGACCTGCTGACCCAGGTCCAGGTGGGCACCGAATACAACCGGCTCGGCGACGGCGCCGACCAGTGGCTGTTCAGCGGCAAGTTCGACTACCGCTTCGCCGGCACGCCGGTGGGGCTCAACTTCGAGTGGCCGGTGCACATCCGGCTCGATGCGCCGGGCGCATCGAGCAACGGCCACGGCGACTTCTTCAGCCGCGTGCGCTACATCCGCTCGTTCGGACGCTGGACCGCGGGCGGGTCGTTCGAAGTGGTCGCGCCGTGGGGCAGCGATGCCTTCAGCGGCGGGCGCTGGCAGACCAATCCCGGGGTGCTCGCGGTCTATGCCTGGGACGAGCGGAACCTCACGGCCCTGGTCCACAAGCGCATCCTCGGCTACATCGAGGGCGACGCCGACGTCGGCGACATCAACCAGTACCAGTGGCGCGCGCTGCAGATCCGCATCTGGCCCAGCGGCTGGTTCGGCCAGTTCGACGTCTCGCGCCTGCGCGACACGCTCGGCGACCGCGACTGGTTCGACTCGCGGGTCTCGCTGGGCAAGCAGATCAGCGCCACAGCGCGCGTGACCGCCGAGTTGAAGAAGCTTGGCGGCGACGTGCGCAACGACTACGCACTCAGCGTCTCCTACGCGACGCGGCTCTGAGCCGCGGCGCGCGGACGGCGTGCCGTAAGCGTTCACTCCGTGCCGTCCTTGACTACCGGTTTGCGCTGTGCAGCAGCGAGCGCAGCGGGTTGGTCGCGAAGCGTTCCTTCCACAGCCGCGGCGTGAGTTCCTCGACCCGCGATGCCGGGTGCTGGCCGACGCGCTGGAGCACGTCGACGAGGTAGGTGTAGGGGTCGATGCCGTGCAGGCGGCAGGTCACCAGCAGGCTCTGGAT
>JAJTHZ010000066.1 GCA_021299185.1 Lysobacteraceae bacterium | reverse complement strand
GCGCGTCGGCCAGCGCCAGCACGGCATCGGCGAGGGCCTCGCGGGGCGCGTCGGCGCGCGCCTCGGCCGATCCGCCGTGGCCCGGCAGGTCGACGTGGATCGCGTGCGCGGCGTGCTCGCCCGGCGCCGGTCGCGGCGGCGCTTCGCCGGGTGCGTGCAGGTGCACGGTCGCGAGGCCGTCGCCGGGCTGGTGCCAGGCCGCCAGCGGGCCGATCGGCGTGTCGACGATGCGCCGGCGCAGGGCGCCGTCGGCGGGCGGGTCGAGCCGCAGCCGGGCCGGTGCCTCGCGCGCCAGGGTGGCGTCGAGGATCGCGTCCATCCGCGCGTGCAGCGCCGGCAGGCCGCCCTCGATGCGCTCGGCCACCACGTGCGGCGGCAGCGCCGGCAGGCGCGCGCGGTGCGCGGCGAGCACGTCCTCGTCGCGGTAGAGCAGGTGCGCGGGGCAATCCAGTTCGGCCACCCGGTGGCGGTCGCCGTAGCGCAGCGCGGCGCCGTAGCCGAGCCGGTACTGGTCGCCGACCTCGAGCACGTCCATCACCGCCGCATGGGTGGCCTGCGGCGTCGGCGGGTCGAAGGCGAGCGCGGCCGCCGCGCGACCGTCGTACCACGGGAAGAAGAACAGCTGCTCGCGCATCCGGCACCACAGCCAGCGCAGGTGCGCGCCGTCCCACGACGGCACGAACGGTGGCAGGTAGCGGTCGCCCATCGCCGCGCGCTCGGCGGCGTCGAAGGCGGCGAAGCCGTCGACCAGCAGCACGCTCACGCGCGCCGGCGCCATCCACGCCAGGTGCATGCCGATCAGTCCGCCGGTGTGCATGCCGAACACCGCGAAGCGTTCGAGGCCCAGCGCGTCGGCGAGTTCCAGCGTCGCGGCCGCGAGGTCGGCGATGCCCGGCGCGTCCAGGGCCAGCGGGTCGGAGTCCCCGAAGCCCGGCGTGTCGGGCGCGACCACGGTGAAGCGGCGCGCGAAGCGCGGCATCAGGTCCAGCCACTGGCGCGAGTTCTGCGGCGACTGGTGCAGCATCAGCAGCGCCGGGCCATCACCGGCGATGCGGCAGTGCGCGGTGCGCGCGCCGAGGCGCACGTAATGGCGCCCGCTGCCGCTCATCCCGCGGCCCGGCCGCCGAACGGATCGCCGTCGACGCGCACCAGCAGCTTGCCGTCGTTCGCGCCCTGCATCAGGTCGGCGAAGGCCTGCGGCGCCGCCGCCAGCCCGCGCCGCACGTCCTCGCGCCAGCGGATCTCGCCGCGGCGCAGCGCCGGCGCCACCTCGGCGAGGAACTCGGGGAAGCGCGCGAAATGGTCGTAGACCACGTGGCCGGTCAGGGTCGCGCGCGCGCCGATCACCGGCCCGAGGTTGGGCCCCGGTGGACGCTGCGCGGCGTTGTACTGTTCGATCAGGCCGCACAGCACGACCCGCGCGTGCGGGCGCAGGATGCCGAGCGCGGCCTCGAGGACCTTTCCGCCGACATTGTCGAAGTAGACGTCGATGCCGTCGGGGCAGGCCGCGCGCAGTTGCGCCTCGAAGTCCGCCGCCTTGTAGTCGACGCAGGCGGCGTAGCCGAATTCGTCCACCGCCAGCCGGCATTTGTCGGGGCCGCCGGCGATGCCGACCGGGCGCGCGCCGTCGCGCCGGGCCAACTGGCCGGCGAGGCTGCCGACCGCGCCGGCCGCGGTGGACACCAGCACGGTCTCGCCCGGCTTCGGCCGCGCGATGAAGCGCAGGCCCGACCATGCCGTGAGACCGGGCATGCCGAGCACGCCGAGCGCGGTCGACAGCGGCGCCTGCTCGGGGTCGATCCGGCGCACGCCGGCGGCGGCCACGGTCGTGTACTCGCGCCATCCGCATTCGCCGACCACCACGTCGCCGACCGCGAAGCGCGGATCGCGGCTTTCGACCACCGTGCCGAGCCCCGAGCCCGGCACCACCGCGCCGACCGGCGGCCGGCCGGTGAGGTAGCGCGCGCCCAGCATGGCGCGCAGGTAGGGATCGATCGACAGGTAGACCACCCGCAGCAGCAGTTCGCCGTCGGCCGGCCGCGTCAGGCCGTCCTCGTCGAGCACGAAGTCCCCGGCGCACGGCGCGCCGTCCGGGTGGCGGGCGATGCGCACCACCTGCTGGCGGGGGGGCAAAGGCACGGTCCTTGGGGCCCTTGTGAGGGGAAATGCCCGAATGATATATCTTTAAGCTAAATCCGGGCAGCGCGGGGCGCCGCCGCTACCCGGGGCGCAGGGAGTCCCGCCACGAGGGCGTGGCGGGGTCGGGCGCGCGACGTCCGTCGATGCCGTCCGCAGCGCGGGTCCGGGACCCTGCGGCACGGCTCGCGCAGCAGGGCATTGGCGCATCCACCACGAGCGGCCCGCAGTGGCCGAGGGAACACACGATGAAACTGCCTTGTAGCCGCCACATCCTCGGTCTCGCCGTCGCCGCCGCGCTGCTGCCGGCCGGCGCATACGCTGCCGCGCAGCCCGATCCGCAGCCCGATCCGCAGCCCGAGGCCGCGGCCGATCCTCAGGACGCGTCGACGCTGGAGGCGGTCACCGTGACCGCGCAGCGTCGCGAGGAGGAATTGCAGAAGACGCCGATCTCGATCACCGCGCTGTCGAAGGAAGACCTCGAGCGCAAGCAGGTCGCGCGCCTGGACGACCTCAAGTTCGAGGTCCCCAACCTGGTCATCGAACCCAACACCGGCACCACCTCCGGGGCCAAGATCTTCCTGCGCGGCGTCGGCGCCGACGAATCGCTGTTCACCGCCGACCCGGCGGTGGCGATCTACGTCGACGACGTCTACATCCCGCGCCAGACCGGCGCGATGCTCGATCTTTACGACGTCGAGCGCATCGAGGTCCTGCGCGGCCCGCAGGGCACGCTGTACGGCCGCAACGCCACCGGCGGCGCGATCCGCTACATCACCCGCCAGCCGAACGGGGATCCCTCGTTCGTGGTCAGCGGGCAGTTTGGCAACCTCGGGCGCGGCGACCTGCGCACCGCGCTCGGCGGCCGGCTCGGCGAGGCGCTGGACTTCTCCGCCGCCGCGCTGACCCGCAACCGCGACGGCTTCTCGCGCGACGTCACCAACAACCGCGACGTCAACGACCAGGAGGTCTACGCGATGCGGCTGGGCTTCTCGCTGCCGCTGGGCGACTCGACCCGCGCCTCGCTCGCCCTCGACGGCATCAAGGAGCGCTCCGGCCCGGCCTACGCCACCGGCGTCATCCGCGCCGGCGGCACGCGACCGGTGAGCGATCCCGACAACGACTACTACACCCTGCAGACCAACGTCGTGCAGGGCCGCAACGACCTCGACCAGTTCGGCGCCGTGCTGACGCTGGAAACCGAGCTCGACTGGGCGACCTGGCGCAACATCGCGCACTACCGCGGGATGGAGAACCTGCTGTTCGGCGATTTCGACGGCACCGCGCAGACCCGCTTCCACCTGTTCCAGGACCAGGACCAGGACCAGAAGGGCTACGAGTCGCAACTGATCTCCACCGGCGACGGCCCGTTCACCTGGGTGGGCGGCGTGTTCCTGTTCCGCGAGTCCAACGAGCAGCCGACGCGGCAGGACATCTTCGCCACCGGCTCGACCAACACGATCAACCTCGACACCGAGGCGCGGGCGCTCTACGGCCAGGGCACGTACGCGTTCAGCGACGCCCTGCGCCTGACCGGCGGCCTGCGCTGGTCGTGGGAGGAAAAGGACTTCTCGGTGGTCTCGGTGCGCGCCAACGGCACGCCGAACTTCTCGTTCGCCAAGAAGGACGACTGGTCGAAGCTCGACTGGCGCCTCGCGCTCGACTACCAGTTCAACGACGACGTGATGGGCTACGCCAGCGCCGCCACCGGCTTCAAGAGCGGCGGCTTCAACGGCCGTGGCGCTTCGCCGGCGGCGATCACCACGGTCGACGAGGAAACCGTTCTGGCCTACGAGGTCGGCGTCAAGACCACCCTGCTCGACGATCGCCTGCGCTTCAACGCGGCCTACTACCGCAACCAGTACGACGACCTGCAGTTGACCGCGTTCGCGCCCGACGGCACCTCGCTGCTGCTCAATGCCGCCGACACGCGCATCCAGGGCTTCGAGGTCGACGCCACGGCGGTGCTGGCGCCGGGCTGGCAGGTGAACGCCTCGGTCGGCACCATCGACGCCGAATACACGGATTTCTCGGCCATCAACCGCCCGATCTTCGAGGGCAAGGAACTCAAGCAGGCGCCGGAGCTGACCTGGACCCTGGGCACGCAGTACGCGCTCGAACTGGGCGACGGCGAACTGGTGATGGGCGTGCAGGCGCACTACACGGACGAGCATTTCCAGAACCTCGCCAACTCGCCGATCATCAAGACCGACGAGTACACCCTGGTCGACGCGCGCATCGCCTACGAGGCCGCCGGCGGCAAGTGGATGGTCGCGCTGTGGGGCAAGAACCTCACCGACGAGGAATACTTCACCGGCGCCTTCGACCTCGCCGCGCTGGGCTTCGCCGATGCGTACATGAACGTGCCGCGCACCTACGGCATCGATTTCCGCTACCGCTTCTGGTGACCCGCTCCCCAAGCCCCCGGGATCTCCCCACGGTCACCCTTCGACGCCCGCCTTGCGCGGGCGTCGTCGTTTGGCGAAGAGCAGGGCCCAGGGCCCAGGGCTCAGGGCTCAGGGCCCAGCGCAAGGGAAGATCTTCCCCATGGGGCAGAGGGCGAGGCGCGATCAATCGTTCGGTGCGGTCTGTCGCGCGCGCTGGGCCAACGCGCGCAGTGGCCACGTTCGCGTCGTGGCAGTGGTTGTTGTGCGGGCCATCCACCCGCAGCGGCATCATTCCCTTCGGCTGGGCCCTGGGCCCTGTCCTGGCCAGCGCTACTCGCGCTGGCGTTCGGCGGGATGAGCGGGGGTTTGTCGCGCCACCGGCGCGACCCCGCGAATGCCACCGCGAACAGCGGTGGCCGGATCGCCGCTGTGCGGCGGCAAACCCCGCCTCACCCCTGGGCCCTCGTTCAAAGCGTACGCTCCACGTCCGCAGCCACGGCTAGACTCGAAGCATGCCGCGCAGTGCCGCAACCCCACCCCGCTATCGCGAGATCGCCGCGCGCTTCGCCGCCGAGGTGGCGGACGGCTCGCGGCGGGTCGGCGACCTGCTGCCGACCGAGAACGAGATCTGCCGCGCCTACGGCGTGAGCCGACACACCGCGCGCGAGGCGCTGCGCGTGCTCGAACGCGACGGCCTGGTGGAGCGGCGGCAGGGCTCCGGCACGCGGGTCGCGCGGCCGGCGGCACCGCTGGCGCAGCGCCAGCCGGTACGCACCATCGACGACCTCCTGCAGTACGGCAACGCGACGCGGCTGGTGGTGGACCAGCGCCGGCTCACGCGTGCCGCGGCCCGCGCCGAGGCGCTGGGCCTGCCGGCCGGGGCCGAGGTCGTGCACCTGTCGGGCCTGCGCTACGCGCGCGGCCGGCGCGAGCCGCTCGGGGCGACCGAGGTGTGGGTGCCGCGCCCGGGCGCGCCGGCCGGCGATGCGCTGCTCGATCCCGCGCAGGCGGTCGCCGCGCTGGTCGCGCTGCTCGACCCCGCGGGCCTGCTGCGGGTCGAGCAGGCCTTCTCGGCGGAAAACCTCGGCGCGCGCATGGCGCGGCGGCTCGGGGTGGCGCCGGGCACGGCGGCGCTGCGCATCGAACGCCGCTACGTCGGCCACGCCGGCAGCGTGCTCGCGCTGGCCATCACCACCCATCCGGCCGGCCGCTTCGCCTATCCCAGCGTGCTCGAGCGCGATCCCGCCGCGAAAGCCTGAACGACGGCCGTAACCGGGCCGACCGGCCCTCAGCCGTCGACAGGTTCGCGCACCAGGACGTGGGTGAACGAATAGCGCTCGGCGCGGTGGGTGCTGATCGCCATCAGTTGCAGCCCGCCGTCGGCCCCGAAATAGCGCCGCCGGGCGACCAGCAGCGGCGCGCCGGCCGCGCAGCCCAGTCGCGCGCCCGTGCGCGCATCGGCCAGCGCGGCGGAAAACACCTGCTCCACCCGCGCCAGCCGCGCCACGTCGAGGCGGGACAGCAGAGCGGGCACGCTGCGCGCGCGGTCGAGCAGGGCCCCGGTCGCGGCATCGGTGCCGGCCGGCACCCAGGCCTCGGTCCGCGCCAGCGGCAGGTCACCCTGCACCTCCAGCCGCTCCGCCTCCACGCGCACCACCGGCGCGCCGGCGGCCACCCCCAGCAGGGCGGCGACCTCGCGCGGGGCCCGCACCCGGCGGGCGCGCAGCAGGCGCAGGCGGGTGGTCGCACCGTAGGCCAGCAGGTTCTCGATGCTGTGCACCGGCTGCTGGAAGCGCGTCCAGGCCTCGCTGGCCTTGACCCGCGTGCCCGCGCCGCGCCGGCGCTCGACCAGGCCCAGCGATTCCACCCGCCGCAGGGCCTCGCGGGCGGTGTGGCGGCTCACGCCCTCGCGCGCGGCGATCTCGTTCTCGGTGGGCAGGAAATCGCCGACGCGGTGGTCGCCACGGGTGATCGCGTCGACCAGTTCGCGGGCGATCCGGGCGTAGGCGGTTTCTCGCTGGCGGGCACCCATCGTGGGTGCATCTTCCCGGTCGGGCGTCACGGCGACGACAAGGCGGGGGCCGGCCGCTATACTTCGGCGGCTCCGCGGCCGGGAGGCGGCCGTCAGTCGTGGGATTTGCACCGTGCAGAAGACCGACCTCGTTTTCCTCAAGCACTTCGCGCAGGTGATCGCCGGCCTGTTCGCGCTGATGGTCGTGCTGATCATCGGTGCCTGGGTGATCTACGACCGCCAGGGGTTCCACGAGGACAATCCGGCCAAGGCGGCCGAAGTGAGCCGGCGCATCGCCCCGGTCGCCGACGCCTACTCCGGCGACACCGGCCGCGCGGCCATCCTGGCCGCCGAGGCCGCGGCCAAGGCTGCCGCCACCGCCAGCGTGGCCTTCGACGGTGCGCTCGACGCCGAGTTGATCTACAAGAACGTCTGCGCGGCCTGCCACGACACCGGCGCGGGCGGCGCACCCAAGTCGGACAAGGCCGCCTGGGCGCCGCGCATCGCGCAGGGCCTCGACATCCTGGTCAAGCACGCGGTGGAGGGCTTCCAGGGCGCCGGCGGCATCATGCCGGCCAAGGGCGGGCGCGCCGACCTCACCGACGAGCAGGTCAAGATCACCGTCGAGTACATGGTCGACAAGTACCGCTGAGGCGGCGTCCCGCACGTCGTCCCCCGGCGCCGCCTGCGGGCGGCGCCGTCGTTTCCGGAGCCCCCATGCACCCGATCCGCCGTCGCCTGCCGCTGCTGCTCGCGCTTCCCGCCACGCTGGCGGCCTGCGGTGCGCAGCAAGGTCCGGGCAGCGCCCCGGTGGTGCTGCCGGCCTTCGCCTGCGGCGAGCGCATCACCCCGATCCACGCCATCCAGGGCGCGGGCGGCGAGAGCCCGTTCGCCGGCGTGGTGGTCGACGCCGAGGGCGTGGTCACGGCCCGGCTGTCCGGGCTTGGCGGTTTCTTCCTGCAGTCGCCGGACGCGGAGGCGGACAGCGACGCGGCCACCAGTGAGGGTCTCTTCGTGCGCACCGGCGCGCCGCGCCGCGACCTGAAGGCCGGCATGCGCGTGCGCGTGCGCGGCACGGTGGCCGAGGAAGGCGCGCCCGACGGCGGGCCCGGCTTCACCGCCATCGGCACGCTCAACGAACTGGCCGTGTGCGCGGAATCCGCGCCCCTGCCGGCCGCCGTGCAGGTCGCCGCACCGCCGCCCGACTGGGAGCGCTTCGAGGGCATGCAGCTCGTGCTGCCCGGCACCGCCACCGTCACCGGCAACTTCGAACTGCTGCGCTTCGGCCGCGCCGAGGTGTCGCTGGCCGGGCGCCTGTTCCAGCCCACCGAGCGCGCCGCGCCCGGCCCCGAGGCGCGCGCGCTGGCCGAAGCCAACGCGCGCGCCCGTCTGCTGGTCGACGACAACCTCGAGGTCGAGAACCCGCGCCGCGTGTGGTGGATCGGCGCGCCGGTCGGCCACGCGCGACCCTGGCGCGTGGGCACCGAACTCGAGGGCCTCGCCGGCGTGCTCGACGAGCGCGGCGGCCGCCACCGCCTGCAGCTCACCGCCGAACCCGCCGCGGTGCGCCAGGCCCCGCGGCCGACCGATCCGCCGCAGGTCGGCGGCAGCCACACGGTGGCGGCGTTCAACCTGCTCAACTGGTTCAACGGCGACGGCCGCGGCGGTGCCTTCCCCACGCCGCGCGGCGCGCCCGACGCGCAGGCCGCGGCGCGCCAGCGCGACAAACTGGTGGCCGCCATCGTCGCGATGAAGCCCGATGCCGCCGCGCTGATGGAGGTCGAGAACGACGGCCACGGCCCGGACAGCGCGATCGCGCAACTGGTCGCCGCGCTCAATGCCGCGCTCGGTGCCGACGGCGACTACCGCCTGGTCGATCCCGGCGTCGAGCGCATCGGCGGTGACGAGATCAAGGTCGGCCTGATCTACCGCGAGCGCCGGCTGCGCGAGGCCGGGCGTGCGGCGCTGCTCGAAGGCGGCCCCTTCAGCAACTTCAACCGCGTCCCGCTGGCGCAGGCCTTCGAGCCGGTGGCGGGTGGCGCGCGCTTCGTGCTGGTGGCCAACCACTGGAAGTCGAAGGGCGGCTGCGACGAGGCGGAACCCGCCGACCGCGACCGCGGCGACGGCCAGGGCTGCTACAACCCGCGCCGCGTGGACGCCGCGCGCGCGCTGACCGACTGGCTGGCCACCGACCCCACCGGCAGCGGCGCGCCGGCGCTGGTGGTGGGCGACCTCAACGCCTACGGCCAGGAAGACCCGCTGCGCCTGCTGCGCCAGCGCGGTTTCGTCGATGCGCTGGAACGCTTCGCCGGCGACGACGCCTACAGCTTCGTGTTCGCAGGCGCCAGCGGCCGGCTCGACCACGCGCTGGCCGCCGCCGACCTCGCGCCGCGCCTCACGGGCGCCGCGGAATGGCACGTCAACGCCGACGAACTCACCGTCTTCGACTACACCGCGCAGGGCAAGAGCGAGCGCCGCCGCGGGCTGTATCGGCCGGATGCGTTCCGGTCGTCGGATCATGATCCGTTGGTGGTGGGGTTGGATCTGGCGGCGGTGGCCGGCGCACCTTGAGGCGGGGCGAGGGGATGGGGCTCAGCGTAGAGGGCTGAGGGCTGAGGGCCCAGGGCTGAGTGCTAAGCGCCCAGGGCCCAGGGGTGAGGCGGGATATGCCGCCGCACTGCGGCGGCCCGCCGAACGCCAGCGCGAGTAGCGCTGGCCGGAACCAGGGCCCAGAAAAGCGCCGCTTCGATGCGTGCTTTCCCTATACCCTGGGCCCTGTACCCGGCGTCGAAGCCACGCGCCTCGACGCACCGCACAACTTCGTTCCTCTGGGCCCTGAGCCCTGGGCCCTGGGCCCTCTACCCTGGGCCCATCACCCCAAGCCCTCGCCCCCCGGCCGCAACCGCTCCAGATCAACCCACAACGCATCGAACGCCCGCCCCAGCGGCTGCTCCAGCGCCTCCATCACCGGCAGCGCGTGGGCGATCGGGTTGGCGCGCGAGAGGCGTTCGGACAGTCGCGCGAACACGACGTCGAGCCGCTCGCGCTCGGCGTAGCCGGCGAGCACGTCGAACTGCGCGGCGCGCGCGGCGAACAGGCGGAACGGCGCGGGCAGGTCCGCCGGTGCGGCGGCCAGCGTGGCGTACACCTCGTCGGCGAAGCCGCGCAGCGCGCGGCCGGTGCGGGCTTCGAACGCGGTCGCCAGCAGGTGGTCGAACCAGACGTCGAGCAGGATGCCGGCGTAACGTCGCAGCGGCGGATCGAACAGCGCGCGCGCGGCGGCCATCGCCGGGTGCGCATCGGTGAAGGCATCCACGCGCCGATGCAGGCGCACGCCTTCGGCCACGCCGGGCGGCCAGCCGGGATCCGGCGCGCCGCGCCAGAAATCGCCGAGCAGGCTGCCGATGCGCCACGCGGGCGCATCGCCCGCCAGCCAGGCATGAGCGAGGTGGTTCATCGGCGCAGGATACGCCGGCTCGGGGGCGTCGGGGAGCGCTCGGCTAGAATGCGGCCATGAACACCGAACCACAGGCCCCGCCATTCCCGCCGCAATCGGGCCCGCTGTTCCTGCACGGCCCGGCGGGGCGCATCGAGGCGCTGGCCGGCGTGCCCGAGCCCGCTGCGGCGCGCGGCGTGGTGGTGCTGCTGTGCCATCCGCACCCGCTGCACGGCGGCACCATGCACAACAAGGTGGTGGCGATGCTCGAGCGCAGCTTCCTCGAACTCGGCGCGCGCACGCTGCGCTTCAATTTCCGCGGCGTCGGTGCGACCGAGGGCGCGCACGACGGCGGCGACGCCGAGACGCACGATGCGATCGCGGTGGGCGAGTGGCTGGTGAAGGCCTGCCCAGGCGACGTGCTGTGGCTGGCCGGCTTCTCGTTCGGCTCGATGGTGGCTGCGCGCGCGGCGCGCCACCTGCCGGCGAAGTACCTGCTCAGCGTGGCGCCGCCGGTCGGCAAGTATCCGGTGTTCGATGCGCTGCCACCGCCGCCCTGCCCGTGGCTGGTGGTGCAGGGCGAGGACGACGACGTGGTCGACCCGCAGGCGGTGTACGACTTCGTCGCCCGCCAGGCGGATCCGCCGACCCTGGTGCGGATGCCCGAGACCGGGCATTTCTTCCACCGCAAGCTGCTCGACCTGCGCGGGGTGGTCAAGCACGCCGCGCGCGACCACCTGCCGCCTGCCGCGGAAACCTGATGGCCGCGGCCCCGCACGAGGCCGCGCCGACGCGGCCGTCCGCGCGCTATGCGGCGGGCGCGGCCGCCGGGCGCTGGCAGGACGATCCCGCGCAGCGCGCAGTGCTGCCGGTGCTCGACCGCATCCACGACGAGATCCTCGAGGCCGAGGTCGACACCCTGCGCGAGCGGCTGGCCGCGCTGGTCGGCCGCAAGCGCCGGGTGCGCGGCCTGTACCTGCACGGCGGCGTCGGGCGCGGCAAGACCTTCCTGGTCGACCTGCTGCACGACGGCCTGCCCGAACGCCTGCGCCAGCGCGCGCACTTCCACCGCTTCATGGGCCGGATGCACGCGGAACTCGCCGCGGCCGGCCACGTGCGCGATCCGCTGGTCGAGGTCGCGCGGCGGCTGGCCGACCGGCCGCTGCTGGTGCTCGACGAGTTCTTCGTCACCGACATCGGCGATGCGATGATCCTCGCCGAACTGCTGCGCCACCTGCGGCGCGAGGGCGTCTGCCTGGTGACCACCTCCAACATCCCGCCGGCCGAGCTGTACCGCGACGGCCTGCAGCGCGCCAAGTTCCTGCCGGCGATCGCGCGGCTGGAGCGCCACTGTGAGGTGCTGCACATCGCGTCCGCCACCGACTGGCGGCTGCGCGCGCTGACCGCGGCACCGGTCTACCACGTGCCGGCCGATGCCGCGGCCGACGCCGCGCTGGCGGCCGCCTTCGAGCGCCTCGCGCCCGGTGCATGGCGCGCCGAGGGCGCGCTGGACGTCGCCGGCCGTGCGATCCCGCTGCGCCGGCGCGCCGATGGCGTGGCGTGGTTCGACTTCGCGGCCCTGTGCGAGGGCCCGCGCGCGGTGGCCGACTACATCGAGATCGCGCGCGCCCACCACACCGTGCTGCTGTCCGGCGTGCCGCGCTTCGACGGCGGCAACGACGACCCGGGGCGTCGCTTCGTGCACCTGGTCGACGAGTTCTACGACCGCAATGTGAACCTGCTGCTGTCGGCCGCCGCGGAGCCCGCCGCGCTGTATGGCGGCCACCGCCTGCAGCGCGAGTTCGAGCGCACTGTCTCGCGCCTGCTGGAGATGCGCAGCGAGGAATACCTCGCGCGCCCGCACAAGCCATGATGCACGGCACGGCGCGGAGCCCGGGCTGAGCGACAAGGTGACCCTGCTGTTCGTCGACGAGGGCGGCCACGCGGCGGTCCGCATCGGCCTGCGCGATGCGTCGCTGGGTGGCAGGACGGCGACCCTCAAGGTGGTGCGCGAGGCCAACGTCAAGCGCTCCTCCGGCATCGACCGCGAGGAAGTGCTGCTGGAACGCCGCTTCCCGCTGGAGTCCGCGCCGCGCACGATTCCGCTGCCGCCCGGCCACGCGCCACGCTGGATCTATCGCGGCAAGCACCTCGACCTGACGCTGCGGGCGACGCTGGTGGTCGACGACAGCGTCCTGCTCGACACCAAGGTGGTGGCGCAGGCGAACCGCCCGGTGTTTCCCGGCCCGCTGGCGCCCGAGGCGAGCCGCCGGCAGGCCGATCCCGCCGACCGCTTCTCGCTCGTCGCCAACCTGCGCGCGATCCCGTGGCGCAACCGCATGATGGCGATCGCCCTGCTGGTGGTCGGCATCCCGCTGGTGCTCGCCAACGCCGTGCTCGGCTGGCACGACCAGACCGCCGCGCCCGGCGCGACCGCGTTCTACGACCACGAGGACAGCGACGGCGAGTCGCAGAGCCCGCTGGTCAACGCGTTGCTGGCCAGCGGCGGCATCGGCTTCGGGCTGTGGCTGGCGCTGCGCGCGCAACTGCGCCGCTACATGGAACTGGAGGTGGTCGCCAGCCGCGTGCCCAAGCGCATCGAGCCGGACACCCGGCTCGACGTGCGCGACGTGGTGCGCGCCCGCGCCCGCGTGCCGCTGGAGGACTGCGTGCTGCGGGTGGTGGCCTTCAATCGCGAGAAGGGCCAGTACAAGCAGCGAAGCAAGGACAAGACCGAGACCCGCGAGTTCGCCGAGATCGTGCGCGCGGTGGTGCTCTTCGAGCAGCGCCTGCCGCACGTGCCGGCGAACGCGCAACTCGCGCAGTGGATCGAGGGCGAGCTCGACTTCGGGCCGCTGTTCACCCGCCTGCACCCGCCGGTGTCGATGGGTCCCGAGCACGGCATCGACATCCGCTGGGAAGTGCAACTGGTGCACGCGGCGTTCGTCGACCAGGAGGTCGCGCTGCCGGAGGTGCTGTTCGCCTACCCCGTGCAGGTGCGCGAGCCGCCGCCGGCCTGAGCGGCGTCAGTCGCGGATGCAGGCGACGAAGTCCTTGAGGCTGATCGCCGGGTCGTCCGGGATCGCATCCGGCAGCGCGGCGAGTTCGGCGAAGCGGTCGATGCGGAAGCTGCGGTAGCCGAGGCGCAGTTCGCACCACGCGGCGAGCGTCCACACGCGCCCCCAGTAGAACAGCCCCAGCGGGCGCAGGTGGCGCACGGTCTCGCGGCCCGACTCGTCGACGTAGCGCGCGGCGAGCTTGCGGCGGTCGCGGATCGCGCCGCGCGCGGTGGCGAGGTGCGCGCGCGGCGTCGCTGAAGGCGAAATCGAGCACTTCCATGCCCTCGGCGCGCAGTTCCGGCCGCAGGCGCGCCGGCAGCACGCTGTCGATCTTGGCCAGCACGCGTTCGGCGGCGGCCTTGAGCCCGGGATCGCCATAACCCGAGACCCAGGCCGCGCCCAGCGCGAGCGCCTCCAGTTCCTCGCGCTCGAACATCATCGGCGGCAACTGGTAGCCCGCCTTGAGCGAGTAGCCGATGCCGGGCGCGCCCTGGATCGGCGTGCCGCTGGCGACCAGGTCGGCGATGTCGCGGTAGATCGTGCGCTCGCTCACCTTGAGCGTCTCGCCGAGCGCGCGCGCGGTGCGCACCTTGCCGCGGCCGAGCTGCAGGACCAGTTGGAACAGGCGATCGGCGCGGCGCATGGGGTCGGGGAGTGGCGGACCGCTTGGGGGGGGGGGCGAATGGCGAATGGCGAATGGGTCAGGCGTGGGGACTGGAGCTGGATCGGTGGTCCCTCGAGGCGGGGTTGGCATTAGCGACGGCGCGCTGGATGAGGGCCTGCTGCGCGAGTGGGCCGTTTCCCATTCGCCATTCGCCATTCGCCATTCGCCGCTTTTCAATCCATCCGCCACTCCTCGCTCCCCACCCGCTCCTTCCGCTCCGCCGTGAACCGCCACCACCGTAGGGCCGGCCCGCCTTCGGCGAAGCGCACGGCGGCGATGAAGGTGTCGAGCACGCAGGGGTCCTGCCGCACGCCGGTGGCCGCGCACAGGGCCCGGTACAGCGCCAGCGGGTCGCGCCCGGCCAGTTCGCGCGGCGCGTGGATGCCGAGCAGGCGCAGGTCCCCGGCCATCGCCGGACCGATGTTGGGGATCTCCTCGAGCCGTCGGCAGTGGTCAATGTGCGGGGCCTTGCGCATGGCCCAAGGATACGGCGGCTGCTGACAGCCCGGTGGCCGCTGCACGCCGGCCCCATGGCCGATCCTGACGCCAGCATGGCAGGAGCCTGGCAGGAGACTGCGGGCACGCCGGCATCCCGCCCGGCAGCAGGAGCAAGCAATGGATCCCGTGGTCACCTGGTTCGAAATCCCCGCCGTCGACTTCGAGCGCGGCGTGCAGTTCTACGAGCGGATGCTCGCCACCCGCCTCAAGCGTGAGAACGACCCCTCGATGGGCGAGCACGCGATGTTCGAGATCGCGCCGCCCGGCACCGGCGGCGCGATCTCGCGTGCGGCGGCGAACCGGCCCGGCGCCGACGGCACGGTGGTCTACCTGTGGTGCGGCGCCTCGCTCGCCGCGCCGCTGGCGCGTGCGCGGGATGCCGGCGCGCAGGTGGCGATGGAACCGCTGCAGTTGCCGGGCGAGATCGGCTGGGTCGCGCAGATCATCGACCCGGAAGGCAACCGGGTGGGCTTGCACGCGCGCGGTCCCTGACGCTGCGTCCCCGCGGCCGCGCGCGCCGGCGGCGCGCAGGCTTGGCCTACAATGGGCGCATGGGCACGCTCCAGGACTCCAGCCTCGGCCGCGCCGTCGACTACGGCGACACCTACGACGCCGGCCGCCTGTTCCCGATCCCGCGCGCGACCCAGCGCGAATCGCTCGGCGTCGGGGCGTCGGTGCCGTTCCTCGGCGTCGACGTCTGGAACGCCTACGAACTGTCCTGGCTCGACCCGCGCGGCAAGCCGCAGGTCGCGGTCGGCGAGTTCCGCGTGCCCTGCGAGTCGCCGAGCCTGATCGAGTCGAAGTCGCTCAAGCTGTACCTCAACGGCTTCGCGCAGGAGCGCATCGGCTCGATCGCGGCACTGGGCGCGCGGATCGCCACCGACCTGTCGGCCGCCGCCGGCGCGCCGGTGGGCGTCGCCCTGCGTGCGCCGTCGTCGTTCGCCAGCGATCGGCTGGCCGAGATGGACGGCGAGTCGATCGACGGCCTCGACGTCGAGATCGACCACTACGGGCCGCCGCGCCCGGAGTTCCTGCGCGCCGACGCCACCGTGCCGGCCAGCGAGACCCTGGTTTCGCAGTTGCTGAAGTCGAACTGCCCGGTCACCGGCCAGCCCGACTGGGCGACCGTGCAGGTCCGCTACGCCGGCCCGCGCATCGACCGCGAGGGCCTGCTGCGCTACCTCGTCTCGTTCCGCCGCCACAGCGACTTCCACGAGCACTGCGTGGAGCGCATCTTCTGCGACCTCCTGCAGCGCTGCGCGCCGCGCAAGCTGACCGTGTACGCGCGCTACACCCGGCGCGGCGGGCTCGACATCAACCCCTGGCGCAGCACCGAGGACGGTGCGCCGCCCAACCTGCGCGGACCGCGCCAGTAGGCGGTTCGGGCCCGCCTGCGCGTCTGCTGAATCCCAGTTGGCCTTTGGCGATGTCCGGCAGCCGCTGCCCACGTCCGACGCTGCCTATTCCGGGAGTGAGTCTCGGAACCTCTTGAACTCGACGTGCGATCGCACGCGATCGAAATCACGGTCCTCATCCAATGATCTTCGATTCGCGTGCGAATTGTTCCTTGCCCACGTGTGAAGAGCGCCGACGCTGTCTGCGGCCAGGCCCCGTAGTGCGTAGAGACAGCCAAGGTTGTATTGAGCCTCATGCAGGTCCGGCTTGATCCGCAGCGCCTCGGCGTACCTGCGCCCGGCTTCGACGAACAGGGCATCAGCCTCCGGGTTGTCGCCCATGAGCCGGGCCTGACCCAACAGTGCGTTGCCTGAGTTGTTCAAGGCCTCGTGATCGTCTGGCTCGATCCGCAGCGCTTCGGCGTACTTGCGCCCGGCTTCGACGAACAGAGCAATGGCCTCCGGGGTGTTGCCCTTTAGCCGGGCCTGATCCGACAGCGCGGTGCCCCAGTTGTTGAAGGCCTCGTGTAGGTCCGGCTTAATCTGCACGGCCTCGGCGTATTTGCGCCCGGCTTCGACGAACAGGGCATCGGCCTCCGGGGTGTCGCCCTTGACCTTGGCCTGTTCCGACAGCGCGTTGCCCCAGTTGTTGAAAGCCCCGTGCTTGTCCGGCTTGATGCGCAGGGCCTCGGCGTACTTGCGCCCGGCTTCGACGAACAGGGCATCAGCTTCCGGAGTGTTGCCCTTAGCTTGAGCCTGATACGACAGTGCGTTGGCCCAGTTGTTATAGGCCTCGTGCGAGTCCGGCTTGATGCGCAACGCCTCCGCATATTTGCGCCCGGCTTCGACGAACAGGGCAACGGCCTCCGGGGTGTTGCCCTTGAGCCGGGCCTGTTCCGACAGCACGTTGCCCCAGTTGCTGAAGGCCTCGTGATCGTCCGGCTTGATCCGCAGCGCCTCGGCGTACTTGCACCCGGCTTCGACGAACAGGGCATCGGCCTCCGGGGTATTGCCCTTGAGTCGCGCTTGTTCCGACAGCGCGCCGCCCCAGTTCTTGAAGGCCTCGTGATTGTCCGGCTTAATCCGCAGGGCCTCGGCGTACTTACGCCCGGCTTCGACGAACAGGGCATCAGCCTCCGGAGCGTTAGCCTTAAGTTGGGCCCGATACAACAGTGCGTTGCCCCAATTGTAAGCGGTCGTGTGCATTTCCGGCTTGATCCGCAGCGCCTCGGCGTACTTGCGCCCGGCTTCGACCAACAGGGCATCGGCTTCTTTGGTGTCGCCCATGAGCCGGGCCTGAGCCAACAGCACGTTGCCCAAGTTGTTGAAGGCGTTTTGATCATCCGGCTTGATCCGCAGCGCCTCGGCATACTTGCGCCCGGCTTCGACAAACAGCGCAACGGCCTCCGGGGTGTTGCCCTTGAGCCGGGCCTGCTCCGACAGCGAGGTGCCCCAGTTGTAAAAAGCCTCGTGCATGTCCGGCTTGATGCTCACGGCCTCGGCGTACTTGCGCCCGGCCTCGACGAACAGGGCATCGGCCTCCGGGGTGTCGCCCTTGATCTTGGCTTGATCCGACAGCGCATTGCCCCAAACAACCGGCAACCATTGCGTCCGCGTTGAGCTGATGCCGTACGTTCGCGCGTGCTCGATGTGGCTCAGGGCTGCCTCGACAGCACCCTCTTCCAGGTCTCGACCCGCGCGTCGAAGCAAGGCGTCGCCGACCACTTGCGAGAGACGAGACTGAGGATCGGGCTGGGCGCTGATCCTAAGTCGATCGAACTCGGTCCAGTCGCCCTTCAGTGCTGCCATGTCGATGGCCGCCAGCATGGACATAACTTCGAGGGATTCCGGCGGTCTCGTCAGTACTTGGCCGTCAGATGCAGACACAACTGTCGCCGGTGGATCGGTCATCTCTTCCGCACGGCGCAGCATGTCGAGCGCTGCCCTTACTGGGTCTGGGTCTGGAATATCGTGATTGGGAAACGACGTCACCCGTTCCAGAGATGAGCGGATCGCCTTGATCGGCTTCATCACCTCGTCGGGAAAATCAAGTTGCATCCCGTCCAGCACCAGCTTGCGCATGAAGGTGTCTGCGTCGTCGCCCGTGGCCAGATGGCAGTTGGCGCCGTGCCGGGCGAAAAGTCCGTCTACGCCGCCGCCAGGCTGTCCACCGGATCGGCTGAAGTGCGACCACCAGACACCACCGGGGATGTTCGGGAGTGCGGTGAGGGCATCCAGTACCGGGTCGCATTCGCCCGAGTAGCCGACGACAACCAGCATCGCCCCTCGAACCGCCTCCTGAAGCACGGCAGGATAGAGAGTTCGGACCTTGGCCATTTCATCGGCCGAGTTCGCAAGCAGCATGCTGTGCATTTGCCCGTGCAGGTAAATGACGGAAGCCGAGTCGAGAATGTCCTGCACGTAGTTTCCCGACGTACTCAGGTCGTAGGTGCGAATCGGCTGCCCGGTAAGCGCAAGCGCTTCGACGATGAGGGGGTCGAAGTTCGTGGTCAGAATGCGACGCACGTAGTTGTTTTCAACCATCGCGGCCAAAAGCAGATGCGCCCAGTTGATCTTGAGACGACCTTGATCATCTCGCGCGCCGTCGATGTATCGCTTGATCCGAGCCGCTCGCGCACTTGGAGAACCCAGTTTCTCCATGAGAAAGGCATACTCGCTCTTTCCTGCCGGAGCCGGACCTGCATCGCGCAGAAGAGGATGGTT